>MEMA01000044.1 GCA_001767835.1 Alphaproteobacteria bacterium GWC2_42_16
GGGGAATCCCTTTTTTGTAAAGTCTAAATTTCTGTTGGTCCCGTTGTTTGACTTTATTGTGTAATTAACTTCCTTTGGCTTGAGCCCTTTTTGAATGGCCCATTGACGAATCCATTTGAGAACACAATTAACTTTCTGTATATCATTTTCAATGATTTGTTCGAGATAAGAGGTTTTTCCCATTTCCCAGTCATGAATATGACCAAAGTTAAGAAAACCCATTTCCATAAGAACATCAAGAGGGCTGAGAAATGCTTTGCGCACTAAGAGGTCAGCAGCACATTCAAGAACATGTCGTCTGAGGATTTTTAAAGACTTCATAAGGCAAAAACAAAAAAAGAGAGTTCAAGAGGATCATAGGAAGAGACAGGAGGTGAAACTTTCTTTTGAACACCCCACCTTAACCTTAAGGGTGATAATAATGAAACCTCTTTAGAGAACGTCAAGTCTGTGCGTCGCATACACCCCTATTTGTTTGTGGCCTTTTTATTGTTTGTGGTGTTTTTAATACTTATCGCGGTGTTTATATATCAAAATTATTTGCTTGGGTAGAGAAAAAATGTGAAGTGACCTCAAATTACACGAATCCTCCCCTCGAGCAAAACCATTTACTCTCTGTCAGAACAAGCGGGGAGGAAGCGTTTCCGTAGGAATATGAGCACCAAGGACATTCTACGACAGAAACTCATGGAGATAGTCCTTCTCAGAAGCAAATCCTAACTCTCGCTCATATTGCAAAAGAGCGTGAAAAAACTTATCCCTATAAAGCAAAGGAAACTACAACGGACATTTACCTTCGCCGCAAGGAGGGCGATCTTCTTTTTAGGCAAATGTCTATTTCAGAAAAACCTCAAATCTCCCCGGATATCATCAAAACCCAAGCCCAAGCTTCCCTCAAACCCCTTACCCTCCAAATGACTCGAGATTTACAAAGAACGATGCAAAATCAAATGGAAATATCTTTGTGAGTCAACAACAGCGTTACCCTCTACTTTCCTTCAAACTTTTCAGCTTTGATTGAAGCCGCATGACGTGCGGAGAATCTTTTGGGAAATGGGCGTTAACGATTTCCATGGCTTGTTTTAAGTAAACGAGAGCTTGTTTGTTAAGATCTTGAGATTGTTGTATACCTTTTTTGTTTTTTGCTTGTCGTGATTTTGCATGATACAAATCCGATAAAATTTCTAAACACATATAACTTTCAGGATGGTTGTTTTGTTGAAGAACTCTTAAAGCTTTGGTAACAAGATCCTCTGCCATTTTAAATTGATTTTCTAAAAAATAAAGATGCCCCAAATCCCTTAAAACCTGCGCAGTTAAAATATTATTTTTATCAAAATTACTTTCGTGTATCTTTAAACTTCTTTCCAAAAAACCTTTGGCTTTTTTATAATCGCCCAAGCAAATATAAACATTTCCTAAGCAATTTAAAAGGAAAGCTATAGCTGCATCATTTTCAGAAAAGTTTTTTTTATAGATTATATGGCTCTGTTCTATTAAGTTTTTAGCTTGTTCATTATCGCCTAATTCGCTAGCAATCATTGCTAATCCTATTAAACACCAAGCAGTTCCAACATGATTCTCTCCAAAATTCTGCTTATAAATCGCCAAACTTTGTTTAAACAAATTTTTAGCTTTTTCATGATGCCCTAGAACAAAATACGTTCTTCCTAAATTCGCCAAAGCTTGGGCTATATTAAGGTCATTTGGTGGAGAATATATTTTATATATACTGAGGCTCTTTTCACATAAATCTATGGATTCTTTGTAATGACCTGATATACGATTAATTCTTCCTAAATGTATTAAAGACTTCGCAACTTCATCAGCCGTTTTTGGTAAATACCTTTTATAAATAGCAAGACTTTGTTCAAGTAAACTTAGGGCTATTTCATAATTCCCTAAATATTCATTACTCCGTCCAAGGTGCCGTAAAAGATAGGCTATTCTGAGAAGTGATTTTTTGTCTTGTCTATTTAATTTTTTAAGACTTTGTTCAAGACAAATATTTGACTTTACATAATTAGCAAGACACAAATTAACAATTCCTAACTGACCTTTAAGCAATCCTTTGATTTCATCTGTGAGCAGATCATTATGGCCTAAAAACGTTTCATAGTGTCCATATAAGAGCCTCATTATTGAAAGTTCATCTCTCTCTACGGTATTAACAAGATAATTATCTAAGACTTCAGCAATTGATTGTAATGAATGCTTATCATTTTCTAATTCAAGTGTTTTTTTAAGATAAAGTAGACTTATAGCTTGAACATTTCTATGAATTGAAAAAGTCGAATTTAAAGATCCAGGAAGGGACTCATTTGTAATAAAAGAATATTTTTTTAAGTTATAGATGAAGTTATCCACCACATGCTGGTTCTTATACTTTTCTAACAAGTCCCTGGGAATGTTTTGGGAATCAAGAAGGCTTATAAAAAGGAGAAGATCACTAAAATCCTTATGGGTATCTATAAGTTTCTGTAAGGATAAGGTAATAAGGCTATAACGAGTTTTTGTATAGTTTCCAGCTTCTTTTAAGAGATTTTTCTGAATTGTTTCAAAATGTTTACTATATTGAATTAAGTTCTGTAGATATCTGCTATAGGAGATATTTGTTGTTTTTAAATAATAAGCAGCCACAGAAACATCTAAGGGAAAGGAAGGGATTTTTTCTAAAAACCTTTTAACCTCGTCATTTTGAAGAGAAACGGAAGGGTTTGTGCTTCCATGACGCATGATTTTAGTAAAAAGAGTTAGCTTTTGGGCAAGCGTTAAATTTCTAATGTGTATAATCTCATGAATATGCGTATTATTCTGAATATTACCGTCCCTTGTTGTAAGGATGACCTTACCTTCTCCCCAAGTTACCCTATCCCGTGGAAAATAGTCTTGAACGTCTACGAAATTTTCAACGTTATCATAAATAAGGACCCATCCTGGAGTAGAGTTCAAATGCTTTTTTACAAATTGAAGGAGACTCTCTTCTCTTTTTGGAAGATCTTTTATTCTCAATATCCCCCTGAGTTCTTTTTTATCGTTATCTGTTTGGGAAAGAGCTTGTGCTAAACTTTCAAAAGAGGCTCCGAGACTTTCGTGTGTTTCAGCATTTATTTCCCAAATGATGGTTGATTTTTGCTGATAGGCAAAGCCCCGAGCCAGAGTTGTTTTTCCAGATCCTCCTGGTCCTACAAGGGCAATTGTCTGGACACCTTTTGATTTTTTATTCTTAAATTTATCGTTTATTTGGTTCATAAGATCAGATCTGGGGAGAAGGACAGATTCTTGTGGGATAATTAAATCAGAGCGAATAGGTAATAGTTGAAGGATCGTTTGTCCCTGATTTTTGTTGCTTTCTTGAATTTTTTGGAAAACCAAAATCCCAATTCCAAGCCCTATTCCAAAAAGTCCAATAAATAAAAACGCTGGTATGTAAAAAGGTTTTTTTAAATTGGAGAGGGCTTGCCTAACAAGCTTATTTATTATTTTTCTATGTTTTCTTTTGGCGTGAACAATATTTTCGTCTATGTGTGTTTTTTCTAAAGAGCTCGGTTGGGTGAGGAGCGCATGGGTTGGAAAAAGTTTACTTGATTCTTCCATCGTTTCGTAAACTCTTTTAAACTCAAGAAAAATCCCATCAAAATCAATCTTTGGGCAAAGCTTTTTTAAAATGTCAATAACACCAAAATAATAATTTTCTTGATCAGAGAAATCTACGAAATCTACGTTGTGCAATTCTTGTGGAATTTCACTCCCCTTTTCTAAAATTAGGATAAGGGAGCTCGTTTGAGGGCTTTTCTGAGGCCTCTTTTTATTTTCTGCATCTCCGCCAGGGGAGAATTCAAGACAAACATTAACCTCATTCCCTGCAAGCTTTAAATGAGCTCTCAAAGGACCAGGGACGGTCTCCTTATGTGGGGAGCTTTTACAATAAACGATAAGGGTTATAGGATTGAAAGCTTCAAGAGAACTTACGGTCATCCTTGAACAGCTTTTTAAGGCCTTTTCAAAGCTGGTATGGACTACAAGGTGAGCGTAATACCTTTTTATGATGAAAAGGTTATGAGATCTTTCCGCAAAGTCAATAATACCTTCTCGTGAATTACATTTTAGCTTCTCCATAACATTCTGTATGTGGGTCACCACAGTGGTAGGAGAAATATTTAAAAGAGAGGCGATCTTTGAAGTGCCACGTGCATGTAAAAGGCAAGCCATGACATCGATTTCACGGCGTGTAAAATGAATGCCATTCATAACAGCTAAATGTTTTAGGTAAATAGATTCTAGAAGAAAAAGCTCATTGTTTTGCATAAACCCAATTTGTAATTTTTGAATCAGCCTCTTTGTGAAACCTTGCTGGGTCTCATCTAACCTTTTTGTTTAAGAGCTTACTCCTCTGCTTTATGGGAGGCAACTCCTCTCGTTTTGAGGATAGAAGGCAAAGATTTTCTGCTTATGCTAAAGACGTCCTGGATAAGGGACACTTTTGAGAGACATGTCCCAGACCAGAGTAAAAAAAATAGAAGATGACTTCTGCCAAACGCGGCATACTTCTAACACAAAGAATATGGCTAATTAAGCCCCTTGCCGCTTGAGCAAAGTCTATGAGAATCGTATTTAAAAAGGGAGGTTCCAATGAAAACATAAACATTCAAAAACAAGAGCACCTGTGGTCGCTTTGTAATCTCCACAGGTGCCAAGTACAGGACTTATGCGAAAGCCTATATGTGAGGGAGCTTATTTTATTCTTATTGAATTGTCACTGTATTTCTTTGGTATTTTTTTCTTATTTTGAGGTTGTTCTTTGTTTCTCCCTTCATAATCCTTGTTTTAGGGGAGGCCTTTACTTTTTACAGCGACAAACTTTTTTAAAAAAAAAGGGGTGTATGTACGCGTTTATAAAACGCGAGACAGAATAATAAGACGTGATAAAACGTGAGAAAAAGCTGTATAAGTAATTGAAAGTTAAGCATTTTTTCTGAAAAAATGGTTGACATCTTAGAGTGTCAGCCCTATCTTATAACTAACTGGTAAAGGGTGTGTGCTTTTAAAAAGGCAGCTCCTTGAAAGGAAATAATAATGGCATCAGATTTATTAACACCTGAAGAACTTGGAGAACGGTGGCGTGTTTCGCCTGAGACGTTACGTTACTGGAGATACAATGCAAAGAGCCCAATTTATATAAAACTCAATGGCTCTATTCTCTACCGTATTGAAGATATTCTCCAATTTGAAAAAGAACACTTGAGGCGCCATACTGCAGACAATGCGATTATTAATGGAGTGGAGGGTAAAGTGAAAGACTGAAGAAAAATAAATATATTATTTATCTGAGCAAAAGATAAATGCACCTGTGATTATTTTCGATGATCCTCACAGGTGCCACTTAATCAAAGAACCTATAAAGGCCTTTATGTGTGTGAGTTTATTCTTCATTTTCATAAAAGTCCATACCCCTTCATCAAGGTCTTTGTCGGTTCCATAACAAAGCTTAGGGTTTTCTTCTTAGAAAATTCTAAGGAAAGTAACTGAAAGGACTTTATATGTATAAGATTATTGAGCCGCAAGTTCATGGGTTGCATGGTGAAAGGATCAATGCTCTTTTAGGGCTTTTAAAAATATATCAGAACTTTTATCTTTCTCCCAAAGAACAAGACAGAGCAACCTTTGTTGTGGCTGAAGATGATAAGCGAGGCGTTTACGGAGGCGCCGTCATTTATCCCTGCATGGTTTTTCCTTCCGTAGAGTTTACGCCAGAAGATTCACGAAGTGAGACCCTTGGAAAGATTTTATCTAGTTTTCACCCCCAAGACCCAGAGTACTGGACAGCCAGAATATGCTTTTCTGGGGGGAATGATTCCTCAACGTCTCTTCTTGAAACCGTCAAAGTTTATCAACACTTTTATCGTATTCTTTACAAAGCCTTTTGCTATTTTGCAGAAAAGGAGAGGACACACTCTCTTACCTTTACGCTTCGTCCTATCGATAGCCATGTTGATCATACCCTTCGTATTCTGACGTATCAAATTTGGCCTAATCTTATAGAAGTGAGGCTTCCAGAAAATCCTGAGGGTCTCTTCCATGGTATTTTACCCCTCAAAGTTCATTCTTTTAAGGTTCGCCCTCCTATTCAAAAGTTCTTGAATTTTCGTTCATCCCCCAAAGCAGGTGTTATGACTGAAGGGTCTTCTTCTTTAGAAGAGGGGAAGGTCTCCTGATGATGAGTCACTCTCAGAATGTAGCTCACAAAAACGCTAACTCTGAAAAAGAGTTTATGGTTTTCCCTGAAATAACTCCAGAGGCCTCTCTGTCTCGTCATCTGGATAAGAATTCCTTTGTTCCTTGCATACTCCTTGGGAACAATAGGAAGCCCGGAGAGGAAGATCAAATCCCTTCCTCTTCGGGCCCTTCCTCTTCGGGAACTTTTAAAAGGTTAGCTCATGAAGAAATACCGAAAAGTAAAAATGCAAAAAAAGCCAAGATCGTCCTGCTTCGTGAAGAATTTATTGATCTGACCCAAGATCCTTTGATTGCCATGGTCTTGAACCAGCTTTTTTATTGGAGCCAACGGGTTAATGATTTTGGTCTTTTCTTAGAAGAAGAGATTGAGTCCTCCTCAAAAATCAATCAGTCAGCACATTACGGCTGGTTTTACAAATCAGCCCAGGAACTCGTTGAAGAGACAATGCTCCGTGTGAGTAAGGTGACTTTACGAAAATATCTTCATTTTCTTATTGAGAAGGGATGGGTTTCTGAGAGAAAGAATCCTCTCAACAAATGGGACAGGGTCACCCAATATCGGGTTAATCTCAGGATATTACAAAGAGATCTTCAAAAATTTGGATGGGATCTCCCAGGGATTCCAAGAGGTACGTTTTCTGGCTTTCAAGTCTGTACCCTTGAAGAAACAAGAGAAGAATTTCAAGAAGAGACGCTAAAACCTGCAAGTTTAGAAAATCACCCTTCGAAGGAAGGTTTCTGTGCTTTCGAAGAAAAAACCAATGAATATTCGAAGGAAAGTTTTTTAACCTTCGAAGGAAAAGATAATGAAACTTCGAAGGAAAGTTTTTCGACTTTCGAAGAGAAAGCTAACGACACTTCGAAGATAAAAAAAGTTAACTTCATATACCTAACAGAGACTACTTCAAAGACTACTAACAAAGAGCACTCACAAAGACCGCAGGCGCGCGCGAATTTTGATAAAATGTTTTTTGAAGAGGTTCTTGGCATTTGGAAGACCTATGTTCCTCAAGAAGGGCCTGTTCACCTCACGGAGGAACGGGAGCAGAAACTCGAGTTTGTTTTAGCTCTTTATTTTCAGAACGATGTCACCCAGTGGAAAGCGTTTTGCAAACGCATTAGCCGTTCATTGTTTTTGATGGGACGTGGGTCTCGAAAATGGCGCATTAGCCTGGATTGGGTTTTGTGTGAGGAAAACCTCATCAAAGTCTTAGAGGGAAACTTCGATGATGTGACAACCTTTGAGCAAAAACAAGCGGATCAAAATGCATCAGACCGATCAAAGGAAACAGCACCTGTTCTTGCTGCTATTGAAGATCCCCTTTGGCGTGAATGGTGCTCTGGACTAGATTTTAACTCTCGAGAGTCTGTCTCTTTGGGAGAATTGAAGACCATAGCACCTGCTCGATTCTTGGAAGTAGAGGAAGATCGGCTTGTTTGGATTGGAAGTACGGATCCCCATGTTTTGTCTTGTATTGAAGCTCTTCGCCTGAAGATTTTACCCCTTATTCAAAGGACTTTTCCAAAAGCACGAAATCTCAGAACGCGCGTTTGTGAAGATGGGGGAGGCTTGTTTGCTAAGAAAAACAAAACCCTCAAAGAAATAACTCATCAATCCATTCATCAACAACAGGAGAACCCAAGATGAAAACTTTACTAAAACTCAAAACGAACTTTAAAACTCCCGAACAAATCAAGAGTCTGGCTTTCTTGGCCTTTGCTTTTTTAGCGCTAACATATGATGCCTTTGGGGTTTCCAATACGTCTGACGCGGGATTTAACACAAGTACGACCAACCTTGTGGGCATTATTAATAACAGTTTGGTTCCTATTACGTTGATTTCAGGGTGTCTAGCGGCCGCAGCCCTCTCTTTTATGAAATCCAGTCCTGCGCCTTTTATTATCGCCATTCTAACCACCATTAGTTTTGGCTTTGCGAAGGTCTGGATTAACACGACATATGCCGTTTGCATATGAGTCATTAGGTATTGGTTATTAGAAAAACTTAAGAAAGGAAAAGATTATGGATCGGTCTGAAAACTATATTCTGAATCGCTTAGATAAGCCCTTACGGTTTTTAGGCATTAACAAAGACGAGGCTTTGGTGGTTGCCTTTCCTCTTTTTGGGGGACTTTTTATGGGTTGGATTATTGTGGGCTTTTTTATGGGACTAGGGGCTCTTACGGGTCTACGCGCCCTTAAGAAACAAAACGAAGGGTCCACCTTGATTCATGCTCTTTATTGGCATCTTCCTTTGCCCAGAAACACGATGAAACTGCCAGTGGCTTCACACATAAGGGAGAGAATTGGATGAGGGCAGAATTTCTCCATCGTGATATTCTGAAGATCGCCTCTCAGCGCAATGTTTGGATTGGGATAGCTGCTCTTATGGGAATAAGTAATGTGCTTTTGAGCACAGCTCTTTTTATCAAAAGTGAGCGGATTATTTTAGTTCCCCCTCATATTACCAAAACTCTCTCTGTCGAAGGGAGTGTCGTTTCAAAGGAATATCTAGAAGAAATGGGTCTTTATATGTCCAAGCTTCTTTTAGATCTGACCCCAACAAGCTTTGCTTATAACCATGAAACCCTTTTAAAATATGCCACACCTGAAGCCTATGGGGCTTTGAAAAAGCAGCTCATGGACGATGGAGAACACTACATCAAACTTCAGCTATCAACACACTTTAAACCCAGTGAAGTGAGGGCAACCCCCAGCACACTTCAGGTTAATGTCAAGGGGATCCTTACCAGTTATGTGGCAGGGAAAGAGATGAGTTCTCTTCCCGAGACGGTTGCCATTCAGTTTAGCCTCAGAGGTGCAGGACTTCTTTTAGAAAAAGCCGAGAGGAGGATAGAATGACCACGCCTCGGAGTAGGATCAATATGAAAAAGAGTATGATACCGAGCATGTTAACATTTTTGTTAACAAGTTCCACAACCCATGGGGCCATTATAAGATCCCTTGATGAGATGAAGGTTCTTGAGGTTCCCATTTCCCAAGAAGGACTTACCCGCATTAAGGTCCAAAACGATCGTATTCTTCATGTGTTTGGCAATAGAGGAGAGTATGTTCTTGAGACCGATGAAACGCAAGGCCAGATCTTTATCCGCCCGATGCTTTTACCAAGGGAAGACCTAAAACATTCTCCCTCAATACCCCTCACCCTGACAACTGAAGCTGGATTTACACAAGATCTCCGTTTGATCCCCTCACACCAAGCCCCTGAAACCTTAATTCTCAAAGTTGACACAGAATTGGCTCAAGAGCTTGCGAAAGAAAAGAGACTCCCTCTCTTTCGTGAGGAAGTTGAAGAGGTGATTCAGGCCTGTCGAGAGGAGCGTATTCCCTTAGGGTATAAGGAAGTTCCTTTAAGTCTGTCTACTCTTGAAGGACCCTATCTTTTAAGGCGAGAGATTCAAGGTCAGAAGCTACGGGGTCTCACCTATCGGGCTCAAAACAATAGTTCAGAGGTCTTGGTTTTGTCTGAACCAGAGTTGGCGCACCACATTCTCTCAAGGGGGAAAGACAAGATTACTCGTGAAAACCGCTCAAGCCCTCTTATTGCCCTTTTAATTTCCAAGAAAACCTTAAACCCAGGAGAAGGAACAGATGTCTATGTTGTGGTACGAGCAAATTAAAGAGAAGTTGTTTTTCTGGGTCTCTAAGTTTTCTGCTTCTGCAGAAACGAGGACGAGGGGGCTGTGGGCAAGGTTCTTTCATCCTGAATCTCCGCGAAGTATTCGACGGCTTCAATTTTTTTGGTTGGGATGTGGAGGATTAGGTATTGTTGCTTTTGCCTATGTCATCACAACCTTTTTGTTTGAGACAACTCCACATCCCAACCAAAAGAAAGAATTTAAGGTTGAAGCGACCTCTATTGAGACGGTCCCTAAAAAAGTAAATTTAGATGATGTGTTTCGCCATAAAATTGAAGGAGAACTTCAAAATCTTTCGAATCAAGTAAAGGGGCTTGAAACCCTGGTTTTAGAGGGGATCAAGCAAGAGGCTCCTTTGCCCCTGAATGAAGAAAGCGAAGCTCAACCTTTAGATCCAACCCTTTCCAAAGATCAACTGACCCAAGAGCTCCAAAATAAAATTGCCCACTTGGAAGAGCAGGTGGCTCGGAACAGCAGCAATAGTTTCCCCACTCAGGCACAATGTCCTCAATTGGGACAAGAAGAGAGTGGAACTCTTATTCAAAAAACCTCCCTAAGCCTTACAGAAAATCCGGGACTCAAGCCTCCTAAAACTGTTGATACAACCATTCCAGCAGGGGCTTTTGCGAAGACGGTTTTACTGTCAGGTTTGGATGCATCTTCTGCCATGACAGCTTCTTCTGATCCGCGCCCTATGCTTTTAAGATTAATTGATCATGGAACCCTTCCAAGGCGGTTTCAAAGTGACTTAAAAGATTGTCATTGTACGGCAGGTGCCTATGGGGATCTTTCTTCAGAGCGGGTTTATGCTCGTCTAGAGAAGCTCACCTGCATTGAACGTAAGACCGGAGGGATTATAGAGATCCAAGTCTCTGGTTACATAGCTGGATCAGATGGCAAAGCAGGCATTCGAGGGGTGGTGGCCTCAAAAGATGGTCAATTCTTAGCCCGCAGTTTGATGGGAGGGATTTTTGCAGGATTGAGTAATGTGGCAAACCCCCAACATTATCAAATGACTCCTTTTTTTGGAGGAAGTGGTGGCTTTGGAAATGGATCTTTAGGCACTCACGCCCCTTCACCCCCTGGAGTAGGAGAGATGTTTGCCTCTGGCATGGCTAAAGGCGCTACAACGGCTCTTGATCGTCTGTCTCAATACTATATTGATCGAGCCGAGCAGCTTCAGCCGGTGATTCAAGTCGATGCAGGTCAGGTGGTGGATATCGTGTTCACTGAAGGCGTAGCCTTCAGTGCTCAGTATTCAGTGTCCAGTGTTCAGAAAGAAAGGAAAAAATAATGGATCAAAATCAAAGAAAAATAACAATGTTATTCGGGTGGTTCAGCAAACTATCTGAACACTGGATACTGGGCACTGTATTCTGCCTAACCGGCTGTATGGGCGTTTATGAAGGCGGATTTGAGTGTCCTCCTGGAAAAGGCATGGGCTGTACATCGATCAGTGAGGTCAACAAGACCGTTGACCGGTCATTTAATGACCCGTCATTAGAAATTAGAAATTGGTCATTAGAAAATAATAAGGAACCCGTTCCATGCGACCATTGCTCACCCTCTTCTAATAACCAATCTCTAATGACTAATAACCAAATTTGGTACGCCCCTTGGGCTTTTAAGCCGAAACAAAAGTATGGGCTGGAGATATAAAAATTAGTCATTAGTAATTGGAGATTAGTAATTAGAAAAAAGAAAGGAAAAAAATGAAGAAACAAAAAAAACAGAAAATATTAAAAGCGAGCTCTTTTAAGCGCTCCCTTCTAATTACTAAATTCTAATGACTAATAACTGCTACGGGTCTTCCTCTTCCACCCTGAAGCTGGCAAATGAATTTTTGGAAACCCATAGCTTCAGTGAGCTCTTGCCTTATCGAAGTTTTGATCCAGAAACGCAGCTTTTTTTGAACCGTGCCAGTGTGGGGTTTGTTCTTGAAACTCTTCCTTTGGTGGGATGTGGGGAGAAAATTCCCCGTCAACTCACGGGGATTTTTCAGCATACATTACCATTAGGATCTAACCTTCAGTGCTTACTCATTGCCAGTCCTCATATTAATTCTTGGCTTAACGTTTGGGAAAAGGCACGATACGCTTTGACCTTAAATGAGCGCTCTGAGGTTTTAAGAGAGCTGGCCAAAGAGCGGTGTTTTGCCTTTAGAAACAGACCTGCCATGCGTACCTTTCGTTTGTTAATTTCCTATAGTGAGAGCCATGCAAATTTTAAAACCTTTGAGGAGATGATGGCTTTACGAGAACAGCTGGTAACAACTCTTAAAGGGTGGGGGTTGCCTGTTAAGGTTTGGCAAGCAGAAGATTTATTGTTGGGATTAGATGAACTTTTAAATCCAACGGAAAGATTCTCACTGAGTGAGCTCCCATTTAATGGGCCTTCACTTCGTGAGTCTCTTTGGAATCCGCATGAGTCTCTAGCGCCTCAACTCATAAATCCAGGAACACGCTTGAAGATTAATCCCTCTCACATCCTCTTTGGAGAAGATGAGATGGAAGTGCGTCTTTACACAACCCGTCTTTTGCCTCCTCTTTGGCACTTAAGTGCCATGGGACATCTGATTGGAGATCCTTTTGAGGAATTTTTACGCCTTCAAGGTGGGTTTTTCTTGTCTTATGGTGTGCATATTTGTAATGAAAAGACGCTTAAAACAAAGATGCTTGCCAAATGTGGCAACGTCGAAAAACAAGCCGCGAGCCCTATAGCAAAATATGTTCCCTCTCTCAAGAAAGAAGCTGAAGAGTGGACTTACGTGCGGGAGAAATTTGAAGAGGGTCAAAGATTAGTGCGAACTCGCTTTCAGGTAGGGTTGATATCTCATTCGAACCAGATCGCCCGCGAGGAACAAACTCTCTTTAATCTTTATCGGTCTCAAAGGTGGGAACTGGCATTAGATAAATATCTTCAGCTTCCGAGTTTCTTAAGTTGTCTTCCCATGACTTGGGGGGAAGGCGCTGTCGATGATAGTCGTATGTTTCAAAAAACAAAGACCACATTAAGTCATGAGCCTTCCAATCTCATGCCTCTTCAGGGCGAATGGCAAGGGACTCAATCGCCTGGGATGATGCTTGTAGGAAGACGAGGACAACTCTTTACTTGGTCTCCTTTTGATAATAATGAGGGAAACTATAATACTTGCGTTGTGGGGCGATCTGGTTCTGGAAAGTCCGTCTTTATGCAAGAGCTCATGACCAGTATGTTGGGTATGGGGGGACGGGTCTTTGTTTTGGATGTGGGTCGTTCCTTTGAAAAGACAGTTAAGCTTCTCAAAGGAACCTTTGTGGAGTTTAGTACCCATAGCCCCATCTGCATTAACCCATTTTCTTCTCTGCCCTCCCATGACTCTGAAGCCACGTCTGATGGTTTAGCGATGCTCAAACCCATTTTATCTCTTATGGCCGCTCCTAAAGAGGGGACGACCGATTTAGAAGATACTTATCTGGAACAAGCCCTTCAAGATGCCTGGCATAAAAAACAAAAGAAGGCCACTATTACGGATGTTGCTAACTTTCTCCTCAAATGTTCAGATAAAACAGCCAAGACCCTTGGGAAGAGGCTTTATCCCTATACAGAAGGAGGAACATACGGCCGGTTCTTTAATGGGCAAGCGAATATTGATCTTTCCGATAGTTTGGTAGTGATTGAAATGGAGGAGCTTAAAGAACGGAAAGATCTTCAATCGGTCATTGTTCAAATGGTGATTCTTCAAATTGCTAACTCCATCTATATGGGAGATCGTAAAACCCCCAGCTGCCTCATTTTGGATGAAGCTTGGGATATGTTGCGAGGGGCGCAATCAGGGGTTTTTATTGAAACAGCAGCCCGAAGGCTCAGAAAGTATTTTGGAGGTCTCGTCGTTGGAACTCAGTCCATTAATGATTTTTATGCGACTCCTGGGGCTCAAGCTGCCTTTGATAATGCGGATTGGATGTGTCTTTTATCTCAAAAGGATGAGTCCATCGAGCTTCTTAAAAACTCCAAGCGTCTTTCTATGGATCCGGCCATGGAACGTACTCTGAGGTCTCTTCATACAGAACAGGGCAAATACGCCGAAATTATGATCAAAGGCCCCCAAGGTTTTGCTCTCGGGAGACTTTTTCTTGATGAGTTCTCAAAGGTTCTTTATTCCACCAAAGCAGATGAGTTTACGGCTGTTCAGGAACTTGTTAGCCAAGGATTCAGCTTAAAGAAATCCATTCAAATGATATCAGGAGTTCCTTTATGAGTCCCTTTTGTTTTCAAAAAATGAGAAGGAAAAGAAGGCAAAGGGCACGGCGTGTCATTGAATACGTGAGCCTTCCAAATTCGAAGTTTAACGAACTCATGAAAAGAAAGCGAATAAGCTCTCCTATAAAGAGAGCGGCGCTGGGACTAGGGATTTTCTGCCTTCTTTTAGGAGGAGTTGCCAGCACGACACAACTTCTTGAAAGTGCCTCCGAGAGCTTAGATGGAGTAGGGTATCTCCTTGTTTTTAAAAGCTCCTCCTTCAAGCGAGGAGACATTGTATCGATTCAAGGCCATACTCCTCAGTATGTGGGAACGCATATCTTTGTTAAACGGATTGTAGGTGTTCCTGGGGATCAAATTATCAGAAGTAAACCAAAACTCAACCAACTCACCCTTAAGGCGCAAAATGGAGCTTCTTCCCTTACTCTTCCTCTTCTGACAGAAACGAAAGAAGGACAATCCCTTACACCTCTTTCTTTCAAGGTCATTCCTGAAGGTTATGTTTTTGTCATAGGCGATCATCCACGGAGTTTTGATTCTCGATATGAAGAGTTTGGACTTGTGAAGATGAACAAAATTAAAGGGAGAGCGATTTTATGGTGGTAATGAGACAGTATTGCAGTAGTGTGGTGTTGCAGTGGTGCAGATTTTTGATACTAAAAAAGCGATGTCAGTCTCTATGGCATAAAAACCTTCTGATATACTCTTCAACAGCAATACTGTCAGCAATACTGTTCTCTGCAAGTCCCTTGCAAGCGAAGGATCTTGGAACGCGTGGTGTTCTTTCCCCTATTGAAGAAGAAAACCCCATTGTTCTCATTCAAAAGAAACTTCAAAGTTTGGAAGAGAGTGGAGAACTCCAGCGCCATCAACAGAGATTGCAACAAAAAACAAAAGCCGCTGTAGAAAGACCAAAACCTGTTGAAGGACTTACAAAAACTGAGAAAGTGAGGGTGTTTTATTATGATCCTACTTTTGTGGTGCAAGAGGATATAAAGGATCATCTGGGCCAGGTTATTCATAAAAAAGGGACCAAGATTAATCCTCTCGAGACGGTCAGTCTTTCTGAAGATCTTCTCTTTATTGATGGAGATGACCTTGGTCAAAAGCTTTGGGCTTTTGACAGAATACAGAAGGCCGCAGCCAGTAATCAGAAATCAGTGATCAGTCATCAGAAAAACAACAAGGTTCGGTTAATTCTGGTGAAAGGAGAGCCGTTAGCTCTCTCGGAAGAATGGGGGGCACCTGTTTATTTTGATCAAGGAGGTGTTCTGGTTAAAAAGCTCGGGATTCGTCATATACCTGCTCTTGTTCGACAAGCGTCATCTGAAGAAGGGCTGGAACGAATCAAAGAGGTAAAAAATGACACCTCCTCAACACAACGCCCCTCGAGAGGGGACTGTCCTCCCAAGGGGTCTTTGTTGCGTATTGAAGAAGGGGGTGTATGATGTTTCCTCCTTATTTTTTTCCCCTTCTTTCAGCTGGCAACAAACACACATATAAAACCCATGTGATAAAGCCTACCAAAAGAAGCATGTCTCCCGATAGCAATTGTAGTTTTATAGAAGACACATCCGTACTCTCTTCAAAAACATCAACAATTGATAAACTCATAGATAACAAGGGAGAAAAAACAAATCCGAAAAAAATAACTGGAACACTTAAAGCAATTAAAAACCTAAAAAAACTTACCAAACAACTTTTAACACAATACCTATCTTGCAAGGCCTTTTTGGATAAAAGATGTTCTTTGGTCATACATGGATACCTCCTTGTGATTGTTTTTACGTTTTTTGTTTTTAACATGCCAAGTAAAGCGTGTTCGGGACGATTCGTCAACCCTCTCACAGAGATCTGCTGGTCTTGCCTTTTTCCCTTAAGCATTGGGGCAACAAAGGTCAGTTCTGGCGGAGGACGAGAAGATACGCCCAACCCCTCTCAAATTCCCTGCTTTTGTCCAAGACCGCCTTGGCCCACCCCTGTTCCTGGAATTCCTATTGGATTTTGGGAGCCAGCTCGTCTTGTGGATGTAACACGGACGCCTTACTGCATGGTGAATATGGGAGGGATGCAGCTTACTAAAAGTCAAATAGGCCAAGGCGTTCATGGAGCTAATGGTGGACGCCGCACGCAAAACAGCTTTTATCAAGTTCATTGGTATATCTATCCTGTTATTTATTGGTTGGAGCTTCTTGTCGATTTTATCTGCTTAGAAAAGGGAGACTTTGATGTAGGGTATCTAACAGAGTTAGATCCCCTTTGGAATGATGATGAACTCTCTTTTATTCTTAACCCTGAAGCTGTTCTTTTTGGAAATCCTCTTGCTCAAGCGGCTTGTGCTGCAGATTGTACAGCAGCAACAGCTCATCTTCCTTTGGATACATTGTTTTGGTGCAATGGTTGCCAGGGAAGTCTCTATCCCTTTACTGGAAATAATGTTGCTCACAATGGAGGGGTTCAGGGAAGCCTTTTAATGGTAGGACGGATCATGGCCAAACTTCATCGAGAACTCCTTCTTTGGGGAACCAGTGGACGACTGGGTCTTTGTCAGAAATACCCTCTGCCCATCATAAAAAAAACTCAATACCGCACTCAAATGACCTATCCCCGTCCCGTAACACGAGGTCCTCTTGCTTGTCCTCCTTTAGGACGAACGGAAGTTATATGGGGTTCAGGACGGGAGTTTCCTTACAAAGGAGAAGATTTTGGCTATTTGATTTGGAGGAAAAAGAATTGCTGCGTTTTTTGATTTTATTGTTATTAATCAATAGCTTGACTTCTTCGTGTTCGCCTTGTGTTGCGAATAAAATTGATGCTAAAACTCAATCAATTGAACTTTTACAAGAAACAAGTCTTAAAAAAAGCGAAGAGCTTTTAAAGAGTCCTGAATTTCAAAGATTTGTATCTGACTTAACAAATCAGACTCTTAGCGCTTGTTCTACAGAATTGTCTTCCTCCTCCTTAGAGAAAGTTTTATCACATGGCAATGTGCCACGACGTGACTTGTCACGAGATAACGTATTACCAAGTGGTGTGTCATTAAATGACCTTTATATTTTTGTGTCTTTTTCTATGGGAGAAAAGGCTCTTTTAAATCTTGCAAAGGAAGCAAAAGATACCGGAGCAACGCTTGTTTTAAGAGGATTCAAAGAGAAAAGTATTCTTAAAACAGTTAAGGCTTTAGAGAAAGTTATTAAAACAACAGGCCAAGGTTTTATCATTGATCCTGAACTTTTTGATCTTTTTGCAATTACGGCAGTCCCTACATTTATTCTCTCAAAGCCAGTGTCCTTTTCTGCTCAAGAGCGGATTCAAACGCTTCGTCATGATCGTCTGCAAGGGCATGTGAGTGTTCAATATGCCTTGGAGACTTTTGCCAAAGAGGGTGATCTAAAAAATGAGGCACAAGTTTTTCTAAGTAAAAACCTACATCAAAGAAAAGATGGAGGCAAAAAATGAGCTTTTTAGCACCTACTCTCATAAGGAGCTTACTATTCTTATTGTTCATTGTCTCAAATCTTGTTTTTGCAGATCCTTGGACAAATCTTCAGCAAGGAGATCAAACAGCAGCTGAGCTTCTTAAACAAGCAGAAGGTAAAACAAAGGAAACCGGACCGAATCCTTTTTTTGCAAGTAGCGCTCCCGAAGCAGGACTTTCTGAAGAAGAGGTAAACAGCCGTGCTTTAGGTGTGATGGCTCACGATCCATCAGCTCAAATGATCCAGGAGAGTTCTTCTTCTCGACCTCGTGTTAAACTTGATCCAACTTCTGACCCTCTCCTTAATGGTGCTCAAAAAGTGCTTGAGGCGCCTTTAATAGCTATTGGAGGAGAAGGAACTGTTCTTACTGAAACAACACAAGCAGGATCAGATGAGACCCTCACTTGTGAAGAATCCGGAGAAGAAGCAGAATATACCTGTAAGTCTTACCTTTTAGTAGACATTAAGGAAGAGTTAGGCCCTCCGCAGAACGGCAGTTTTGAAGTCACAAGTTATCAACTTTATGGAGGGCATGGGTATTTCCCTCTCTTACCTGGAAGCGCTTATAATGCTGAGATTTTAAAACGATATATCTCAGGACGAATAGGAATTCCTTCTGAACGAATAGAGGTTTCTCCCCCTCTTTACTCAAGACAAGTTACTGAAACGACGCGTATTAAGCATGGGAGTATGACAACCACCTATAGCATGTATCGCCTTCCTTATTCTTATCGCTCCCTGATTAAAGTTCCTTTATTTTCTTGGGATAATCGGTGTGGAGCTCTTGAAGCAAAAGTGGATGAGGGAAATTGTTTTTATGTGTCAAAGGTTTGTACCAAAGGTCCTGAAACCAGAGTTATAGGGGGCATTTCTGTTCCTGCTGAGTGTTGGGAGTACACCTATACCTATAGTTGTTCCTCTCCTTCTCAAGACGATTGTGGGCCTTTAAGAGGCAGGGGCTGTGTTCAAGTTAATTCTGTCTGCAAGACAAAGGTAAATGACACTTGTACGGTTTATACGCAAACCTATCAATGTAAAGCTCCCAGCCGAAAACTCAGCTCCATTACAGGAGGACA
Organism: Alphaproteobacteria bacterium GWC2_42_16; assembly: GCA_001767835.1. Lineage (GTDB taxonomy): Bacteria > Pseudomonadota > Alphaproteobacteria > UBA9655 > UBA9655 > UBA9655. Next base: position 18,694 of record MEMA01000044.1, read on the forward strand.
AGCCCCATTTTGTTTAGATGGGAATTGTAGAGATCAAGGCTATGAACTCAATGATGAATTATTCCAGAGTTTAGCTCAACTCAACATTGTTAAAGAGCTTCAAGGGCAGCTCTGGAATGGGATGATTTTTACAGGTGATGATAATCGCTGTTCCAAACAACCTCTTAGTTTTAAAGATTGCTGTGGATCAGGAAAAGGCTGGGGAACATCTCTTAATCTTACATCTTGCAGTTCGGAAGAAAAAAATCTCGGCCTTAAAAGACAAAAGAAGCTTTGTCATTATGTAGGAACCTATTGTGCTAAAAAAGTCCTTGGTCAATGCGTTAAGAAAAAATCTACCTTTTGTTGTTTTAAGAACAAGCTTTTTAAAATCCTTCATGAACAAGGCCGTCCTCAAATAGGCTTAGGATGGGGAGATCCTAAAGCACCACTTTGCAGAGGATTTACCATCGAAGAGCTTCAACGCATAGACTTTTCCAGAATAGATTTTAGTGAAGCCTTTGAAGATCTCCTAAAATCCTATCAACCAAATAAACTTCAAAATGTTAATCAAACTCTCAAGGATCGTCTTGAAACCATCCAAAAGAGTATGAGCTCCTCTTCCAAAGGTCAAAAGATTAATCCTTCTCAACAAAGGAGGGAGCAATGACTCAGTCATCAAAAATCAGTGATCAGATATCAGAACAAAAAACTTGGAGGAAAAAATTTGCCAAGGGAACCTTGCTGTTTGGGATTTTTTGGCTCTCAGGGGAATGTAATCCTTTAAATGCTCCTACGCTTGCTGTGACTTCAAATTCCGTCTCTAACGTAGAAAGACAAGAACCACTTCCAACTCATACAAACCCCAACGTTGAGTGGAGGCTTCAACCCTTCCAATCTGCGAGCGTATCTCATACGGTTGATTCAAACACCTCCCTCAATACCGGGTGGAGGCTTCAAACCTCCTTTTTTCAAAAGCATGCGGAAGGATGGCATTGGTACCGTGAGCAGAAGCCAGAAATCAGTGATCAGTTATCAGAAAAGAAAGAAAAAAGGAATCCGAGTCAGCTGATTGAAGAACAGCGAAAAGATCTGGAAAAGAAGCTTCACGCGGCCATTATTGAGCCTACACGGGAGAAGATTATAGCCTACATTCTCGCGCAAAAGGTATTGATGGATCAAAGTGAGCGGTTTTCTGAGTCCTGGAAGCGGGTCGTGATGACGACGCCTTCCTTGGATGAGACTCTCATTCATCCTGTGGATCAAAATGCCCGTCATGTTTACTATCAGGAGAAAAATCAGGAAATCACAAAACGTATTAAGGCTCTTGCCCAAGACTATGGATTGTTTTTTTTCTTTAAGGGGGAATGTAGCTACTGTCATCACTTTGCACCTGTTGTGAAGCATTTTGCAAAAAAGCATGGCTGGTCCGTTTTAGCTGTTTCTTTGGATGGAGGAAGGTTAGAAGAGTTTCCTGGGGCACGGCGGGATAATGGAATAGCGGCTCGTCTTCAGGTGTCTCATGTTCCCGCCTTAATTGCATTTCATTCCAGCTCAGGACAAATGATTCCTTTAGCTTACGGCATGGTTTCTGAAAGTGAGATTGAGGAAAGAATTGATCTTTTAACCCGAACAGTGACCTCTGAAGGAGTCAAAAAATGAAAAAAGTGCTGTTAAGTCTATTCCTCTCCTTATTATTGTTGAGCTCTCCCTTATCTGCCACTATGGAAGCTAACCTTGATAAAGCTTTTCGAACACTTGGCATGGCCCATAATGTAACGACGGGAGGAGGGTATCAAGATCAAACGGGCGGATTTTATACGGGCGGGAGTTTATTTGCCCGGTCTAAAGTCAATAATGCGGATTTGCTTTCCATTCAGCTTCCTCATTATCGTGCCGGGTGTGGAGGTATTGATATATTTGCAGGGGGGTTTAGCTATATCAATGCGCAAGCCTTTATTGCCCTCATTCGCAACATTGGAAGTAATGCAAGCGGTTATGCGTTTAATCTAGCTCTCGCAACGGTCACCCCTCAAATTAAAAGCGTCATTGACGATCTTCTGGCTAAGGTCCAAAAGATGACCAATCAAAGTATTAACTCTTGTGAGGCTGCAGCAACCCTTGTTGGAGGTGTCTGGCCTCAATCTGATGCCAGTTCTCAATTGCTTTGTAATGCCATGAGTAAGGATCTTGGCATGGCCACAGACTGGGCTCAAGGGCGGCAAAAATGTGGTGCAGAAGAACAAAGAGCTGCGGTCTTAAGCCGAAAAGGCGAAAAACCAGGATTTAAAGACATGTTGGGCGATGAGTTTAATGTTGCTTGGAAAGCCATTCTCAAGAATAGCTTTTTAACAAATAATACGCAACTTGCTGAGTTCTTTATGACTCTTTCAGGCACAATTCTTTCAAAACGTGAAGGAGAAGGCGTAGAGGTTAAAGTTTTGTCCTCGAAAAGCAATGATCCTCAGCTGATTGCAGCTCTTCTGACAGGCAATGTACCAGCTCAAATCTATAAATGTGATAATGCTTCAGAAGATAAGTGTTTGGCCCCTTCATTGCAGAATGTGAGTTTGCCAAAAGAAAAGACTCTCTCTTCAAAGGTTGCTGAAATACTGACCTCTCTCTCAACGAAAGTGCGAACGGATGGAAAACTTTCTGATGAAGAACGCGGCTTTATTAATTCAACCATGATTCCTGTTTTAAAGATAATTACTGTGGAGACAGCTTTTAAGAAGGGAGGAAGTCCTCTCAGTATTACTGAATTTAGTGAAGCCATTGCGCACGATATTCTCCTTCAATATCTGGATGAGGTGATGTCTCTTGTCTGGGACAGTGTGACTCAGCTTAAAAAGGTTCAAGTCAATGACAAGATGATTGAAGAGCTGAGAGCAGGCATCTCTCGTTCTCGTAAGCTTCTCTATACCAAACGTACTGCTCTTTTTGAACAAATGTCGATCACCCTTGATTTGATAGAGAGAACTCAACAGGTCGAATCTAAACTACAGAATATGTTTATTTCTTCTCAACAGGGAACGAAGGCTGGAGGGAAGTAACGATGAATCACGTCATCACAACCTATGGGGGCGGGGAACTCTTTGTTCTGATCTTTAATGGGATAGCCGCCTTATTTAAGACAGATCAAACAGGGTTTGTCATGCCTTTGATTCGCATTGGGCTCACGGTGGGCTCTGTTTATATGCTGATTCTGATGCTGATGCGGAGCAGCTTGGAAGAAGGACTCAAGTGGTTTCTGTGGGTTGTCATTGCCACAAACCTTCTCTTTTTGCCCAAGACGACGGTCTGGATTCATGACCCTCTGATGAAGACAAAAGAAAAGGTTGATAACGTGCCCTTTGCTTTAGGGGCATTTGCAAGTCTGGTGAGTCAAATGGGACGAGGTATCACAGAAAAGATGGAGTCAGTTTTTACCCTCCCTGATTATATGCCTTATCATAAGACAGGAACAGTGTTTGCGTCCTCGCTCATGAGCCAGGTGGGCCAGTTCCGGATCGTAAATGCTGAGTTTAAGGGCAATATGGAACGGTTTGTAAATCAATGTGTCGTTTATGACGCCATGATTGGCCATAAGTATACATTCGACGATCTCCAAAATCAGAAAGATATTTGGACGTTTGTCAGTGCAAATGCATCTCCTCTCTTAGGGTTTCTTTATAAAGCAGGTAATACTCCCGGAACGATTGTGACCTGTAAGGAAGGAGCTCAAAATCTCAAAGAGCTGTGGACAGCTGAAATTGACAGAGCAACAGCTACTTATGGAAGCCGTGTTCAGAATCAAAGTCTTACAAAATCAGTTTTTTTTATCCATCTTCAAAATGGGGTTCAGCTCATGACGGGCATTTCTGAAAATGCGGCTCGTATTTTACAGCAAGAGATGATGATCAATGCCATTGAGGACGCGAGCAATAACAAATTATCTGAACTGGGATCTCCTTCCAACTATGGCGCAACAAAGGCTCTGCTTCAACAACGTTCCGCTTATGCGGTTGCAGGAGATATTGCGGCCAAAACTTTACCTTTGTTTAAAAATGTTATTGAAGCCTTGAGCTATGGACTCTTCATCTTTATTGTGGTGCTGGCTCTTCTGCCCAACGGCTATCGGGTATTGATGACCTACTTTGGAATTCTCGTTTGGACTCAACTGTGGGCGCCTCTTTATGCCATTTTAAATTTAATTATGACCCTCTATGGAAAAGCAGAAACAACCAGTTTAGTAGGAACCTCTGGGCTTACGCTTTTCAATTCCTCCGCTATTATCAATGCCCATGCCGATATGGTCACACTTGCTGCGTGGCTCTCAGTGAGTATTCCTTTTATTTCCTATGGGATTCTCAAACAAGGGGCGGCGGCTTTCGTAGGCCTTGCCCATCATTTAGGATCAGCCATGCAAACTTCTGCCAGTGGAGCCGCTTCCGAGGCCGTCTCTGGCAACATCAGTCTCGGCAATATGAGCATGGGGACTCAAGCTTATCAAAATACGTCCGCCTTTCAGCACAATACAAGTCCGTCCTACACCGCTTCCCAATTTAAATCCATGAGTCTTTCAGGGATTGAAAAAAATACTTTTGGGGATGGCACGCAAGCTTTTAATGATCAACGTCTCTCTCACTTGAGCGTTCAAATCATGGGAACAGAAAATAGAAGCTTTTCTGAGCAGCAAAACCTTAATAAGGCCATAAGTATGGCTAAAAGTAAGAGCATGGCAGCAAATGAGGCTACAGAAGCGGCTCTTCAAACGTCTACAAACTTCTTGTCCCGTGTGGGGACCGATAAATTTACAGGGGAAGACTATACCAAAAACATTAGTGCTTCCGATGCGAAGAGCCTTCAGAACTTTGATCACTTTGTCAAAACCATCCAGCAAAACACAGGCTTAACAGAAACACAAGCTGTGGAAGTGGCGCTTGGGGCTGGTTTAGGAGGCAGTTTGAAATTCTTGAGTGCAGATGCCAAAGGAAACTTCTCGAGCGCAGCTGCTCGAAGGCAAGCCATCGACACAGCAAGCTCCCTTGCCCAGCAGCTTGGATATTCAGAAACCTCTGAGAAAGTGGTTTCAGCCGCTCAATCCTTATCAGAGGGAACACGGGATACCCAAGGTATGGAAGTGGGCACAGGCGCTCTTTCAAGCCTGAATCACGCTCACAGTTTAAGAGAAGAGGCCTTAATAGCTCACCATCAAGTGGACACCCTTTCCAAAGACATAAGCTCCAGTCAAAGCAAAGGCATTGTTATTACCAAAGAGCTTACTCAAGATGTTTTGAAATTCATTGCTCAGCACCCTGCAAATCCTGGCCCCAATGGGCTATCTGGGGGACAAATCGGTTATAAAGAGGCCTATCGTATTCTTGAAAATGGAGGAGACGAACGAGCTGTCTATCTTAAGCGCTTTCAAGAACAAAATCCCCAATATTCCCTTCAAAGCATTAATATTGCAGGAGAGCGGCAAGCTCTATCTTCCCCCTATACAAATCAAGATCAGTCTTACAAAAGCATGGCGGATATTCAAGCTCAACACGCCCTCAACACGCAAAATGTACAGAGTCAAATCAAAGCCACAGGCCAGCTTAACCCCGGGAGTTTGGACGATAATACTTTAAAGGACGGCGTTTTAGAACAAATTGGGCAAACAGAAGGAACAATAAACGCAGGAAGAAGACAAATGGCAAACCAGGAAAAATTCCTTCAAGACGCAGAAAAAGCATCACAAGAAAAAACCTTAGGGGTGACGGCTGGAAAAAACCTCGCTGTAAGTGCTGTTGAAGGTCTTTCAAGTGTGGGCAAGGATATTGCCGATTCTCTCGATAATCTTCCACCCCCCATCCCATTCCCTTAACAAGACAGGAGATAAACAAAATGGCATTTTTTAAAACAATGACGCAAGGAGGACAGGTTCATATCCATCAACTCCATATGCTCAAGCAAGTGATAGTCACAGGTCTTATGGTCGCCTTTGTGATTGGTTTTTCTTGGCTGGGGTGGAAAAGCTATCAATTACCAAGCTATGGGTGGCAGGTTCTGTCTCAAACCTCTTGGGCACGGTTTATGCTGGCCACAACCCCTCCTGAACAGCATGCAACCCTTTATCAAGAGTATGTTCCTCTCACCCCTCTTAAGGGGACTTCCTCCTTAAGAGGGGGCAAGCCTTATCGTAGGAGTTGTCTTAATATCCTCAAAGATCCATTTCTTCAAAAGACAACTCAACACATGGAAGCCCAGCTCAAACAAGCCGTTTACACCAGCCTTTGGGTGGGTCTTGCAGGATTTCTTGCGGTGATGGCCTTGTGGTTTTTTATGGGACGTCATCAAAAGAAAACGGAACATCAACGAGGAACGACCCTTGTTCCTTGGAAAAAACTGGCCCATCTGATTGTGAAGGAAAATCAAGCTTCAGACTTAGTCTTGGGAGAATTGCCTCTTCTTAAATATAAGGAAACCTCCCACACTCTAATCACAGGAACCACAGGTTCGGGAAAAACCAATAGCTTCCACTGTCTACTTCCTCAAATTCGAAAAAGAGGAGACAGGGCCATTATTCTTGATGTCACAGGGGATTATATTTCCAGATACTATAACAAAGAGACGGACATCATCCTGAATCCCTTAGATGAGAGATCTGTTCCCTGGCATCCTTGGGCTGATTGTCATCTTGATTCTCATTATGACGTTCTTGCCGAATCTCTGATCCAACCTAAAGGAGGACATAGCGATCCTTTCTGGGATAAGGCCAGCAGGTCTCTTTTAAAAACAGCTTTGAGAAAATATGCCTATCACAAGAAAAACAATATAGAAGAGCTAACGACTTTTTTGATGAATTCTTCAGACAAAGAGTTTGAGAGATTCTTTAAAGGAACAGAGGCTGCAGCTTTTGCTTCTTCCCATAATGAAAAAACAACCCATTCCATTCGTAGTGTCCTCTCATCTCAAATCGAGGGGTTTCGTCATCTCGAATCATCAGATCCAAAAAAGAAAGATGACAAAGAAAACCATTGCAGCAAAAGTAATGAAGAAAATGAAGCCAGGAACGACTATAAAAGCCAAGAAGAACGTCAAAACCCAATAGATTCAGCCCATCCAGAGCAAAAAATTCCTGCTCACCTTCAGTGTTCCGATCATCAGCTTTCCCTCCTGGAAGAAAAAGAGAATACAAAAGCAGAAGAAAAACCAGAACCAAGTTTTTCCATTCGCAAATGGATTAGTGGAGAGAAGCAAGAAACAGGAACTCAGCAAAATAATGGTGAAGGATGGCTTTTTATTACTGCTCGTGCTGACCAAAGGCAAAGCCTCACACCCCTTATCTCAGCCTGGATGGATATGGCCATTAATGCATTGATGGTCCTTCCAGAGGATTATACAAGGCGTCTGTGGTTTATTTTAGATGAGTTGGCAGCCCTTCAAAACCTACCTTCTCTTCAACGCGGTCTTGCAGAAGGACGTAAATATGGGGGCTGTTTCTTAGCAGGATTTCAAAGCAAACCTCAATTAGAGGATATTTATGGACGGTCTGCAGCTGAAACCATGCTCGACCTTTTTAACACGAAAATCTTTTTTAGGTGTACAGAACCTTCCACCCAAGGCTGGATCTCAAAAGTTCTGGGGGATAAGGAAGAGATCGAGCCCCAAGAAAATATCTCCTATGGAGCTCACAGTATGCGGGATGGGGTTTCCCTGAGCCGCCAAACCCGCCAGAAACCGCTGATTCTTCCTTCTGAGCTATCTCAACTGAAAGATCTGGAATGCTATGTTAAGCTTCCTAAAGACTATTCCTGTACTAAACTTCAAATACCTTACCAAGCACCCCCCACTTCAAATACTCCTTCCTTTCTCTTAAAACCCGAAAAGAAGAGAGAATACCCAGCTTATGAGGAAGGCGGGAAAGAGGAGGTTCAACAAGAAGAAAAGGAATACTGATGGGATGGAATATTCATAATGATGAGGTTTCTGCCTTTATGATAGCCTTATGGCTCCCTAGGAACCTCATTTGATGCGCGTAGAATAACTTCTATCAAAAGTGGCTTCATTTCCTCGAGACCCGTAACCAACTCTAGCATTGAATCAGGCATATTATTTTTCAGATCCTTGATATAATCGTAATAAACCAGATCAACAGCCAGGTAGATACCTGCTTCCTTCAGACGTCGACCTGCAATTTTATCAATCAGAGCAGACTTTTCTAAGAAGCATTCCATGCCTGGGGAGGAGATTTCTTATTCTAGCTTTAAATAATCAATCGATATCTATCTTCCATAATCTGACAAAAATCGATGATCTCACTAAAGTAATTACTATCAATCACAGAGTCATGTACCCCATTTACATGAATGAGTGTTGGAAAACAAGAAAAGCCCCTAGGCTTAGTTAGATTATCAAGCTTTCTTTCCATTTCCTGAATAATTTCTGCTTTAATCTCTTGCCGAGAAAATTTAATTTCGCAAGCAAATAACGTATTAAATCTTGTTTGAATAAGGTAGTCTATTTGACATCCTGGTTGCCTCTTAGTTGCGTGCTGAAAAAAGGGGTTCTCAGATACGATATTCTCAGGTCTGAGGTTTAATTTTTTTTGAATAAACTCACGATTATTGAGAACTAAATTTTCGAATTGAAAGCCCAAAATCGTAGACCATCCTGGAAGAGAGGACATGGATTTTATTATATAACTGTTTTTTTCAATTTCAGAAAGATTCGGATCAATGTATTTTAGATAGAATCGTAAATAATTATCTTTCAAACGATAATGACTAACAGGAGAGGGCTTTCCAGAATTTAAATGCCACGTATAATCGCGACTCACAAAGCCTGATTTAGTGAGATCAAAAAGATATTCACTCAGAAGGCCAGAAGTTGAAACACCTAGCTTTTTACTAATATCTCTATATTCAAGGGGACCATCCGCAAGACATTGGACAATAGATTTATATTGGTTGCTTCTTCTTGAAAAGAGGTCAGAAAAAATTTGCTCAAATTCTCTAACTAAAAGTCCTCCTTTTTTAAAGCATAGATCCTTTATATTTTCTTCAGCAGGTTTCTGAAAATCGATCTCTTCAAGATAAAGTGGAACTCCTCCTGTGACAGATAATATTTTAAATTTTTCATAAGTTGATAAGTGCGAATTTCTTGCTGCCCAAAATTGTTGACATTCATTTAACGGTAATTCTTCAAGAGTTAGTGTAAAAGATATTCTTCCCAAAAAACCAGCGTTCGATAAGATGTTCTTTTCAATCCAAGCAGATGCCGAACCACATATAATCAATATCAATTCAGGATTATTCTTAAAGTGAAGATCCCATGCATTTTTTAGTTTTCCAAGAAAATTATGGTCTTTTGAACCCATCCAAGAGATTTCATCTAAGACAATGATAACCCGTCCTTCCCGTGTATGATGAGCAAGGCGCAAAAACAAATCATTCCAATCATCTTCTTTAAAAGGGGAGGTTCCTAGGGCCTTTCCAAGCTGCCACCCAAATTCAAACAATTGGTCTTTGGAGGTTGTCTTTTCTGTTGGTGGAATGCCAGAAAAGGTAAGTGTCTGCATGTTTTTACTAAATTCTCTAATCAGTCGACTTTTACCAATTCGACGTCTCCCTTGTACGACAATAAGGCTAGCTGAGCGCTTTTTTAAGAATCGACTTAACTCTTGTAATTCTCTTTTTCGGCCAATAAAAATAGATTCCTGCATTTTTCCTCAAATTATACCCATGATAGGAGCACTATGACACAAATACGCAATTTTAACAATTATTATTTTTGCGTATCACAAGAGAAAGATTTAATACGTAATTTTGAAATTTATCAAAGTTGCGTCTTAATAGATACAGAAATCGGAGAATTACCTAAGCCCAAGAATTGAACAAACAGGCATCTTTTTAATATATTCAAGGACTTCAGCAATATATTTAGTCCTTTTTATCATTGAAAATTTAACTTAATAGCTTGGATTTTCAATGATAAATGAATCCCCACATTCAAGAGATTTGTTTCTTTTATTCTTTCCCTTCAGACATCAGCTGATCTACCTTCTTACCAAAAACGTCCGTAGCTTTTCTCAGAGGTTCATCTGCAAGATGAGCATAGCGCTGTGTAGTAGAAGCCTGTGTATGGCCTAAAAGCTTACCCACAATACTTAAGCTTAATCCACTTGAAACCAAGTGAGACGCATGAGTATGGCGCAAATCATGGATGCGAACGTTTTTTAGATTTGCTTGTTTAAGGACGGTACCCCAGAATTTCTTAACTTCTTTCAAAGGTTCGCCAACCTTTTTTCCAGGAAAAAGATAAGGCAAAGTTCCCTCTCTTCTTTTTTTAAGAGCCTCTAAAAGGAGGAGAGTCTTATCTGAAAGAGGGAGATATTCTTTCTTTTTCTGCTTGGTCAAATGGGCAGGCTTAATCCAAAGCCCTTTCTCCAAATCAAACTGATCCCAAGTGGCTTGAAGTGCCTCACCTTTGCGGGCTCCTGTTAAAAGAAGAAACTTGAAGACATAAGCGGTGAGATTTTCAGAGTATTTATCAAGGACGCTCCAAAGTCGCTGAAGTTCCTCATCATTTAACCAACGATCACGTTTCTCTTCTTGATACTTCTCAATGCCTTGAGCAGGATTATCAGCTCTCCACCCCCAAGACACAGCTAAAGAAAACATCTTGGACAACAGGGCGACAACTCTATTGGCCTGATAAGGGGTGTTCTTAAGACGCAAATGTAAACTTTCGATATCACGACGAGAAACGTGGGCCACTTTTAAGGAGCCTAAAGAGGGCATGATGATATTTCTCAGAAGCTTCTGATCTTCTTTTAAGCTTTTCTCACGCTTTTTCTGCCCATGTCTTTCAATATAGTCTCGTGCGAGATCTTGCATACTAAAAAGGCTTTGAGCTTGTTTTTTACCTTGAACGGGATCTTCTCCGTGAGTAATACTTGCCAAGTGTTTACGTGCTAAGGCTCTTGCTTCTTCTGTTGTTACCTGACCATGAACGCCTATCTTTAAGCGTTTAACAACGCGGTGTTGATTGCGATATTGGATGCAATAGGTTCGTCTTCCGCTGGGAAGGACAATAACGCCAAATCCTTTAAGGCTTGTATCCCAATATTGAGATAGCTTATGTGGATCAGGGGTGATACTTTCTACAAAACGTTTGGTTATATTTGGCATGAGAAGTCTCCACAGTTGCTTCCATCCTTATACCATCCTCTCAAATTATCATCAAGGAATTTATCATCAAACTATCATCAACAGAGGCTAATTTCGACCTCTAAATTGCCACATTTATCAACGAAAACACACACTCTAAAATCTCTGAAAGCTAAGACAGCTATTGAGAAAACACTGGTGCCGGATGGGGGACTCGAACTCCCGACCTACTGATTACAAATCAGTTGCTCTACCAACTGAGCTAATCCGGCATGAGTTAGGTATATACCTTATGATCAGTTGAAGGCCAAGAAAAAATGTGGTCCTTTCATAAAGGGTTGATAGAGGCAAGAACTGTATGTCTTCTTCCGCTAATGATGGGGAGGATCTCATGGTTAAAAGCACACGAAGAAAGTAGTATATCTCCTGATTGAGGTTGATAGCGCGACGTTTCATTCTTTTTCTGATGAACCACATGATCTCCGCCCTCATACTCACTCTCAAGGCCAAAGATGAGCAAGTACTTGGAATCCTTAATAAATTTTTTCATCCAGTAGAGGGAAATAAAATCTCCCTCCTCGTAATAATGACACTCGCACCGCTGGACATTGAAATGATGAAATGAGGCGATGTCTCTAACTAACCTTTGAATTTGAATAGACGTGACAACATCGAAAATGACCGCATCCGCAATGGTTTTTTTCTTGGTTGCTTTTATAAGTGACGCGCTAAAGGAATGGGGGTGAGTTTTGGATTGCTTTTTCTTTTGATAGTTTAAATGCTGAGCCTTAAAGTTTAGGGCTACCCACTGATCTGTTGCAAGCACATGATTTCTTTTTGAAATAAGGCAAGCGCCCTCCATTGATAAAACCTCCTTAAGGGAAGAAACTAAATAATTATTGCCTCCTACATGCATTGAACCCCCCGTTAAAGTCAATGCTTTTACAATTCTAATTGATGCCATTTTATAGGCACAAACCAGCCAGTCAACGGATAAATTTGTTAGGCGGCGAGACGATCTGTTGTCATAGGCTTTTGCAGAGTTTGTTTGAAGGTTGGGAGTTCCCTTTTTAAGGAAAGTAACCCATGAAAAAGACCATCCAGAGAGTCTTGAGGTCTAATTTCTATGACATAAGGCCAAAATCCTAAAGCTTCCGTGCAAAGATACTCGCCTGGATCTAAAAGAAGATAAAGGAAGTTAATCTTATGTGTGGCTCCAAAGTCTAAAAGTTCTTGGTAAAGGTGCTTGTAAAAAGTCTTACCTTTTGCCTCAAAATCAAAGGTTGGATTTTGAATATAAAGCCCTATGGTTGAGACCCATATTTCTGTCGCTTGTGTTGGAAAGGTGATTTTTTGATTTCCAAGCGTTCGAAGAAATGGAAATAACTTCTTCTTCATCAAAAGAGCTCCCCCAACATAGCCCTCATCCTTATGGCTTTCTAAGAGATAGATTGGCTCATCCGCATTTTGAAAAAATGGGATTAGGTTCTGATTGTTTTCAAGGGCTTTCTGGAAAAGGTGAATAGAACCTTGATGTAATGCGTGGTTTTTAGGTGAAACAACTGTGAACATAATAATTTACCTCATCTAACAAAATATTATTTTAAACAAATGTCTACCATAGAAGAATAGTCGACTTTTACAAAGGTTTGATAAATTCTCTACATAGACACTCTAGCTAAGCATATATTTTTAATTTAGTCATTAGTTTTTTATTGCAACTTTATTTTTGAAGGTTTTCCTTGTTCGGCTTTCCTTCGGGAAAATTTTGCTTATAAGACACTTCAGTCAACATTTTAGGGTAGACCTATGAGCAAAATTTTTATATGGATAGCACATAATAAGAAACGTCACAAGAACATTTATATGTTTGTGACGTATTTTTTGCTAAACGTGAGTCAACCTCACAGGATCGTTGAGAGAGGGATTGAGCGAAGAAATGGGATTATGAATGACAGAAAAAAAACAGCTGAGCGCATAAAAGCTGCTCGTAGTTTGGCAGGCTTTGCCGAGAGAAAAGCTTTCTGTTCGAATTTCGATCTACCTCTTGCAACGTTAGAGGCATGGGAGCGTGGGAAAAACCCCCTAACTTTAAAGGGTGCCAAAAGAATTGTTGATGCCCTAAGGTCTGTAAATGTCTATTGTTCTCAACAGTGGCTTATGGAGGGAAAAGGCTTTTCTCCAAGACCGCTCGAAGAAATTTCCTTGGAACTTGATATGGCTTTCCCGAACACCTTAAGGTCCCTTGAGGAAAATTTAAAAATTGCGAAGGAGCTCTCTACATTTAAAACACTTAATGAAGGAGCGATTGTTACAATTGTAACAGATAGTGGTATGTCTCCTTTCTTTGAAGAAGGAGATTATGTCGGGGGGATTAAAAAGATACCCATTGCAAAAGCCTTAGATAAGAAATGCATTGTTGAACTTTTAAATGGAGCCAGGATCGTAAGAATTTTAACCCAAGGACAAAACAATACCTATACTTTAGAAAAAACAAATCCTGCTGGATGCTCGGGTCATGAGGAGTCTGAAAAAAATATTGAAATTCTCTCTGCAGCTCCTATTATTTGGCATAGGTCCTTTTCTCAATAGGAGGTTTTATGTCAGGGAGAATTTTAAAAATTGCCCACATGGGGCAGCCCATTTTACAAAAACCCGCGGCTCCTGTCGAAGGATATGATGATCCTCAAGTTCTTCAGCTTATTCGGGACATGGAAGCCACCGTTAGCTATATGAATTGTTCTGGCCTTGCAGCACCTCAAGTTTTTGTTCCTCTACGGGTTGTTATCTTTCGGGTCTTAACAACAACGAATAACCCAGCTTACGAATTGACACCCGAATATGATCCTGAAGGTGTTCCTTGGACAGTAATGATTAATCCCACACTAACGCCTCTCTCAGACCAAATCACGACAGGATGGGAATCGTGTTTATCTTTGCCGGGGCTAATGGGTCGTGTTTCTCGCTATCATTCTATAGAGTATAGGTATCTGAATAAAGATGGGCAGGAGGAAAAGCGGCAGGCTCATGGGTTTCACGCACGGGTTGTTCAGCATGAATGTGACCACTTAGATGGTGTTCTCTATCCAACGAAAATTGAGGACATGAAAGATTTTGGTTTTAAAGATGAAATACTAAGAAGTTTGTTTTAAATGCCTTCCAAAGGGGCGTAAAAACATTTAATAATATGATGAATTTCACTTAAGTATTGTTCTTCCTTTAACAGCCCATAAAACTCTTTTGAGGAAACTTCTGCGCCTAAGGCAATAATTTCTTTTTTGTTTTTGTTAAGCAATCCAATGGTTAATCCAGATTTAATCTTGCAAATATCGTTACGCTCTTGCATAATTCTTTGCCCATCCACATCTTCTGGACGGCAGGCATCCCAAACAATCAAGGGCAAGTTGGAGCGGATAACGCCCAAGAATAAGGGATCAACTTTGCAGTAACTTTTTTTCTTATAAAGAGCCCCCCATTCTTGATTGGAAAAACAAGAGCACATGATACGCCCTTCTTGAATGAGGCCATAACTGAAATAGGTAATACCAAGCTTTTTCAGGGCCTTATAAGTTAAACTCAAGTGGTGGGCTTTTGTTTCCATAACGCTTAATTCCATTGAGCCCTCTCTTCAGAAGTTGCTTATTTACATTTGTTTCTAAACCGCAGATGCCAAAACTTTTTTATGGCCAGTTCTGCTTCGTGAATAAAGGCTGAGACAAAGAATAAAAGTCGCTGCAAGAAGCATGAGATATATGGCGGGTGAGTATAAGGTTGCGTGTCGTGCTTCAATTAAATATGTTAATAACATAGGAGCCGTCCCCCCACAAGCAGCCATCCCAATGCAGAAGTTTATAGAAACCCCGCGGTAACGAGCGGGGGTTGGAAAAAGGGTTTGCATAAATCCATGTCCAGCACCTGCAATGCTGGCAACAAAGATCCCCAAAAGTGATTGACCAATTAAGATAAGTGGTGGGTTGAGAGTTTGAAGGAGGAAGAAAACAGGAAAAGCTCCAAAGAGGAGAAGGATACCAGCGGTGATCATGGCTTTGTTTCCTCCAACCCTATCTAAAAAATAACCTGCTACGGGGCAACCAAACATAAAGAAGCTGAGCCCTAAAAGGTTATATTTCATGGCAACTGCGGGATCTAACCCTAAATACTTTGACATATAGACGTTAAGGAATCCAAAAAGCGTATAGGAAAGAGCTCCATTCAGAGAACCAACAATAAAGGAAATAAAAGAGCTAATCGGATAAGATGAGTAAATCTCTAAAAGGCCAACATGTTTTGTCATCTTTTTTTCCTTGAGGGCAGCAAACTCGGGGGTTTCATTCATAAAAGTACGGATAAAAAACCCAATAAAGCTAATGAAGGCTCCAAAAATAAAAGGAAGTCTCCACATCCATTCAGCACCATAATTTGAGATTAAAAAGCCTGAGAAGGTGGCAGTCATGGCTCCAATAACGCAAGAAGCTGTAATAATTCCGCCAACAGTACCGGGCTTTATTTTGCCCACATGTTCAAGAGCAAAAATAGCCGCTCCATTATATTCTCCTCCCGTGCATAGTCCTTGTAAAAGACGACAAAGGATAAGAATAAGGGGAGCCATGAGACCCAATTGGTTATAGCCTGGGAGAAGCCCGATAATCAAAGTGGGCAAGCCTGTAAGAAGAATGGTTGTGCTTAAGGAAAGCTTGCGGCCAACCGTGTCGCCAAAATAACCGAATACCAAAGCTCCTAAAGGCCGCATGATAAACCCAACAGCAAAAATTGCCCAGCTCGCAAGAAGAGAAATGGTTGGATCTTCCATGGGGAAAAAGACGCGCCCGATGGTGGCTGCATAAATAGCGTAAATCGTAAAATCAAAAAACTCCAGTGCGTTTCCCATCACAGTTGCAGGGAGAAGTTTGAAATAAAGAGTCTTTTTTTGTAGGGCTATTGACGTACTCATATGGCCTCTTTTTTTAATTTATTTTGGATTTAGTTGTTATAGTCTCAACCTAGATAATTGAGCTGCCTAATATAATTTTTGCATACCCGATGTGTATTATTTGCAAGTGTGATTTTTCTTTCCAAGGTAATGTTTGCTTATACGTTAATGGCTGAGGTTAATTGCCTATAGGTAAAATTCCCTTGATAAACAACATAACCAATCTTTAAAGGGTATTTCCCCTATTTTAGTTCATTAGCTTTTCCTGCAAGATTTCTATGGCTACCAGAAAGGGTACCTTATTAGTATTACATAGGGAATATACAATGTCTAAATCTCTTTTTTTCTTTGCCGGCTTTTCACTTCTGTTTTGTGTAACCTCGTCTTTATCTTGGTCAATGCAGTGTGAAGAACATGATTGTGATGAGTCCAGGAAAACATTTGTTTCGACCTTACCTGGCTCTGGTAAATGGAAAGATGATGTTACGCCAAAAAAGAACTGGACATGCCAAGCAATTGAGGATCTTGAAAGCGCAGATTCCCTCTGTCAAATGTGTGAACGAGAATGGATTCGTTATGCTCATACCATGCAACATGCTGATTATAAAAATTTGACCGTGGGGTGTATATGCGCAGGACACATGGAAGGAGACCTTAAAGCCTCTAAGGAAAGAGAATCCTATTTTCGTTCTCGATCTCAGAGGCGAACCAAGTGGCTGGATTTGGCTTGGAAAAAGTCTAAGAAGGGCAACTTATATATAAAGACACGGGCTAATTCTGAGGATGAAGATTCTCATATTGTTACAATTTTCAAAGGTAAATATGGCAAATATTCTGCATCAATTGATCAAAAATACCTTGAACAATGGTTCCCAACAGTTAGAGAAGCTCAATATGCGGCCTTTGATTACCTTTGGCCTTCAAAAAAGATTTTTGAATAAGGCGCACTAACTTTAAGAAAAGCATTTTTTGAAAGTAAAAAATCCATTATGGTTTCTCTATATCAACTTTAAGAGAGAGACAAGGTATCTATGATTGAAGCCAAATTGAAAAAGCTCAACATCACCATTCCAACTCCCACGCCTCCTGCAGCGGATTATGTTCCTTTTGTAAAAGTAGGCTCATTGGTTTTTATCTCAGGACAGCTTCCCTTATCGCAAGGTGAGATAACATATAAAGGAAAGGTCGGAGACACTATGTCTCTTAAGGATGGGCAAGAAGCCGCCCGGCTTTGTGCCTTAAATATTTTAGCTCAACTTAAGGAGGCGTGTGAAGGTGATTTCAACCGTATTCAGCGGTGTGTTCGGTTGGGAGGTTTCGTGAATTCAACAGATGATTTCACAGAGCATCCAAAAGTTATTAATGGAGCCTCTGATTTGATGGTAGCTATTTTTGGAGATAAAGGAAAACATACACGCGTGGCTCTTGGTGTGAATGCTCTTCCCTTAGGGGCTGTTGTGGAAGTTGAAGCAATTTTTGAAGTCAATAATTCATGAAAAAATATTTTGTGAAATCTCCTCAAAATCCTTCTCATCTTTGGATATGGGGGACTCATGCTTGTCTTGCTGCCCTCCAAAATCCAAAGCGTCATTGTTATCGGTTGCTTCTTACAAAGACAGCAGAAAAAGAATTCTCGACCTTTCCACAAGGGGAAATTGTTGAGGGACATATCTTATCTCGATGGCTTCCTGAAGGAGCGGTTCATCAAGGCGTTGCTATGGAAGTGGCCCCTCTTTCAGAGCCTTCTTTTTCTCGTTTAAAGGGGACAGAAAAAGGAGTGCTCGTGGTTTTGGACCACGTCACGGATCCTCATAATGTCGGCTCTATTTTAAGGACGGCACGGGCTCTTAAGGCTCTTGGTGTCGTCATGACGGAGCGAAACACACCGCCCTTAGCTGGTGCCTTAGCAAAGACAGCTTCTGGGGCTTTAGAACACTTACCCGTGTGGAAAGTGACAAACCTTGCGCGTAGCCTTGAGGAGCTGAAAAGTTTTGGGTTTTGGACGATAGGATTGGATGAACGTGCCCCTCAAGTTCTTACGCATTCGACTCTTCCTGATCGTGTGGCCATTGTCCTGGGGGCTGAGGGAGAGGGGTTGCGTCGTCTGACCCAAGAAAAATGTGATTTTCTTGTCAGGCTTCCCACAGATCCGGAATTTCCAACCTTGAATGTCTCGGTGGCAGGGGCCCTTGCTCTCTATGAGCTCATAAGACCGTGTTAAAATTGCCTCACCTTTTTTCTTTTTTATGAGGGGAGAAATAATTTTCTGTTCATCCTTAAATTTGGTGATAAAAATTTTAAAAGGTTAATATTTTCGCTTAATTCAAATCAAATTTTAAGGAGTTGATGGCTTTTTCCATTAGGACTCCATCATTGAAAGTCATAGGAAGGAAATTAAAAATGAAAAGTAAGTTTTTAGTAAGTAGTGTTAAATTAAGTGCTGCCATGGCTTTATTATTGATGAGTGGATGTGCTGAATACCATAAAAGGGTTTTAGATTGTACAGAGCCAAAAGGAAATGAGTTTTGCGATACCCTAGCCAAAGAATACAAAATTTTAGGGGATACGGAACAATCCATCATGTATGATGAGATTTCCGCCGACTATTATTACAGAAAAGCCTTGAAGGCAAGCAAAGAGTGTGACTCTGTTTTGCCAGCTTGCCTGGAAGACTGGGATATTCCTGAGGACAAGCTTGCTGAACTTCAAACAGCACGCGCACGGTTAGTGCGGGCTTTAGCGAATGGAGCTCGAAGAGACGCTCCAAAAATGACGGCTTATGCTCAGGCTCACTTTGATTGTTGGGTTGAACAACAGGCCGAAGGCTGGCAAAAGCTGGACATCGCTCATTGTCGTTCCGAGTTTTACGCAAGCATGGCAGAAGTTGAAGTCATGTTGATGGGCGGCTTTACCAATGTGTCTCCCTCAAATATGGTTTTTTTTGATTTAGAAAGTGCCAAAGTTAAAGATGAGGACAAAAAGACCCTTGAGAATGTTGCTCAAGAAGCGTTAGCAAAAGAAAATTCGACAGCTCATATATTACTTGTTGGCCGGACAGATAAAGCGGGAGATGCTAAATATAATGAAAATCTTTCGAGTCAACGGGCAATGAACGTTAAGAAGGAACTGGTTCGGCGAGGGGTTTCTCCCGAGAGAATTGCAATAAAAGCAGAAGGAGAAACGCCTGGACCAAACGTGGATACTCATAATCGCCGTGTTGATATCATCTTTTTAGAATATAAATAGGCCAGGCTCACTTTCCAGCTAAAAACTGGGATGGATAACAAGAAGAAGGTCATTAAACTTTAAGGGCGCCCGATAGGCGCCCTTTTTGTCATCCGTTACAATCGTTGCTTGCGCCTTTAAATATTTTATCGTAAAAATAAATCACTCATCGGGGTGCTCTTATAGGAAGAGCTGAGATTATACCCGTGTACCTGATCCAGGTTATACTGGCGGAGGAAATGAGATGATGCGTATTCTTAAAATCAATCCACGTTCCCTAACTTCCCATCGGTGGAGTATTGTTATTGGGAACCTCCTGGAGCATTTTGACTCCTCATTATATGGGTTTTTAGCGCCCTGCGTAGGAAAGGCTTTTTTCCCGAGCTATTCCCCTCTTTATCAACTGATTTTAACCTATGGTGTTTACATCATCACCTTTGTGGCGCGACCATTAGGGGGGCTTTTTTTTAGCCACCTCACCTATCGTTATGGCCCCTTGAAAGCCCTTTCCTGGTCCCTTGTTGGGCTTGCACTTCCAACAGGTCTCTTGGGCTTTATCCCGAGCGCGCATCAAATAGGAATTCTCGCCCCGTGTCTTTTAATTCTTATAAGGTTTGCGCAGAGTTTTTGTGCTGCAGGCGAAAGTGCGATTGCAGGGTATTATCTCATTGAAGACACTTCTCAAAGCAAACAAATCTCTTGGTCCGGTATTTACCAAAGCTCTACAATATTAGGCATTCTGATGGCATCATCCTTAAGTGGGTTGATTTTTGCTTATTCTCAAAATGAAGACCTCTGGCGCTTTGCATTTTTATTAGGATTTATCTTGGGACTCTCAGGATTGTGGCTACGGTTTCCGTTTCAGAAAAAAGAGATTCAAGGCCTTTCTTTTGAGACGTTCCCCGGTGATGAAAGGACTTTTTCTCGGCTGAGAACGCATTGGAAACTTATTCTCTTTCTTGTCCCTGTTTATGGGTTTTCTTATTTGACCTATTCAGTTCCTTTCATTTTTTTGAATCCTTATCTAGAGCAAATAACACCGATTTCTTTGGCTACCTTATTGTATCAAACGAGTTCTTTGCTTTGGATTGATGCATTGTTGCTGCCTGGGGTAGCTTTTTTTACCCAACGATTTAGCTCTGTCAAAACGCTTTTAGGGAGTTCCCTTCTCTTTGCAGCGGGGGCTTCGACTCTCTTGATAAGTCTCCCCTATGGGTCTCTTCTTATGATCTTTTTGTTGAGGTTGATGATGGTGATCGGCGGGGTTGGATTTACGGTTGCGCTTCTTCCTTGGACAACACGCCTTTATCCGCCTCGCGATAAGTATTTACTCCACAGTGTGAGCTACAATTTAGGCACAGAACTTTTTGGACGGAGTTCTCCTGCCATTTGTTTATGGCTCTATGCTGTTACCCAACATCCTTCTAGTCCCTTAATTTATATTCTAGCTTTAACTTTGACATCCCTCAGCCTTATCATTTGGTTTGAGGTTTCTCAAAGACCGCGAAACCGTGGTGTCTGTGCTAAACCCAGGGGCATTTGTCAAGGGCGATTTAAAAGTGCGGAATTTGAAAAAAAATATGAAGCGTCATATCAATTAAGCCGCTGCAATACATGGCGATAAACTTCGTCTCGATTACGTTTTCCAATAGCCACAACTTGCACAACAACACGCTGATCAAAAACTCGGTAGACCAAGCGATATCCAGAAGCTCGAAGTTTTATCTTATAGTACCCCTTCATCCCATGAAGGGCATCCTTTGGAACGTGAGGGCCGTCCAAGCGCTTTTCTAATTTAGCTTTAAGTTGCTTTTGAATTGTCTCTCCAAGCTTATCCCATTCCTTCTTAGCGGACGTTAAAAAGGTAAGCTTATAAGTCATCGAGACTGACTTCAATTTCTTCCTCGCCTACTCGTTCTTTAACAATTTTGGCAAGTTCAATATCTTCAATAATCTCCATCATGGCCTCATAGATTTTAGCGGGTACACAATAAAAAATGGGCTCATTTCGACTTAAAATAGCAATAGGATTTCCATGGGCGCTTCTAAAAGTTTGCATAGGGTGTTTTTTTAAATCCGTAATGCTGGCAACTTCGTTTGTTAAAATTTGATAGGTCATGAGTTATTCCTCCTAATGTACTTATAATAGCATATTTAAAAGTACTTTTAAACACATATTAAAGCCAAAAATTTGTGTCGAGCCTCAAAAGCCAAGATATCTAGCTTATCTGCAAGAATAGAAAATTTTCGGATTTTATATTTCAGATCTTTAAAAAAAGACTCAGGTGTATAAAAAATCCCTTCCAAAATTGTAGCTTATAGCATACAATGTAAGTATAAAAAACAATGTGCGACCCTAATGCTTAAGAAGAAAACGGTTGTAATTTATGCTGATAAAAACGGACGCGAACCATTTTCAGGATGGCTCCATTCCTTGAAAGATAGGACGTTTAAAGCAAGGATTAGAAACAGACTGTCAAGGTTAGAGCTTGGAAACTTTGGAGACTGTGAATCTATTGGAAATGGGATCTTCGAACTGAGGTTCTTTTTTGGCCCTGGATTTAGAGCCTACTTCGCAGAATATGAAAGTACGACGATCATCTTACTCTGTGGAGGGGATAAAAAAACACAGAACAAGGATATTCTAAAAGCAAAGGATTATTGGAGAGAATTTAAGGAGAAGGGAAGAAATGAGAAAACTTAGAAAATTCAAGGAAGTTTTACGTGAAGACCTCAAAAATCCACTTGAAGCCAAGGCGTATCTTGAGGTTGCACTAGAAAATTATGAGGAAGACAATGATACAGAGGCTTTTTTGATGGCTTTAAGGGACGTTGCGGAAGCACAAGGGGGGATTTCAAAGCTCGCACAACGAACTCATTTAAACAGACAAAATCTTTATCGAGCTCTTTCGAATCGAGGGAATCCTAAACTTGATACGATTGGAATAATTTTACATGGACTTGGATTTAAGCTTTCCATCCAAACGTTAAACCAATCCAATGTTCATGCAAATCATTGAAGAGTTTAAAACACCAGTGGCTGCAAAGCACATGCGCATCCGTAGGTATATGTAAAAATGCGCAATTGCATGTCTCGCTTAAAATCGGCAGCGCGTGGATGTTAAAGAATCTGTCGTGCGTCATCCTCACAGTGAGATAACATCTTAAGAGCAATGGTTTCTTAAAACCAGGCAAATGAAAATTTTAAGACTCCGGTACTGCGGTGGACAACTCGAATCGAACGCGCCGGCGCCGAGGACACATCACGCTCAGCGTAAGCACCCGTTTGAAGGGACAAAAGTAAAGCTTGGTACTGCAGCATCCCAACAACACAAACCAAGAAGCTTACGACTCAAACCAAGACATATAACACGCAGCAAGTCTTTACTCAGGCCTGCCATCAGTGAAACAAGAAATTTCTCACATCCGCCTGTCGACGAGGTTTCTATTCCTCATTGAAACAAGCAGCGGGCGCTGACTTGTCTTTCTTTACCAGGGTTCCACCGGCACACACGACCCGAGCCACCACGGCAACCACAGAGGATTGTTATTACTTTTTCTTCGCGTCGAAGTTGACGAGTTGCTCGCGGAGCGATTTAACTTTTGATTCCAGCTTCTTCGCTTTATCATCCTTCCCATCCCACTTGGCCCATGCCGCTTCTTCCTTCAGGACCTTTCTGTGTTTCTCCAGGCGATAAGCAGCTGAGTTGCAGCTGGGACAATTCCCGGGGTGGTGACAGGCTTTTAGTCTCTGTTTGAGCTTGCCCTCCTCCTTTTCCCACAGCATAGCGACGGTAGGCGTTAAGGAGTCAACCACAGTGACTAACGTCACTATGGCCAAACAAACTGATGTCCACAGAAATTTTTTATGCATGTTGTTTTTCCTTCTCTATTGTTAACCCCATCGAATTCAGAGCAGATAGGTGGGGAGATCTATTCCCATCATGAAAAGATTTCACTATTTTGTATGATGACTTTTAATAGTAATGGACTCCTTTTCATAAAAGCATATAAACATGCGCAATTGACGAAGTCAATTTTTAATTGTGCATAACTAAAAAAGTGAAAGTTACGCAATTAAAGGTATTCCTGGGCCTAAAACAGAAAAGGTTGCATCTAGAAAAGCTTGTGCTAAAGTTAAGTAGAAAATCTTAACAAAAGAGATAGCTTTATGAAGAAACTGCCGATGACAGCTGGCGGGCTTAAGAGACTTCAAGATGAATTGAAGCATTTAAAACATGTTGAACGTTATGCGGTGATAAAAGCATTAGCTGAAGCCCGCGAGCATGGAGATCTTTCTGAGAATGCGGAATATCATTCGGCAAGAGAACGCCAAGGATTTATAGAGGGACGTATCACAGAGTTAGAAGATAAAATCGCTCGCGCAGAAGTTGTGATTGTGTCAAAACTTTCGGGCAAGGATGTTAAATTTGGGGCAACCGTTACACTTATAGATGATGAAACAGATGAAAAAATAAGGTATCAGATTGTTGGGATTGATGAAGCTGATATTAAAAAAGGTCTTTTATCCATCGAATCTCCGCTGGCACGGGCTCTGATTGGAAAGTCTGTAGGTGATGTCTGTGATATAGTCACCCCTGGCAAAGGCCACAAATCCTATGAAATCATTGAAGTGAACTATAAGTAATTTTCTTAGAACATGCTGTATTCTACCTAACAAAAATCAAAAGGAGAGGCCAAATGAAATTTTTAAAATCAGCTTGTATCGTAATCGGTTGCATTTTTATTCTAACATCACCTCAAGACTCTTTTGCACAAACAGATAGCAAGCAAAATGAGGTTGAACAAAAAAAAGATCTTACTGAGCATGCGGTAATCTTTTTAACTCTGATGGGTAAGATAACCCAAGAAGCATCGACTACTGCCGAATTACCAAAGGAAGGCATCTGTCTTTTTCCCAAAAAGCATTGTCCGGATGTCAAGCCTCTATGCGAGATATCATGTGAAGACATTTGTGAAGAAGCTCAAAAAGTTTGTGATAATGGATGTCCTAATCCTCCTGTTCCAGATGATAAACAAAAGGATTGTAAGGCTGGCTGTGATACTGTTGTCTTCATGGGACTTTGTCCCTCATTTTGTAACTGTGCAAAGACCAAAGACGTATGTAATTGTTCCTAAGTCATAAGAAGCTGTTGAGGCATAAAGGGGTATCTAAATGATTAAAAGAAAAAGGGATGACTTTTCTTTTTAAACCTCTTCAAGAGACGCACTTTCCCCTCCTTTTAAAGTGGCTGGGAACCCCCCATGTAAAGGCGTGGGTGGATAATGTCCACTGGACAAAAGCGCTTATCAAAAAGAAATATAGAACCTACGTTCAAGGGTATAAGGCTCTAAATAACATAAGAAAGCCCATCCATGCCTTTATTATTCTTTTGAAAGTATTCGCTCTAAATTCGCGTCTCTCTTTTGATTAACGCTCCCCAATTTTGATACAAACAATCAAGGCTTCTTACAACATGGGGATTGTTGGATGCATTCACATGCAACCGCACACTTTGACGGGTCCCATTCCCCATTCGTTTCTACTAGAGGAACATACTTACAAGCCTCAATAGCAATGTCCGTCGCCCAATTACAATACGTCATGTCCTTCTTAAAAGCATTGCAAATACCTGAACATCCGCCTGTACATGCACTAGGAACAGACTTCTTAACGCCATCACAACATGGCATTCCAAGGACATTACAGTATTCATTAAAATCCATATCGATCGTTTTACAATCACCGTCTCCTGATGTTTCGAGTAATCCCTTGTCGTGCAAATTACCTATAAGAGTAAGAAACATAAATGCTGGACTCTGAGCCAGTTCTTCTGCTGACATCTGCTTTATAGAATCAGTAGAATTCTGAGCCAAAGTTTCTGTAGATAAAAAAAGCCCCAAGGCTATACATAATGCTGTGAATTTTTGTTTTTTCATTTTCTTTCTCCAAAATCACTCAATAATTTTTTCCTGCAGAACTTATTTTAAAGGCTATTAGTTAGCAAAGAGTTAAATCTTTAAATTAAGCAAGGTTAACACTAAACTCATTTTCAGGAAAATCATTTTCCTCGTGTTTCATAGGTGTAGGATGACCTTTCTTTTTAAACCTCTTCAAGAGACGCACTTTCCCCTCCTTTTAAAGTGGCTGGGAACCCCCCATGTCAAGGCGTGGGTAGATCAGGATATCCGTTGGACAAAAGCGCTTATCAAAAAGAAATATAGAACCTACGTTCAGGGGTATAAGGCTCTAAATAACATAAGAAAGCCCATCCATGCCTTTATTATTCTTTTGAAAGATAAGGAGATTGGTTATATCCAATTCTATAACGCCTATGATTTTCCCCGAGAGCAAGGATATAAAATTGAAGGCCTGCCTCAAAACATGGCCAGCATTGACCTTTTTATCGGAAAAAAGGACTGTATAGGGAAAGGGTTAGGACCACTCATCATGACGCAATTTTTTAAAGAGCATATTGACCCCTTTTATGAGGCTTGTTTTGTTGATCCCGATACAAAAAATATCTCGGCCATTCGGGCTTATGAGAAAGCTGAATTTAAAAAAGTTAAAATGGTTAAAGACGGCGCTATTACTTGGATGGTTAGGAGAAAACCTCAATAAATTAGAATTGATAATTAACTATCCCAGATGCTAAGCCTCCAGCTATGCTGGAGGACTCAAAGAGTTTTACATAAAATGAAGATCTCCTAGAATACTTCGACCG
>MEMA01000045.1 GCA_001767835.1 Alphaproteobacteria bacterium GWC2_42_16
AGATTCCTTATCTTTTTTTACGAGTTCCGTGCCTTTAATAAGGCTTCTTCATTGGAGAATGGTATAGATAACCTTTCTCAAGGTACACTCCCCACATCCTGAGAATTCAAAACAAGATTGAAAAATTAAAGGGAATGAATTCTTTATCACAGGAAAAAACAATAAGTCTAAAAGTATACCCGGGGTATACCCACTACATTTTTTGAATTTTATGAAATCTCTAAACCCCTTGATTTCCCTGGTGGGCGATGAGGGATTTGAACCCCCGACCCTCTCGGTGTAAACGAGACGCTCTCCCGCTGAGCTAATCGCCCTTATAGAGGCTTCTGTATACCCTAGAGGAGCAGAGATTACTAGACAAAAATTATAGAATTTCGCTCCCTCACATATGCTTGAGGCCTGCGCGCAAATAATCAAAGCCCGTCATCAAAGTCAGAATTGCTGCGACCCAAAGACCAAAAGTTCCAATCCACTCAAGGGGAAGAGGAAAGTTCGGGATATGTTCAATAATTAGAAGACTTAAGGCTGTCATTTGTATGCCCGTTTTCC
Organism: Alphaproteobacteria bacterium GWC2_42_16; assembly: GCA_001767835.1. Taxonomy (GTDB): domain Bacteria; phylum Pseudomonadota; class Alphaproteobacteria; order UBA9655; family UBA9655; genus UBA9655. The sequence continues at coordinate 550 of MEMA01000045.1, forward strand.
ATTTAGCAAGCCTTGTTACAGGAACCGAGACCCGCACTTCAGCTAAGAATTCGCGCAACCCCGAGACCAAAATTTCGCGACATAAAATAATGACTGCAGGTATGAGGCTGAGCCCTCCAATACGTCCAAATCCGACCAGCATCAAAATGGTGGCCGCTACCAAAAGCTTATCCGCAATGGGATCTAAGAAAATGCCAAAGCGACTGGTTTGTTTGAGAGTCCTTGCAAAATACCCATCCAGGTAATCTGTTATACACGCAAAAATGAAAATCACAGCAACAATCCAATTGCTGATGGGGCGATCGAAATAGAAAAGAATTACAACCACCGGAATCAGGGCTATACGCATAAATGTAAGCAGATTAGGTATGGTTGTTGAGTTCATATAAAGAGTGCCCCTCCCCCTTTATATTAACCATACCCATGAAAAAAATCATAGATTTTTTTTGCTAAACTTTTACTGACACCTTTGACATTTTCTAAGTCTTTGATGCCAGCCCCTTCAACTGCTTTTGCTGAGCCAAAATGCTGCAAGAGGGCGCGCTTTCGTGTACTTGCTATCCCAGGGATCGCGTCAAGCTTTGATGTGCGAATGGCCTTTGTGCGCCGTTGGCGATGGGCACGAATAGCATAGCGATGCGCCTCATCCCGTAACCTTTGTAGGAAGTATAAGACCTTATCATTAGGAGCCAGATGAATGGGGGCATATCCCGGCATATGAAAGGTTTCACGCCCTGCATGACGGTCCGGCCCTTTGGCAATGGCAATCAGGCGGACATCAGAAATGCCAAGGTCTGCAAAGACAGCCTCCGCGGTGGATAACTGCCCCTTTCCTCCATCGATCAAAACCACGTCAGGCCATTGCGCTGTATCGTCCTTATCCTGAGCCAAAGCACGGGAAAAACGACGTATAAGCACTTCGCGCAGCATAGCATAATCATCTCCACGCGCTATGTCTTGAGAGCGGATATTAAACTTTCGATAAGCATTCTTCTGAAATCCTTCAGGTCCTGCCACAATCATAGCGCCTACAGGCATGGCACCTTGAATGTGACTGTTGTCATAGACTTCAATGCGATGCGGCAGCACGGGCAATTCGAAAGTGTCCATAAAAGCTTTTAAAAGGTTTTGCTGGCTCGCATGCTCACTCAGATGACGTTCCAGGGCTTCCTTAGCATTCTGGAGAGCATGCCTTACCAAATCCGCCTTGGCGCCTACTTTTGGAGTATGCACAACAACACGCTTTTGCCGCTTCTGTGTGAAAGCCTCTTGGAGGAGTTTTTGCTGTGGCAAAACAACATTTAAAAGGATTTCCTCCGGCAAGGGTGCTTCTTCATAAAATTGACTGATATAGGCCTCGAGAACGCTTTCTGGCTCCACATCTTCCTCATAACTGGGAAAGAATGAATAAGAGCCATAGTTAGAGCCATGCCGAAACAAAAAGAGCTGAATACAAAGGCGCCCCTCTGCTTGATAAAGAGCAAAGACATCCGCATTTTTGACATGAGGTGTATTGATAATTTGTCGCGCTTGGATTGTGGTTAAAGCACGAATCCGGTCTCTAAAAATAGCTGCTCTTTCATAGTCTTGTGTTTGACTCGCCTCCTCCATCCGTTTAGCAAGATCCTCTTGAATTTTATTTGATTTTCCTGCCAAAAAAGCGCGGGTTTCAGTCACCAGTTTTTGATAATCCTTTTCAGAAATATACCTCACGCATGGTGCGCTACAGCGCTTGATTTGATACTGTAGGCAAGGACGCGTTCGAGACGCAAATACAGAATCCGGACAAGACCTAAGCAAGAAAGCTCGATGTAAAGCCGTGAGTGTTGTATTAACCGCTTCTGCTGACGCAAAGGGACCATAATAGTCTCCTGGCAAGTTCTGTGCCCCTCGGTGTTTTGTAAGTCGGGGATAAGGGTGTTCTCCTGTAATACGAATAAAGGCAAAGGACTTGCTATCGCGCATTAAGACATTATATCGAGGCTCTAATTTCTTAATGAGATTCACCTCCAATAGCAAGGCTTCAGCTTCTGTATGAGTCGTCACAAATTCCATACGAACGGTTTCAGCCACCATCCGCTGAAGCCGGATGGGCAGACGATCTACATGAGTATAACTAATTACCCTTTTTTTCAGATTCTTAGCTTTTCCCACATAAAGCACTTCATCCCGCACATTGATCATGCGATACACGCCTGGATGTGAGGGGAGCTTTTGAGCATAGGATTTGATACGTAAGGCCCCCTGCTCAAGAGATGAGAGAATCGTTGTCATGGCTTGAGTTTAGCATAGTTTGAGTATTTCTTGTACAGACCTTCATTTGTCCCCGTAAACTGTGGATAACTTTGTGGGTATATTAAGGGGAGAAGGAATTTTTAATGATCGGCTCTTCTTTTGATTTAAACTGCTTAAAAATGAGGCAGCAGTTTTTAACCCATTGATGCGACTGTATTTTTTAAAGTAAAGATCTTTTTTTTATCTATCAAAAAATTTTTTTCTTGACGTAAAGTTTGAAATTTTTGATTAAGTTTGATCTGTGCATAACATTTATAAATTTGTTCTTTAAAGCCCGCCTAGAAAGTCGCATATTCTCTTCCATTTGCGTGTTTTGGAAAGTCTTCCTATCTCCTTTTATGATGTGAAAAAAAATCATCTTTATGCAGATGACTTAAGGGCGATCAAAGCAATACGATTATTCTGAATTCCAATCGCAATTTTAAATGCCTATCTGAACAGTACCTGTGATGTCACGGGCTTCGCGTGAACGCAAGCTCCTAGGGCTCTAAAGAACAAAGAGTCAGGGTCATGACGTCTGTTAAACCTAAAGGTATATTCTGCAAGGTATTGGCTTAAATATTTTGCTTCAACACCATGGTGCGTTCCGACTATCCAGGACTTTGCGTTAGAAATGAACTTATGAACCCAAGCCAACCAATGGTCCAGTACCTCCTGATTTGAGCTCATCACCTGATAATCAATGTCCACATTCTCTAAATGAATTAAGCTTGGACTAGCGTCAGTATTAACCATGGCGTTTTTCTCAATGGCTTTGTCCACAAAGTTTTGTGCATTTTCCTTTGTTTCTTTGGCTACCAGCACTTTTGCAAATCCGGCTTTGGTTTTTCTGCGCCCTTTTTGATCTCTCCAATCTTTCGACTCAATAGCAACCAAAACCTCTGTTTGATTACCCGTGTGTCTCTTACCAAAAACAGCTCCATCCAATTCAATGATATTCTTGAGCTTATAGGTTTCATCACGTTGTCTGAGAGCCTCCCTAATTTTGTGAAGAAGAATCCAAGCCGTACCATAAGATTTCATCCCAAGGTCTGCCTGTAACTCCATGGCTGAAATGCCACGTTTTCCCTGTGTCACAAGGCAAATTGCTCTCAACCAAATCAACAGGGGAGTCTTTGACTTTTGAAAGATAGTTCCTGCTCTGAGTCGAACCTCAAAGTGGCATTTCCTGCACTCCTTTATCTCTGGATTCTTATGATGATGCCAACAGATTTCATTGCTGCACTTAGGGCAAATAAATTCTTTGCCATCAAATTTTGCTAACCATATCCAGGCTCTGGCCTTTTCTTCAGAATCTAATTCGCTCAAAAGCTTACAGAATTTCATGTGTTGGTATTTCATACTGACTCTCCTCAGAAGAGTCCATCACATCCATTTTCTAAATCACAGGTACTGTTCGGATAGGCATTCAATTTTACCTTCTTTTAAAGCTAGAGCAGCATTGCCAAAAATCTCTCGACGCCATCCTTCAAGAGCTGGGACTTTTGAACACATTTAACTCTTTTTTAATAAAAAAAGTTTATTCTCATTGCAAGTATATCAAAGATATATTTATTAGATAAAAATCTTTAAATTAAATTATAGAGGATAAAATGAGAAAAAACATAATCTTAATAAGTTGTTTGCTTCCTTTAACAGGGCAAAGTTTTGCTCAACCACAAATTGTCTCTGGCTCTGATGTCAGGGTTTCAGCACTTTTTAACACATTTAGTTCAACTCTAAACCCATGGGTGGATATTACTCTTCCTGATGGTACAACAAAAACTATCGCAGTTGTCGAAGGAGAGCGTATTCCAGTTACCGATAATATTCGAGTTGAAGGGAGTGATCGATTTGGGTATACGATAAGGAGCTTTGATGGGAAAGAGCAAGAAGGCACATGTACTGGGGATGTGAAGAGTCCTGCTGTGGCTGTCAGACTATCCTTTAAACTCATAGAAGGAGTAGATCCCAAAGGAACTCCGCCTTGGTTTACATGTAAGGTACTACAGCATAACTAAAATGTAAAAAAACACGATACTCAACTTTTAGGATGACTCAAAAGACATAGTCTCTTGGTGTATACTGTTTTTGAAAAGCTCAGATATACATAGGAGAAAACCATGCCATTGGAGAATTTTATCATAACAGTTATTTTGTTTGATAGATGGAGAATTAAAGAATAGAGAATTAACGGTTGCTTACTGTAGCCTTCCAGACTCATGACTCTGTCGACCCTCGATTCATCGGTCTTCACGGAGCTCAATCACTTCAACTTGCGCTTACGGCCTGAATGTCGCTCTGTCTACGCTTAACTCATGTCGTTACCTCCACAAGCCCAAGACTCGATCCCTGGTGAGCGGGCTTCTCTCTTTCCAGGACGGGAATTTCACCCGTTAGAAACATCAGACTTGTCCTGGCGCACCATGACTACAGATTCTTATTTAAGGGCGATCAAAGCAATACGATTATTCTGAATCCCAATCGCAATTTTTCCTTGTTTCAATGCAAGGGCAGCATTGCCAAAAATCTCCCGACGCCATCCTTCTAGAGCTGGGACCTTTGGTGTCGGGGAACTGGCAATGACCTCAAGGTCGCTCGTCGTTGCGATAAGCTTTGGGGCAACGTGATGTTTTTCCGACTTAACCTTTAATAAAAGCTTGAGCATTTCTAGCAAGGCAGAAGTTCCTGGCCTTGAACTTTCATATTTCTTGACCTGCGGGCAATCTTCAAGAGGAAGGCTCGCTCCTTTATTGATAAGCTCGAGGATTTCTTCAGTCTTATTTTTTTCATGGAGCTGAAAGGGAATCCCCCTTATACACTTGAGATCCTCATATGTTCTTGGGGCTGCTGCCGCGAGTTCTACCATGATCTCATCCTTTAACACGCGGCCCCGCGGGATATTGCGCTTTTGGGCTGTAATTTCACGCCACGCCGCCATCTCTCGGAGTATAGCCAGCAGGCGCGGCTTTGGCGAACGTACCCTTATCTTTTTCCAAATCTTATAAGGATCAATAGCATAGGTTTTAGGGTCAGTTAAAATAGAAAGTTCGGCCTCTAGCCAGTGCAACCGGTCTTCTTTTACCAATTTTGCATAGAGCTTTTCATATATGACGCGCAAATGCGTGACATCTCCCAGGGCATAGGTTAATTGTTTATCCGTAAGAGGACGTTGTGCCCAATGGGTATAACGGGACGACTTATCAAGGCTCACTTTTGCGTATTGGCGCACCAAGGCCTCATAGGCCACCGAATCCCCAAACCCACACACCATAGCTGCAATTTGAGTATCAAAAAGATGGGTGGGGATTTTGCCCGTCATATGGTAAAAAATTTCTACATCTTGACGCCCAGAATGAATGACTTTTATGAGCTCTGATTTTTGCAAGAGGGTAAAGAAAGGAGCTAAGTCTAATTCCTTGGATAGGGGATCAATAATAAAAGCCTCCTCCGCAAGCCCCATTTGTATGAGGCACAGTTGAGGCCAATATGTCGTTTCTCTCACAAATTCTGTATCAAGGGTTATAAAGGATTCTTGAGCTGCACGCTCACAAAGTTCTTTTAAATCAGAAGTTTTTGTAATAATTTTCATTCATTCTCGTTATCATTGAAAGCGAGTCTTGACAAGAGACTCAGAATGCCTACCACTAGAGAAAGAAATTTTTAAGAGAGAGCATAGAGGTACATGTTAAACCCATACCGTTCCAACACTTGTGGTGCGTTACGCGTTGAAAATACAAAAGAAACAGTACGTCTTTCGGGCTGGGTCCATCGTAAGCGAGATCACGGTCAACTCCTCTTTATCGATTTAAGAGATCACTATGGCCTTACTCAATGTGTCATTGATGTGGATAATCCCTTTTTTAAGGAGGCTGAAGAGCTGAAATTGGAAAGCGTGATCACCCTCGAGGGACGTGTCGTTAAACGAACGGAGGAGACGGTTAACACCCAAATGCCCACGGGCGAAATTGAAGTTGTCATTGAGAATCTAAAAGTCCAATCCAGGGCAGATGTTCTCCCTCTTCAAGTCAATAGTAATGCCGAGTTCCCTGAAGAAACTCGGCTTAAGTATCGCTTTTTAGATTTGAGACGGGAGAAAATGCATGAGAACATTATTTTCCGCAGCCGCATTATCTCCCGCCTTCGTGAGAAAATGATTGAGAAAGGTTTCCTTGAATTTCAAACGCCGATCCTTACGGCCAGTTCCCCTGAAGGTGCGCGAGATTATTTAGTGCCGAGTCGTGTACATCCTGGAAAGTTTTATGCACTCCCTCAAGCGCCTCAACAATTCAAACAACTCCTTATGGTAGCGGGTTTTGATAAATATTTTCAGATTGCCCCTTGTTTCAGGGATGAAGACGCACGGGCAGATCGATCCCCAGGAGAATTTTACCAACTCGATTTTGAGATGTCCTTTGTGACGCAAGAGGATGTTTTTTCCACCATTGAACCCATTCTTCATGACGTTTTCGTCGAGTTTGGGAAGGGCAAAGTCGTCACCCCCCTTCCCTTCCCCCGCATTACTTATGCGGAATCTATGATGAAATATGGAACCGATAAGCCTGATTTAAGAAATCCTCTTTTGATCACGGATGTGTCCGACGTTTTCCAAGGCTCAGCTTTTAGTCTTTTCGCCAATGCCATTGAACATGGCTCCATCGTCCGCGCCATTCCTGCGCCGAACACTGCAGAACACCCCCGAAGTTTTTTTGATAAAATGAATGAATGGGCCCGCGAACAAGGTGCAGGCGGGCTTGGCTATATTACCTTTGCCGCAGACGGCCCTAAGGGCCCTATTGCAAAACACTTAGATCAGGAGCGTCTTAATAAACTTTGCTTTATCACGGGCGCAAAGGAGAAGGATTCCGTTTTCTTTGCTTGCGGCAAACCCAAAGATGCTGAAAAGCTTGCGGGGCTTGCCCGCACTCACTTAGGCGAAGAGCTGGATCTTCTCGAGAAGAATGCCTTTCGCTTTTGTTTTATCATCGATTTTCCCATGTATGAATATAATGAAGAAAAGGGAAAAATCGAATTTTCTCATAATCCCTTCTCTATGCCTCAGGGGGGGCTCGAAGCTTTAGAAACCCAAGCCCCTCTTGAGATTCTTGCCTATCAATATGATATTGTCTGTAATGGGATTGAGCTTTGTACGGGCAGTATTCGGAATCACTTACCTGAAGTCATGATCAAAGCCTTTACTTTTGCTGGTTATAGCCAAGAAGAAGTTGAGACACAATTTTCAGGCATGTTGAATGCGTTTCGCTATGGGGCACCCCCGCACGGAGGGGCAGCGCCTGGTATTGATAGAATTGTTATGCTTCTCGCAGATGAGCCTAACATTCGAGAGGTCATCGCTTTTCCCATGACCCAACGCGCAGAAGACTTACTTGTCGGCGCTCCTGCCCCTATTCGTCCGGAGCAATTAAAAGAGCTGCATATTCTCTTCGCGCCTCCCCCTAAAAAGGACTAAACCCCCTTCCATAACCCTAAGGAGCGTTATGTTTAATGAAGTATGTAACCAAAAGAACACCCTTTTAAAAATAAGCTTGCTTCTTTTGACTTTTATGATTTTAGGGATAGTCATCCTGGGGGGCATTACCCGCCTCACGGGATCAGGCCTTTCTATAGTCGACTGGAAACCCCTTATGGGAATCCTCCCTCCTCTCTCAGCGACAGAGTGGATGAACGAGTTTTCTAAATATCAACAAAGCCCAGAGTTTCAAAAAGTTAATTTTGGCATGTCCTTGGCTGATTTTAAGGCTATTTTTTGGCTTGAATATGTTCATCGTCTATGGGGGCGGCTTTTAGCCATTGTTCTTCTAATCCCGACCTTTCTCATCATCTTTAAAAAGCAGAAGGCATCCCTTTGGCCCTATGTGGTACTTTTATGGACTTTGGGACTTGCCCAAGGCTTTATGGGGTGGTTGATGGTCAAAAGTGGCCTTTATCATGATCCTCATGTTAGCCCTTATCGTTTAGCAGCCCACCTTCTTTTAGGCTTTGCAGTCTTTAGCGTCGCCCTTTGGATGACCCTCAAGCTTTTTCAACCCTCACTTCAGCTCTTTCGTCAGGGTTTTTCTGAAAAAGCCTATAAGAAATTAATGCGCCTCTGCCTCCTGGCTTCAGTTTTTGTTTTGCTTACAGCCTTTATGGGCGCTCTCGTTGCGGGCCTTAAAGCAGGACTTCTCTATAATACATTTCCTTTGATGGGCAATGATTTTGTTCCGCCAGAACTATTCACTCTGACGCCTTGGTGGTTAGATATGCTTCAAAATCCAGTAACGGTTCAGTTTATCCATCGGTGGCTTGCACTCCTAACTGCATTCTTATGTGTTGCTATTTGGGTTTATGGACGTAGTGAATTTATTCCGCCCCTCCTCTCAAATGCTTTGGTGGGAATGGCCTTTGTGGCTCTTCTTCAGCTAGCCTTCGGCATTAGCACTCTTCTTTACGCTGTACCCATCGGACTTGCCGCCCTTCATCAAGGATTTTCCTTTGTTTTATTTGGATCTCTTCTATTTAATATCTTTCTTCTTTACACTCGTAAAAATGACATATTAAGATACGAGTAATGGCAACACCTTTTACAAAAATGCAGGCTTTGGGCAATGATTTTGTTCTTATAGAAGAAAACGCCCTCAAGAAGCCTCTTACAACAAAGCAAATCCGTTTTCTTGCTGATCGAAGGCGGGGCATAGGGTGTGATCAACTGATTATCTTTAAGGACTCACCCAAAGCCGATGCGACGCTTGCCTTTTATAATGCGGATGGGAGCACTGCTCAAGCATGCGGAAATGGCATACGCTGCGTTGCGCATTACCTTGGTAAAGATAGAGGCACCATTCAAACCCCCTCTTTTCTTTCTACCTTTTGGAAAAAAAAGAATCAGATTACTGTTTCCCTCAGAGACCCTACCTTTCAAGGACCTCTACACAAGGGTCATCGCGTAAACGTTGGCAATCCTCATTTGGTTTTTTTTACAGAAGATCTAGAGGAGTATGATCTTGAAGGACTTGCCCTTTCTTTTCAGCCTGCTCGAGGGATCAATGTCGAGCTCGCCCAAATTATCTCTCCCAAAATCATAAAAGCAAAAGTGTGGGAACGGGGAGCAGGGATAACCCCTGCGTGCGGGTCAGGTGCTTGTGCTGTGGGAATATTAGGTTTAAAGCTTGGTTTGATCAAAGAATCTCCCGTTTCTATTGAAATGCCAGGCGGCTCATTAACAGTAGAGTGGGCAGAGGGCAAGCCCCTTTTTCTAACGGGCCCCGTTGAATTTTGTTATGAAGGAATCATTGATATACTATGACTACCAATGTTGTCACCTTTGGATGCCGCCTGAACGCCTATGAGTCAGAGGTTATCAGGGAAAAAGCACTCTCTGCCGGGCTTACTAATGCAGTTGTATTTAACACCTGTGCGGTAACGGCAGAAGCAGAACGCCAAGCCCGTCAAGCCATCCGTAAATATAAACGGGAAAATCCTCACGCGAAAATTATCGTCACAGGGTGCAGTGCCCAAATCAGCCCTGATACTTATGCACACATGCCTGAAGTCGATCAGGTCCTTGGGAACAGGGAAAAGCTAGAGGAAAAGTATTTTCGCCTCCTTCCCGATTCTGAGCGCGTGATCGTTAACGATATTATGTCTGTGAAAGAAACTGCTGAACACTTAATTGCTGGCTTTGATGGCCGCGCGCGCGCTTTTATCCAAGTGCAAAATGGCTGTAACCACCGCTGTACCTTTTGTACCATTCCCTATGGCCGTGGCAATAGCCGCAGTGTGCCCTTGGGCGTTATTGTTGATCAAACGCGCCTTCTTCTTGAAAAAGGCTTTAAAGAAATCGTTCTTACAGGTGTTGATATTACAGCCTACGGAGAAGACCTTCCTGGAAAACCCTCCTTAGGCCAAATCGTCCAGCGCCTTTTAACTCAGGTTCCGGAGCTCCCGCGCCTTCGCCTCTCTTCAATGGATCCCGTTGAGGTGGATGAAAACTTGCTCCAAATTTTTGCCAATGAGCCCCGTTTGATGCCCCATCTCCATTTGAGCCTTCAAGCTGGAGATGATATGATTCTAAAGCGCATGAAACGCCGCCACCTCCGTCAGGATGCCATCAATATCTGTCAAAAGTTTCGTCGCTTGCGACCAGATGTGACGTTTGGGGCTGATATTATCGCGGGCTTTCCTACAGAGACAGAGGCAATGTTTGAAAATACATTACAAATTGTTGAGGAATGTAATTTAAGTTTCCTTCATGTCTTCCCTTATTCGCCGCGGAAAGGAACACCTGCCGCACGTATGCCTCAAGTGGACAAAGAAGTTCGGAAAGAAAGGGCAGTTCGTTTACGTCATGCTGTTCAAAGAAATCTTGAAAAAACCCTCAATTCCTTTGTCTATAAAGAAATCAGTGTGCTCTTTGAAAGCGAGACTCAAGGCCACAGTGAACATTTCCTAATTGTCAAAGCAACAACGCCACAAATACCAGGGTCTCTTGTCACAATGCGCGTTGTGAAAGCCAAAAACGATCATCTCATTGGAGAATCCCTCCCATGAGCACATGGTTTACACGCTTTAAGGAAGGTCTTAAGAAATCCTCAACTCGCCTTACAGAAGGCATCACAACCCTTGTCGCTAAACGGAAGTTGGATGATAAGACCTTGGACGAGCTTGAAGATCTCCTCATTACCAGTGATTTAGGCGTCGAATCCTCTCACGAACTTATCCAAAGGCTGAGCAAAAAAAAATACAATCAGGACATTACCTTAGAGGAGGTAAAAGAAAGCTTTGCCCAAGACATTAAGGACTTGCTCCTTCCTTATGCTATCCCTTTAAAACCAGAAGGTATCTCAAAACCATTTGTTATTCTTGTACTAGGGGTTAATGGATCAGGAAAAACAACGACAATTGGGAAACTTGCAAAGCAATGGAAGGGCCAAGGTTATCGACTATCCCTCGTTGCAGGAGATACCTTTCGAGCTGCTGCTATTGAACAATTGGAAATTTGGGCCGATCGGGCCAAGGTGCCTCTTGAAAAGGCGCTTTCAAAAGATGCCGCAGGCCTTGTTTACGATGCTCTTCAGAAAGCCAAAGCCCGCCGTGATGACATTGTCTTGATTGATACAGCCGGTCGCCTGCAGAATAAGACTGAACTCATGGATGAGCTTAAGAAAATCAAGCGTGTCATCCAAAAAATTGACGCCACAGCGCCCCATGCAACCCTTTTAGTCTTGGACGCCACTACAGGTCAAAATGCCCTCAATCAGGTCAAGGTTTTCCAGGAAGCGGTTGATGTCTCAGGTCTTATTGTGACCAAGCTTGATGGGACGGCAAAGGGAGGCGTTCTTGTTGCTATCAGTAAGCAATTTGGTCTTCCCATTCATGCGGTAGGCGTAGGCGAACATATCGATGATCTCCATAGTTTCTCAGCTCAAGAATTTGCGGTGAATTTATTAGGTATTAAGGACAAATGGCACTAACTTAAGAAATCAGGGATTGCCCCTCACTAAGTTAGCGCCATTAAGATTACCCCTCTGTTAGGCTTAACCCCCCTTGCCATTTAAGGTGAAACAAATCATATTGAAAGTATCATTAGAGGATACTTAAATATGCTTAGCAAGTTTTTAGACCCCAAGAATGACCTGGCTTTTCGGAGGATTTTTGGGACTGAAAAGAATAAGGATATTCTGATCCACTTTTTGAA
>MEMA01000046.1 GCA_001767835.1 Alphaproteobacteria bacterium GWC2_42_16
TGGTTTGTTTTTAAAGACTTAGAAAAATGAAGCCTTAACTTATAGAGAGTAAAAGGGAGCTGTGGGAATCCAGGCTAGGGCCACGCCAAGTGGGTAAGACAACCTTAGCTCTACAGTTAAAACAAGTTCTTCCCTATCCCTCTCATTATGCATCAGCAGATGAGCCTCTTTTACGAAATTTGACTTGGATAGAACAACAGTGGGAAATCGGGCGCTTACGCGCACGCGAGAGCATAAACAATGAGGGAGCCTTACTGATTTTAGACGAGGTGCAAAAGATTCCTCGCTGGTCAGATATGGTAAAAAAACTTTGGGATGAGGATAGACTTCATGCTGTGAATTTAAGAGTTATTATTTTGGGATCATCAACTCTCCTCGTTCAGTTAGGCCTTACAGAAAGTCTAGCGGGGCGTTTTGAAGTCATCCCTATCACTCATTGGTTCTTTAAAGAGTGTCGCGATGCTTTTGGATGGTCTTTGGATCAATACATTTTCTTTGGAGGCTATCCTGGAGGCGCGCCATTGATCCATGATGAAAAAAGATGGGCTCACTACATCGTTAATTCTCTTATAGAGATAAGCATTCTCAAGGATATCGTATTGATGGAACGTATTCATAAACCAGCCCTCTTAAGGTATGTCTTTGAATTGGGGTGCCAGTACTCAGGACAAATTCTATCCTTTCAAAAAATGATGGGTCAACTGCAAGAGGCAGGAAATCCCAGTACTTTGGCCCATTATCTTAATCTATTATCAGGGGCGGGCCTTGTAACAGGTTTGTCTAAATTTTCATTTGAACCTGTTCGTCAAAAAGCTTCTAGTCCAAAACTTCAGGTTTTTAATACAGCGCTTATTACCGCACAGAAAGGAATTTCGTTTCAAGAAGCCCAAGAAGACCGAGAAGAATGGGGGAGGCTTGTTGAATCGGCGGTGGGAGCATATTTGGTTAACTCAACCTTAGGAACATCTATCGAACTTTTCTACTGGAGAGAGGGCAATAAGGAGGTTGATTTTATTTTACGTCATGGAAAGAAACTTCTCGCTCTTGAAGTCAAAAGCAGTAAAAAACCCACCAGTCTTCCTGGCATGTCTCTCTTTTCCGAACGATATCATCCTCAAAAAAAACTGTTGGTTGGAGGACAAGGCCTTTCCGTTGAAGAATTTTTATTGACCCCTCTTGAGATACTGATGGGATAAGGAAAGAAAAAGGTTTTTCTTACAAGGTCATTTTTTCACGAACCAAGGTCGCAATTTTTTCAGTATCATTAAAGGGAGTGTATATCCAGGATTCAACAACTTCCTCAAAGGGCCGCGCGATGCCTTCTTTAACAAGGCCTTCAATAAATTTTTTAGGCTTGGTCATCCCATGCTTCAAAAGAGGTAAAATGTAAACAGGCTTTCCCGTAAAGCAAGCCTCACACACCATATTGACCGAATCATCAGTCACAAAAATAGTATCTGCAAGCCCCAACATGGCAAAGTAAGGATTTACTTTGTTATCCACCAAGAAAATGTTTGGCTCCTTTTGAAGGGCGTTTGTTAGCACGTCACGATATGGTGTACGAAAGGACGGGGTGACTAAAACACTTCCGCCCGTAATCTCTCGAATTTTGAGGATATCGTGTATCAGGTTCTCCAGAGCCTTCAAAGGCATTTTATAGCGGTTCGTATTGCCTCCAAGTAGAACCACACTGTAGGGCCGCGGAAAGTCCTTAAAAAGGCCTTTATGAGCCTTAACACCTTCCCGTATCTTTTGAACCGTTACCTTATGCAAGGCCCCTTTTGTGGTCACAATATTAGGCCCTTCAAGGTGATCATGCTCAGGGGCTGCAATCAAGTCAAAGTGATTGATATTAAACACGGGGTTTTGAATATGCACACAAAAGGTCTTTTTGGGGTTTTGCTTTTTAATAGCAAGAGCGAGGGGGGCTGATCGCCTTCCAGAAGTAATTACCAAATCGGGCCAGGGAGGAATGAGTTTATCACTGGTTTTGGTTAATTGGTTGAGAGGATTTCCCCAAGGGAGACTTAACCATCCCCAGGGCCACCGGCGCCTGCACCTCTTATGGACCGTAGGTAAGCCTATTGCTTCTGCAAGGCCCACAACTTGACTTTGCATTCCGGGGAATACATCTGTAATGGTCCAGCAAACTTTGGTCGACTTTGTCATCTATCCTTATGCAGCGTAATCTATATAAAGGTGATCCCATACACTTTTTAAAGCATCGATTAAATCATCAATCATTTGATCCGTGTGAACTGGTGATGGCGTGATCCGCAATCGTTCCGTTCCTCTCGGAACTGTCGGATAATTAATCGGTTGAACATATATATCATGTTCTTTTAAAAGTAAATCAGAGGCGAGCTTACAAAGGTGTGCGTCCCTTACTAATATCGGGATGATATGGGAGTTTGTTGACATAAAGGGAATACCTGCCTGAATGAGGCGTTTTTTGACTCTAGACACCCTTTCTTGATGTTTTGTGCGCTCCGCTTGACTTGTCTTTAGATGCTGAATGCTTGCTAGTGCTGCTGCAGCGACGGCTGGAGGCATGGAGGTGGTAAAGATAAAACCAGAGGCAAAGCTTCTCACAAAGTCTACAAGGTCAGCGGAAGAAGCAATATATCCTCCCACAACACCAAAGGCCTTACCCAGGGTTCCTTCAATCACGCTCAAGCGATGGCTTTGTCTTTCTCTTTGGGCAATGCCTCCCCCCTTATGGCCATACATCCCAACCGCATGGACCTCGTCAATAAAGGTAAGCGCGTTATACTCTTCTGCTAAATCACAAAAAGCCTCAATAGGAGCAATGTCCCCATCCATGGAATAAACGGACTCAAAAATAATCAGCTTTGCTCTTTCCGGCGGATAACGCGATAAGAGTTGTTTGAGGTGGGTTGGATCATTATGGTGGAAAATTTCCTTCTGTGCCCGACTGTTGCGAATGCCTTGGATAATGGAGGCATGGTTATGGGAGTCCGAGAAAACAAGGCACTCGGGTAGGTGAGCAGCAAGAGCACTGATGGAAGCCTCATTTGATACATATCCAGAAGAGAAGATGAGACCTGCCTCCTTATCATGCAGATCAGCAATTTCGCGTTCCAAGAGCACATGATAGTGGTTTGTCCCTGAAATATTGCGGGTGCCCCCAGCCCCAGCCCCAACGCGCTCTATGGCCTTTTGCATGGCGTCCAGAACTTTTTCATGTTGTCCCATGCCCAGATAATCATTGGCGCACCACACAACTACGCGCCGCGGGCTTCCGTCATTATAATAATAGGCGTAAGGGAAATCCTTGGCACAGCGCTCCAAATCCGCAAAAATCCGATATCGACCTTCCGTCTTAATATCTTGGAGTTTTTGTTTAAAGAATGATGGATAGTCCATACGGAATCACTTGCCTAGGCTTATTTGGGACTAACCTAATAAGGTTAGCCTTGAGATGCAAGAAATTCTTGAAGATTCATATTGATCTCATTTCGAGCGTTGAAAGAGATGAATAAGAATAGATACGACGAAAAGGACAAGGAAGATGATAAAGAGAAATTTAGCAACGCCTGCCGCAGCAGACATTATCCCTGTAAAACCTAAGAGACCCGCCACAAGGGCAATAATAAAAAATGTTAAAATCCATGCGAGCATATTTGTGCCTCCCATAAGGGTTTGAGAGACCGCCTCTCCCATTTTGCGCAAGATAAAAAGAACTAAAGAAAAAACAAAAAGGATAAAAAAGATAAGGAAGAGGACTTGGGCAATTCCTACAGAGGCTACCATGACATCCGTAAAACCCAATAACCCCGCAATAAGGGCCAGAACAAAAAATAAAAACGCAAAAAAGAGGATCATTTTCTCATTTCCTTCTTTGTTCATTATGGCGGAAAAATGTTAATTTAGGGTAAAAGACGGTGCCCTGCAGATGGAAAACGCCCGCCTTCATACCCCCCTACGCGGACGAGCAATGTATAAACATTTGCAGAATACCCACTATGTCCTGCTATGCGTTGCCAACCCGCCGTAAAAGTCACATTGTTGACACAATAAAATCTGAGCCCCGTTCCAACCGTATATCCCTCCCTGGCCCGTTTATAGTTTCGCCCACTTGATCTTACGGGCGTGTTGTAAAGGTAATAATTCCCGCCTCCTTGCACAAAGGGTGCTATAGAATTTACAATAGAACCCACATTTGTAAAAAAATAAGAAAGGTCCAAAAAGGTAAATCCATAGCTACGGTTTGTTTTCAAACCCCGGTGAACAAAGTTGAGTGAATCACGGTAACTTTTACTTGAGAAATATTCATTGCCATAGCCAAGTTGAAAGGAACCTTCAACATTATCACAAGGTACAAACGCAACATTGAAAGAAGGATATATAGACCAAAGAGCTCCTTTTGATTTTGCGAACACAGGATTGGGAGGCTGTGAGAGAAATCGTTGATAAAAATATTTAATTTTTGTTGTTGAATTGATATAACCCGCCACAAGGTAAAAATAAAATTTTGGGGTAAAATTATATATAAAATAAGGATAAAAATTATTTCCCTCTGTTCGGAAAGAACTCGTATTAATTGGCGTATGTGAGTTTGTAAGACGTTGAAGGTAGTAAAACCCTAATTTTGTGTCCGGAGTTACTTTATAATCTAATCCAGCTGTTCCTGCATATGACGTTCCTTTTAACTGATTAAGAAAAAAATCATCTTTATAATTATACGTACTTGTGCTTGCCCAAAGGTATAATTTGTCCCCAATCTTTACGCCTTTTTCCTTTTCTTTTTCCGCCTTTACGTCCTCCGTCGAGGTCAGAGGGACGATCTCTGATTGAAATTGGCCCAAAGCAGAAAAAGGAATTATTGCTGTAAAAGCAAGGTAAAAGACAAAGTTCTGAAGCTGTCGCACGGCGCTCCCCTAATTGGCTTTTTGATCGTTGATCGTTTTTTAAAGGTTGAACAACTTCTAACATGGTTGGCCATAGGATTCAATAAAATGGAGCAAATGCAAAAATATTTTAGAAAAAGAAAATGCGATCTTGGATATGATACCGGATATGCTGTAAGAGTTTCCTACCTGTTTTTAAGGAAGATGTTATGAGGACAAGATGAACGTTTGGAAATTAAGCCGTTTAACCCATAAAGATATTTCTTTCATCGTCTCAGCTTTTTCTGAAATAGGGTGGAATAAGCCCGCGTCCCTCTATCAAAAGTATCTTGAAGAACAGGAAAAAGGAGAACGGTGTATATGGGTTGCCTTTAAAGAGAATGATTTTACAGGATACGTGACCCTAAAATGGCAATCCAATTATCTAGCGTTTAAAGAACACAATATTCCCGAAATTTCTGATCTTAATGTTCTCCCCAAATTTAGAAAGCAGGGGCTTGCTTCAGCGCTGCTTGATCATGTAGAGACAGAAGCAGGAACGAGAAACTCTACGGTAGGGATTGGTGTTGGGCTATCAGCTGATTATGGCGATGCCCAAAAACTTTATTAAACGCGGCTATATTCCGGATGGTTTGGGTGTTACCTCCCACTACAAACCGATTTTACCTCATGATACCGTTTATGTTGATGATGACTTGGTTCTATGGTTGACGAAGACACTGCCCTGATCAGAAGATGTACTTTAGAAGAATATTGCCTATCGGTTAAGGAGAAATGGCCTTTAGCTCCTTACATTTCTTGATCCATACGTCATAGGTAGGATGATCAAGGGCGGAAAGGGCAGGGGAGGACGCGAACATCCATCCAGAAAAAAGTTTTTGCCGCAAGCCCATAGGCTTTCCCTCGGAAATGACGATAAAGCCCATGGATTCTTGGCGATCATCAATTGGGGCTTTTTCGCAATGCTTTACAACGATTTTTAGGGTGCCAAATTCGATGGTTTGTCCGATGGGCGCATCGATGATAAATACGCGGCCTGTTTGCTTATCAAGGCCTTGGAGTGTGACGCCATTGGTGATAACATTTTTCTCAGGCGCAAATTCATCCTCTTCTGGGGGGCCAATAAGATCCGTTGAGGAAATGGACGAAGTCTCCTCATTTGTCTTCATATCTTCAAGCTGACTTTCCATTTGATCTGCATCTGATCCTAGAAGTTCATCTAAAAGGTCATCGAAGTTCTGTCCGTAAAGGGGAAGACTTTGGGCGAGAAAGAAGAAAAACATTAGCAATCGACAGTCAGTCATTGGAAATTTTTCTTTCAACTGATCGTTGCTGATCACTTCGTGCTCTCTTCCTTTTTCTCCTGAGCATTAAAAATAAACTTTCCAATAAGGGCTTCTAAGCTAACTGCAGACTGGGTGTACACAATCTCTCCGCCGGGGCCAATGGTTTCCTCATCGCCGCCAGGTACAAGTGCCAAGTATTTCCCTCCCAAAAGCCCCTCGCTGACAATCTCTGCAGAGCTATCTTTGGGAAGGACAACCTGAGGCTCAAGGGTTAAATAAACCACGGCAAGATAGGACTCGGGATCTAAGTGCAGGTCTTTAATCGTACCGACCTTAACGCCACTAAGGCGCACATCACTCCCGCGCATAATTCCATCGATACGATCGAATTTTGCCGTGACCTCATAACCCTTTGAAGGTTGCCATTGGCTGGTGGAGTAGGCAAAAATAACGCAAAAGGCAAAAATGACCAAAACAACGGCGCCCATTGCAATTTCAAGTGCATTCGTCTTCATTTCTCCATCTCCTGCGGTTGCCACGCTTGATAATCTCCTGTGGCAGGGTCCCGCTTTTCTCCCGAAAAAAAGTGACCGGCTGGTCGGTAAGCATAAGGTGTTCCAGAAAGATTGGGAAGATGCTTTTTTTCCCAAGGCCGCCTCTCAACGGCTGCGATGGGAGGGGGTGTTTTCAATGTATGATGGAGCCAACCATGCCATTCCGCAGGCACCTTTGAGGCCTCAGACAAGCCTTTATAAATAACCCAGCGCCGCTCCTTGACGTTTTCTGGGCCTTTTTCACGGTAATACCGATTTCCAAAGGAATCTGCGCCAACAAGCTCGCCTTTAAACCAGGTTAACAACTTTATCCACAACATTGAGGAGCTCCAAATTTAGCAACACTATGCCATTTTCAAAAGGTTCTGTCCACTATCAAGGACTTATGCATGTCAAGGAAAAATGACAATTGATTTTTGGGAAAAAAATTTTATAGTTATAGAGGCTTAACATTAGCACCCAAAAATTGATATACTATAAACCTTACGTGAGAAGAGGGGTCTTTCATGAAAATTACGCGTCACTTTACTACAGAAAACACAGATCCCTACAGTTCTTTTGAATTTAGGAAAGCAGATAGCGAAATTCGTAATCCCGATGGATCGATTGTTTTCCATCTTGAAGGAATCGAGGTTCCCGCGTCTTGGTCTCAAGTGGCAGGCGATGTTTTAGCCCAGAAATATTTCCGAAAAGCAGGTGTTCCTTACATCCTTAAGCCTGTAAAGGAAGAAGGAATTCCTGAATGGTTGTGGCGAAAAGAAGCTGATAATGATGCTCTTTCAAAGCTTCCTCAAAAGGAGCGCTATGGCAGTGAAATGAAGGCAACCCAAGTCTTTGACCGGATGGCGGGATGCTGGGCCTATTGGGGCTATAAGGGCGGTTATTTTGATAGTGAAGCGGATGCCAAGGCCTATTATGATGAAATGCGGTATATGCTCTGTGCCCAGCTGTGTGCACCTAACTCGCCTCAATGGTTTAATACGGGTCTTTTCTGGGCCTATGGGATAGATGGGCCGGCCCAAGGTCATTATTATGTGGATTATAAGTCAGGCAAATTAACCGCCTCAAAATCGTCCTATGAACATCCACAACCTCATGCATGCTTTATTCAAAGCATTGGGGATGATTTGGTGAATGAGGGGGGCATCATGGATTTGTGGGTGCGAGAAGCGCGCCTTTTCAAATATGGATCAGGAACGGGCTCCAACTTTTCAAATTTAAGAGGAGCTGGTGAATCCCTTTCCGGAGGAGGCGTTTCCTCTGGGATGATGAGCTTTTTAAAGATTGGGGACCGCGCAGCAGGTGCTATTAAATCTGGAGGCACTACACGCCGGGCTGCCAAAATGGTGATAGTAGATGTGGATCATCCTGATATTGAAGAATTCGTGAACTGGAAAGTTGTGGAAGAGCAAAAGGTTTTAGACCTTGTTGTGGGATCAAAGATTGCGAAAAAATACCTCTCTGCTATTATGGCCGCATGCCAGGAGGGAAAAGGGGATGAACGATTTAATCCGCGGGAGAACCCCACCCTTTTCCAAGCCATTAAGGCTGCTCGTTCTGCCCAGCTCCCTGAGAATTATTGCCAACGCATCATCCAGTTGGCGCGCCAAGGCTATACGCACATCGAATTCCCTGAGTATGATACAGATTGGGATTCGGAAGCCTATCGCACGGTTTCAGGTCAAAACTCCAATAATTCTGTACGTGTGACCAATAAGTTTCTTCAAGCAGTCGTTGAGGGAAAAGAATGGGATCTCCTCTCAAGGATGGATGGCAGTGTGATAAAGACAGTTCATGCCCGGGACTTGTGGGATCAAATTGGATATGCAGCTTGGGCGTCAGCTGATCCTGGGCTTCAATATGACACAACGATTAATGAGTGGCACACATGTCCGCAGTCTGGGCGAATCCGGGGCGCTAACCCGTGTTCTGAATACATGTTCTTGGATGATACGGCCTGTAACTTGGCTTCTCTTAACCTTGTAACCTTTATGAATCATCATGGGAAAAAAGCCAAAGCAGGGGATCTTCATTTTGATACCAAAGCGTTTGAACATGCCGTTCGTTTGTGTACCCTGGCCCAAGAGATTTCGGTAATGATGGCCCAATTCCCCTCAAAGGAAATTGCTGTCCTTTCCTACGATTTTCGCACCTTAGGCTTGGGCTATGCTAATATCGGTGGCTTGTTAATGGCCTCTGGCATTCCCTATGATAGTCCTGAGGGTCGCGCTGTTGCAGGAGCTATTGCCTCTTTGATGACGGGTATTTCATATGCCACCTCGGCTGAAATTGCCAGCGAGCTTGGGGCCTTTAAGGGCTACAAACTTAATGAAAAAGACATGCTTCGCGTGATGCGCAATCATCGTCGTGCGGCCTATGGAGAGCATGAAGGATATGAAGGCCTTGAAATTGCGCCTGTTCCTTTAGAGGAAAAAGATTGTCCTTGTCCCGTCCTTTTGAAAGCCTCCCGTCACGCTTGGGATCGGGCGCTTGAGCTGGGTAAGAAATATGGTTATCGCAATGCCCAAACTACCTGTATCGCGCCTACAGGTACCATTGGATTGGTCATGGATTGTGATACTACAGGGATTGAGCCCGATTTTGCCACGGTGAAATTTAAAAAACTTGCAGGAGGCGGCTACTTCAAGATCATCAATCGCCTGGTTCCTCAAGCTCTTGAAGTTTTAGGTTATCCACAAAAGCATATTGACGACATTATCCAATATGCAGTGGGTTATGGAACCCTTGAAGGAGCTCCTGGGATTAACTTTAAGACACTTCACTCTAAAGGATTTAGAGAGCGAGAAATTGAACTCTTGAAGGAAAATCTGAAGTCCGCCTTTGACATTAAGTTCGTCTTTAATCGTTGGACTTTAGGGGATGAATTCTGTAGGAAAACCCTAAAGCTTACTGATGCTCAGTTGAATGATGTGCGTTTTGACCTTTTGGCTCACTTAGGCTTTAAGTCCGAAGACATTGAAGCTGCCAATGCCTATTGTTGTGGAACCATGACCGTTGAAGGGGCGCCTCATTTGAAAAAAGAACATTTGGCTGTTTTTGATTGCGCTAATCCTTGTGGGCGAACGGGCAAACGCTTTCTTTCCGTTGAAGGCCATATTCGCATGATGGCCTCAGTCCAGCCCTTTGTTTCTGGTGCCATTTCAAAAACCATTAACATGACCAACGCCGCCACCATTGAGGAATGTAAGGAAGCCTACCTTTTATCATGGAAATTGGCATTGAAAGCCAATGCCCTTTATCGGGATGGCTCAAAGCTCTCTCAAGCTTTGTATTCCTCTCTCTTAGGAGATGATGTTGCAGAGGAGTTGCCTGAAATGTCGGCTCCTGAAAAAGCAAAGGTGGTCGCAGAAAAAGTAGTTGAGCGGGTTGTGGAGCGTTATCTCCACCGCTCCCAACGTCAAAAACTCCCCAATCGGCGTAAGGGATATACCCAAAAAGCTTCCATTGGGGGGCATAAGGTGTATCTACGTACGGGGGAATATGATGATGGGCAATTGGGAGAAATCTTCATTGATATGCATAAAGAAGGGGCTTCCTTCCGCAGCTTGATGCATAACTTTGCCATGGCCATTTCTATTGGTTTGCAATATGGTGTGCCCCTCGAAGAGTTTGTGGATGCTTTTGTCTTTACACGTTTTGAGCCTTCAGGACCTGTGTCTGGTAACGAGACCATTAAAATGGCAACCTCGATTTTGGATTACATTTTCCGTGAACTTGCCATCTCTTACTTGGGGCGAACCGACCTTGCCCATGCTGAGCCCACGGACTTGCGTCCTGATACCATCGGTCGTGTTGAGGCTGAAAAAGGAACGGTTGCTAACAAGAGCAAAAGGATGAGTGAAATTGTCAATAGCCTCATGAGTAATGGTTATGTGCGAAATAATGTTTTTGTCATTTCTCCTGCCAATAAGGATCAAAATGCCTATCTTCTTCATGAGGCTGCGGTTGCCACAGGAACGGAATCATCAAAGCCTGTCGTAGGGACGGGAGCCATTACAGAGGTTGAAGAGCGTCGCTTCCACGCCCGCCTGAAGGGTTATGCGGGAGATGCGTGTATGGGCTGTGGTAACTTTACTCTTGTACGCAATGGCACATGCTTAAAGTGTGATACTTGTGGCGAAACAACGGGATGTTCATAGCCTCTTATTCAGAAATTAGCCTTGTCACTAATTGACTATTTTGCGGTAATCTGCTTGTTCACATATGTAACAGCATTGATTGTCCATGCCGTGCTCAGAAGCATCACGAGTAATCCAAAGGGAAGGAAAAGAACAAAGATCACGGCCCCAAGCCAACTCGAGATTAAGCTCAATAAAAAGCCTACAATGCCAATAAGTGCGGCTCCAGCAATGGCAGCACCAAGTACTGTAAGGCCTATTAAGATGATCAAAAGAAGGAAGTGCCAAACATTTCCCTTCATCACACTCCAGCTTGTCCGCAAAGCTTTCTCTTGATCAATGGCAACGTAAAGAAAGGTTAGGACTATTCTTGTAATAAGATAAACCCCGAAGGCCGCAAAGAGCCCTGCTAAAAGAATCGTGACAAAGACACTTTCTAAAAAGAAATGCTGTAACACGACTATGCCCGCAGATAGAATAATATAAAGAGCCGATAAAATTGTAATAAGAAGGTAATAGAGAAACATCTTAAGCAGACGCATATTAAAAGGAAAACCCAACCATTTGTCTCCACCTTCTTTTAAAGCAGCATAGCGGAATCCTTTGATATAAATACCGGCCATAGCCAAGAAAGAAGTTACGTGGTAAACCAACTGCGAAAAGACTTCAAAAGGAGATGTCGCTGTTGCGGTTTGCTCAAGAGTGCTATTCTCAAAAACAAAAAGATAATGACCCTTTGCTACAAAAACAGCTCCCATAAAAAGGAACCCCAAAGTCCATATAATAACAGGCAGAAATACGATTCTTATCCAGTTTAAAGGATGGTCCCAAGCTTCTTTAAAGCTTTCTTTAAAGGTTTTAATAATAGCAATCATGAGTTCCTCCTTAGAATAGTCTTCTCTACTATATTGTTGGCATAATATGATTAATATATTGTTAATACAGTCTTTATATTATTTTTGCCCTTTCTATGAGGTTTCACTCTTTCGCCGGCACGGCTCATTTTATTTATTGTTCACTTCAATGTAACTGTCGTATTGCTTGTGGTGTAAGCCCTGTCACAGAAGCTATAATTTCAACATCAATACCTTTGGAAAGCATATTTCTTGCCACTTTCTCAATTCCCTCTTCTCGTCCTTTCTCAAGGCCTTTTTCAAGGCCCTCATCGTATTTCTGAGCCATG
>MEMA01000047.1 GCA_001767835.1 Alphaproteobacteria bacterium GWC2_42_16
TTGAGCAGTATCATTAAAATGATTCATGAGGAGACTAAAATATGAGTAAAAGAGAATATCTTGTCACAGAAAGAAGAAAGAGGGTTCCCACCCATCCTGGGCTAATTCTTAAGGAGGATGTTCTTCCTGATCTTAAAATGTCGATTACAGCAACTGCAAAGGAGCTCGGGATTTCCCGCCAAACCCTTCACAGGATTTTAAAGGGGGCTCATCCCATAACACCAGGTATGGCCTTGCGTCTGGGGCGCTTTTGCGATACTGACCCTATGCTATGGCTTAAACTTCAACAGGCCTATGATTTAAAATTGGCTGAAATTGAGCTTGAGGATGATCTTAAAAAGATTCCTATCCATCATGGGGCTATTATCCATTAGAAATGTCTGTATACAAAACCTCTTTTTGGGTTTCTTTTTTTATCTAAAATGACTATGCTTAAGAACTTCTTTCATAGGGAAAGAAGTTAATTCAGATAACGGAGAAAGATTATGCATCACCATCATCATAGAAAATTTTTATTATTTGCGATAAATCAACGACTTAATCGAATGAGGACCTTAAAATGTTATTATTTAAAAACGTAATCAAATTAATCAATCTCTCTTTCTTTTTTTCATTACTTTCATTTTCTTCAGTACGCAGTACATCCCTTGAAATCTCAATTATCCAAACCATCGATCACCCTGCTCTAAATGCAACAAGAGAAGGTTTTCTCAAGGAGCTTTCTGTCTTAGGGTATAAGGACGCACATGTTGAAACCCAGTCCGCTCAAGGGAATACAGCGCTAGCAGCTCAAATAGCCCAGCGGTTTGTGTCAACGCATCCTGATCTGGTGCTGGCGATCGGAACAACGGCTGCCCAAGCGGCCCTCTCCGCAGCTAAAGGAACAACGATCCCTATTGTCTTTGCAAGTGTCACCGATCCCCTTTCGGCAAAATTGGTGTCAAACTTGGAAAAACCTGAGGCAAATATTACAGGCGTTTCAAATTTTGTGAGCGTTGAGCCTCAGTTTGAGCTCTTTAAAAAACTCGTACCAGAGCTTAAAACCATTGGCATTGTTTATAATCCAGGTGAGGCTAATTCTGTGGCCATGCTTGATAAGATGAAGATAGCTGCAAAGAAGCTCGATTTAGATCTTGTGCTTGCGACTGCTTCTAAAACCAGTGACGTGTTGGGAGCTAGCCAAAGCCTCTGTGGTAAGGCAGATGCTTTATTTATCAACAATGATAATACGTCCCTCTCCGCCTTTAAAAGCGTTGTAAAAGCTGCACAAGCTTGTGGAATTCCTGCCTTTGTGAGTGATGTTGACTTGTTGGAGCAAGGGGCTCTCGCGGCCTTGGGGCCTAATCAATTTGATCTCGGGCGACAGACAGCGCGTATGGCAGACCGTATTTTAAAGAATCCCGGAAAGCCGTTTCCTCCTGTAGAATTTCCTGAGGGAACAGAGGAACACATCAATAAGGCTTTAAAGACTCGTAAACTTTCACTTGCACCATAAAGAAGGTGAATTTACAGTAGAGCAAAGAGGATTCTAGGAAATTCACCTTCTAAAACTTACAAGTAAAGGTACAAAATATGCCTGAAGAGGGAGCTAAGGTTTTTTTAGACATCAGTGTTCCGGGAGGGTATTCCTTCAAACTCAATTTATTTCAAGGCGTTGAAAGACTTTCAAATCTCTTTGAATATACGGTGCTTATGACAGCTCAAAGTCGAGACGTTAATTTTGATACCCTCATGCGACAATCAGCAACGGTTTCTTTAACAGTAGGGTCTGAAAAACGTACCTTTAATGGCATTATTGGACATTTTGAACAACAAGCGACTCCTTTTGCACCTCTCAATATGTGGAATGTTTATCGTGCGGTTTTGTATCCAAAGGTATGGCTTTTAACCTTTTCTGGACAATGCCAAATTTTTCAGAACAAATCCGCCTTGACTATTATCCAACAGATCTTGGACGACAACGGGATTCCCTACACCAATCGCGTCTCATCTGCGGGCAGACAGGCAAGGGAATTCTGTGTTCAATATAATGAAACCTATTTTAATTTTATCTCCCGACTTATGGAAGAAGAGGGCATTTTTTATTATTTTGAACAAAATGAAGAGGGGCATAAGATTGTCCTGGCAGATTTTTCGGAGACCTCTCCCCCTTGCCCCAACGCAATCTCAGTTAGTTTTCATGATTCAGCTATCCATGAGCCTTTCATGATGACCGTAAGCTCGTGTTTCATTCATCAACACATTGTTCCCTCAACCAATACCTTAATCAGCTACAATTACCTTTCTCCTCAAAACCGTTTAAAAGGGACAGCCTCTGGCCCAACTGATGCTGAAGGGGGCGACATTACAAACTATCGCGAAGTGTTCACTGAGCAAACCATAGGGGATACCCTCACACAGGTCAAATTACAATCGGAAGATGCCCATCAAAAAAGGGTGGAGGGGGTATCTTTGGTTCCCTTCTTTTTGCCTGGGTATAGCTTTACCTTGAAAGATCATCCGCGATCAGATGCGAATATTACTTATGTTCTTTATGAAGTGCGTCATGAGGCGCGCATCGTTGAAGGAGGAGGAAATCCTCTTTATAAGAATCAATACCAAGCCTTTCCCTCAACAGAACCCTTTAAAGCTCCTCAAGTAACTCCTCCGCCACGTATTTATGGCACGCAAACTGCAAAGGTAACAGGCAAACAGGGGGAGGAAATATATACGGAAGAGTATGGGCGTATTAAAGTCAAGTTTCACTGGGATTCTTCTGAACAAGAAGATGAGTCCACATCATGTTGGATACGGGTTGCAACTTTGTGGTCTGGACAAAAATGGGGGACTCTTTTCACGCCTCGTGTCGGGCAAGAAGTTGTGGTTTCTTTTCTTGATGGAAATCCCGATAAGCCTTTGGTGATTGGGACCGTTTATAATGGAGAAAATAAGCCCCCATACTTGCCTGATGAGCCTACAAAATCAACAATACTCAGTCAAACCAGTAAGTCAGAAGGAGAAGGAACATCTGGATATAATGAACTTCGCTTTGAAGATAAAAAAAAATCAGAAGAAATTTATATGCATGCCCAGAAAGACTTTAACGTTGATATACAAAATGATCATAAAATTACGATTGTAGGAGGCAGTCGTACAATTGAACTGCAAGCTCAAGCAGAAGAAGGAGAAGGAGAAGAACAAGAGCAAGGAGGAGGAGAACAAGGAGGAGGAGAACAAGGAGGAGAGCAAGGAGGAGAAGGAGAAGAACAACAAGGAGAACAACAAGGAGAGCAAGGAGGAGGTAAAAAATGTAACGATAGTTTGAAATTAAATAACGGTGATAAAACGCTACAAATTGTTAAGGGCAATTATTCAATTGAGTTGGATGAAGGAAATATTACCATTAAGTGTCAGGAGGGAAATGTAGAGTTTAATATAACAGGGGATGTAACCTATACCTGCACCGGATCTTTTGATGTGACCGCCAATGAAATTAATTTAACAGCCACAGCGGATATGACGGTGAGTGCAGGAGGAGAGCTTAGTTGCACAGGGGGTGGAACGGTAGAGATTGAGGGAGCTTCTGTGGAAGTGATGGGGGCAATAATCACACTAAATGGGTAAAATCAATGAGTGAAGATAATGAAAAAGAAATTTTAGAAGCTGAATTGTCTCAAAAGGATATCCTTGAAAAAAAGGAAGAAACGAAATTTGAGAAGAAGAAAGCTTTCGGTGAAAAAATTGAAGGAAAGTTCTATGGAATAGAAGAACATTATAGTAAAGAAGGAAATCTTGTTGCCCACTTGCCGTTTAAAGAAGGCGTGCTCCATGGAGAAGCAAGGCGTTATGATTCCTCTCAACAATTAAAAGAAAACCTTCGATATCAAAAAGGTGTTCGTCATGGGCTTGCTGAATTTTATAAGAATGGTGCTCTCTCCTTACATACGACTTTTAAGGAAGGAAAACAGCATGGAGAAACAGTCCTTTATGATAAGGCAGGTATGATGCGGGCCCGTATCCACTATGAAGATGGAAAGAAAAAAGGTACATCTATTGCCTATGATTCCCAAGGACGTGTTAAGAGCATCCTTCATTATCACGAAGGTGTTTTAGAGGGCCCTTCTCTGACCTATTATCCAAGTGGGACGTTGTTGGAAACTGGATTTTATAGTCAAGGAAAGAAGGAAGGCGAATTTCGCTCCTTTCATGAAAATGGGCACTTAAATCGGATAATGGTTTTTGATCGGGGGAGGCTTGTTCGGAAACCCCAACTTTTTGATAAGGATGGCAATCCCATCCCTGCAGGACTCGAAAGATGAGCTTTGCTGTTGTTGGGGAGACCTCTCTTATTGAGTGTTGTTTCGGCACAGCCCCTACGCCTTTAACAGTACTCCCTGATCGTACTGTGATGGCGGAAGGGATGCTTATGGGAAACATTACTGATTTCATTCCGCTCGCAAACATTATGGGTTTTATTCTGTGCATTTCCCTTGCCAATCCTGAAGTCTTGTCGGCTACAATTAGTGCAGGGGGAGTTCTTGTTCCCATGCCTTGTGTTCCTGTGACGACTGATCCATGGATATCTGAAGCCATCGATGTTATGGTAACGGAAGGTCCAGCTCTTGATCAAACGTCAACAGTTATATGTTTGTGGGCGGGACTTATTTTTATAACTGAACCTGGGAACTTCTCAGTTGAAGTTCCTTAAAGGAGAATGAATGGAATCAACCTTTGCGGATATTCAACTTGCAAGAACTTTATTAAAAGGAGTTGTTTTAAAAACCCCAACGCTTTATTCCCTCTCCCTATCTCGTCTTTTTAATACAAAAATTTTTCTCAAACTTGAGAATTTCCAAGAAACAGGCTCCTTTAAAGAAAGAGGAGCGTATATAAAGCTAAAAAGTCTCTCTTATCAAGAAATGCGTCAAGGGGTTATTGCAGTTTCGAAAGGAAATCATGCTCAAGCTGTGGCCCTCCATGCTCAAAACTTACGCATTCCTACAATAATTGTTATGCCTCTTAACACTCCTCCGATGAAAGTTGGGCACACAGAACGTTGGGGAGCTCGGGTTATTCTTGCAGGGAAAACCTTTGAAGAAGCAAATGCAGTTGCCGAAGAAATAGCTAAAAAAGAAAACCTTACATCTATTCATCCTTATGATGACCCCCATATTATTGCTGGACAAGGGACAATTGCCCTTGAGATGCTTGAAGATCAACCCGATTTGGATGTTTTATTGGTTCCTATAGGAGGGGGAGGACTTTGTGCAGGTATAGCGCTTGCTGCAAAATTTTTGAAGCCCAGCCTTCAAATTTATGGGGTTGAAATCAAGGGCTATGCATCAATGTCACAAGCTTTATACAATACAAAAGAGAAAAAAGGAGAAGAGATCACCTTAGCCGATGGAATTGCTGTTAAACATCCAGGGCTTCTTCCAAAAATGATTTTGAAGGACCGTCTTGAAGGAATTGAGATCGTTACAGAAGAAGCAATTGAACACGCCGTTGATGTGTTAGCGCGCCAAGGAAATATAATCGTTGAAGGAGCTGGAGCTGCTGGGGTGGCAGCCCTTTTTCATAACTCTTCTCTTTTCAAGAAAAAAACTGTGGGTATCATCATTACAGGGGGAAACATCGATGGACGTATACTTTCATCTATCATGATGCGAGGACAGCTCCGTGAGGGGAGTTTAACTCTTTTACGTTTAGATGTGAATGATGTCCCAGGAGTATTGGAAAAAATAGCAAGGGCTATTGCAAAGCATCAAGGAAATATCCTCGAAGTCAAGCACCAGCGGCTTCTTTACGAAATTCCAATTAAAATGGCTGAAATCGATATTATGATTGAGACCCAAGATAAGGAACAGGTCAATACAATCATGCGAGATTTAAAATCTGAGGGTTTCTCCGTTCGACAATTAAGGCATCCGAACCTTAATTTCCTTTAAAAAGATCATTTAAACGGACCTGATTTATATCCTTAGATCCCCATATCCTTTGTTTTTCCAGATCCGTAGATAGCTTGTTCAATCTTTTGTGGATGACCATAATATTCAATTTTTCCTGATCCATAGATTTTAAGGTCCATTTTTTGTGTCGCATTAGCGATGATATACCCCGAGCCATAAATAGAGGCATTCGTTTTTTTAGTCATAAGGTTTTTAGCGTCTATTTCACCTGAGCCGTGAATTTCCGCTGCTAATTTTTCAGCGTTTCCTTGTAGGACAATATTTCCAGAGCCGTTTATTTCTGCAGCGAAATCATCAGCTTTGATATCATTGATATGGCTATTACTGGAACCATTTGTTTTGATTGATTTTAAATTCTCAACACTAACCGTAACTTTTATTTTATTAAAAGGATGAAATTCCCGATCATCTTTTTTAGAAATATATAAAGTTTTATTTTTCACATAAACTTTAATATATGGTAATAAGCTATCACTAGTAGTGATAATAACATTTGCAGTGTGAGGTTGATGAGTAACTTGTGCTGTCATCTCAAAAGCACCATTTAATTGTATGGCATCAAATGGTTGTTCAGTAAAAGAATAAGCTTGAGATGTAGCATTGTTATTATTAGCCGATTTTGGTTCGGTTGTGTTAATTGCAGAGGATATACTATCTTTTGCAAGGCATAACGTTGATATAGATATCACAGATATAATGATTAATATTAATCTATTAAGTAATGATGATATTTTCAAGCTGTCCTTCATTTTTTACCCCAAAATCATAATCGAGTTAGACATTACATTCTTTTTAAAATATATAAAAGCTCAAAAAATCTTTGTGTAAAAGGGACGCGAATAATTTTCTTATTGCCATCCCTTATTTGCAAGTTATTGTTTTAAAAGACCTTTATCAGAAAGAAATTTTTGAAGTTCGCCTGTCTCATACATTTCACGGACGATATCACACCCGCCCACAAATTCACCTTTAATATAAAGCTGAGGGAGGGTGGGCCAATTGGTAAATATTTTGATTCCTTCACGAAGATCGTTGTCTTGGAGAACATCAATGGCTTTAAAGTTAACACCAAGGGCATTTAGAACGTGAACAACGGTTGCTGAAAAACCGCACATGGGAAACTGGGCATTCCCTTTCATATAAAGAACAACGTCATGGGAAGAAATATCGTTTTTGATTTGATCGAAGGTCTGAGACATAAAGTTACTCCGTTGGAATTTGTGTTTTCAAAGAAAGGGCATGTAAGCTTGTTCCCATATGACCCTGGAGGGCATCATACACCATCTTATGTTGCTCTATCTTTGTTTTTCCAGAAAAAGTTTTTGAAATGATTGTGACTGCAAAATGATTGCTATCACCCACTGAATCCTTCAGATCAATCTCAGCCTCAGGAAAGGCTTCCCACAAAAACGCCATGATTTTTTCACGTGCTAACGCCATATTTGACTCCTCTTTCATTCATTATATAAGAGGTCGCTGGACGAGGATCAACTTTTCTTGCCTTTTTTAAGGCTTACCTTTTTGACGCTGGATTCTAGAAGGGGGTCGACAATCCCTTTAAACTCCTCAAAGTCAAGGGTCCGTGGATAGATCTTTGCATTAATGATAATGGTCGGCGTTGCTGTAATTTTATACTTTTTTTGGCCGTCGAGTCGGACTTGAAGAATTTTATCCAAAAGCTCTTGATTCTTAAGGCAGCCTTCGATTTGTTTTTCCGTAAGTCCATTATTAAGGGCTACTTTCTTTAAGGCTTTAACAGGATCTTTTTCTGTCAACCACTTGTCTTGGCTTGCAAAGAAGATTTTCATAAAATCCAAATATTTCATTTCTCCTTTGCACCAAGCCAGCAGGTGAGCTTGAATACTGATTTGATCTCCAGGGTAATCTCGGAAAATAATGCGTACTTTGCCTAGTTTGATATAGTTTTTGTCAATCTGAGGAAGTACGACTGTGTGAAAGTTCGCGCAATGATGACAGGTAAGCGAGGAATAATTAATCATAGTAACAGGTGCTTTATCGCTTCCCAAGCTTATTTCAGGAAGAGGTTTGGGCTCAGGCTTTTTTCCTTTCGCTTCACAGGCTTCCCCTCCCAAAAAGAAGGTGAATAAAATAAAACTCACGATTATATTTCTCATTTTGAACTCCTCTGAATTTCTTAAAGGATAAGCAAAATAGGAACTTCTGACAAGATGTTCTTAATAAAGATCGGAGGGGCAAACAAAGGTCTAATTCTTTGATTTCCTAAGAAAATCGATAACTTCGGCATCAGAAACTTGAGAAAAATCAACATAATGCGATCCAACAGCGTAAAAATCAGCGGGTGCCTTTAAGCAAATTAGCTCATCAATTTGCGTCTTTAATTTTTCAATGGTAAAAGGTGACCCCACAGGAACGGCTAAAATCAACTTTTTGGGTTTCCACTGTTTGAGGCTTTTTAAGGCCGCCTGGGCGGAGATTCCCGTTGCGAGCCCATCATCAATAAGAATGACAGTTTTCCCTTGAATTTTTTTAAGATTTTCCTTTCCTCCATAAAGCTTGAGCCGCCTTTTCATCTCCTGCTCCTCAAGCTTAATGGTCTCCTTTAAATCTTGGGATTTCAGCCCCAATTCGTCAAGTAACCCTTCGTTGAAAAGTTCCACACCAGGAGCGATCGCCCCTACACCAAGCTCAGGTTGCCACGGCACACCAATTTTCCTGGCAATAATAACATGAAGGGGGGCCTTTAGAGCTTTGGAAACAATATAACCAACGGGGACGCCACCTCTCGGAAGGGCAAAAATAAGAGGCTTTTCAGCCTCATATGCTTTTAGTTTTTCTGCAAGTTGTCTTCCTGCATCCGCGCGATTCTGAAACATTTAAAGGTCCTTTTTGAAAAGGAACGAATTGTATGAGATTCGTTCCTCATTCTTTGACTTTAATGTTTTGTTTTAGAAATACGATGCAAAGCCTTAGCTGCTTCTTCATCTGAGCCTTTGGTAGCAACGTCACCCAAGGACAAAATTCCTACCACGTGTTTGTTCTTATCAAGGACTGTGAGGCGTCGTATTTGATCCTTAGACATATGTTTTGAAGCTTCTTCAATTGTATCTTCTTCAAAACAACTATGACAGTTTGGCGTCATGACCTCTCGAATAGTGAGTCTTTCCAAGTCCTTTCCATTAGCGAGAGCACGAATAACAATATCGCGATCGGTAATGACACCTTCAAGACGATCATTTTCTCCAACTGGAATCATCCCAATGTCCTTTTCTCGCATGAGCTTTGCGGCCTCAGCAATATGGGCATGTGGGTGAATGAGCTTGACGTTCTTAGACATGATTTCTTTGACTTTCATCGTTCCAAATCTCCTCTGATGAGGGAGGCGAGCTTTTGAAAAGCTTTCCTCACTGTTAAGCAATTATAGTTCTTGATTAGTTTAGATTATCAAAGAAAAGTTAAAGTTAGATTAATTTTTTTGTAATTTAGGAAGACGGAATATTATAGCGACGATAGCGCTAATTCCAAGCAAGTAACAATAATATATATAAGGAACAACACTTAGAGGAGAAACGCCCGCCAAAGAGCCAGCAAGAAGGACTTGAGCACTGTAGGGGAGGATACCTTGAAAAACACAAGAGAATATGGTGACAAGGGCGGCGGTACGAGCCATGGGAACGCGGTATTTCTGAGAGATTTCTAAGGTGGCTTCGCCGGCCAAGATAATGGCAATCGTATTGTTCGCCGTACAAAAATCGCAAATACTTACAAGAAGGCTTATGGCGCTTTCTGCAATACGCGAGCCTTGGGCTCGTCGCCCCCACTTTTGAATAAGGGCATCGACTAATTGAACGATGAAACGGATCCCCCCTTGGTTTTTGGCAAGCTCACTTAACCCCCCTATGAGGAGGGAGAGGACTAAGATTTCATTCATGGATGTATATCCCTCAAAGATATTTTTTGCTAACTCTAAGAAGGTATAAGAGGGGGAGAAAAAAAGGCCGATAACGCTTCCCACAAAGAGCCCAGCAGAAAGAACAATAAAAACGTTCACCCCTAAAAGGGCAATGATGAGAACAAAAATATAGGGAAAAGTGAAAATAAGATCTGGGGGATTAGGATTGAGCGGAATTTCTTTTGCTTCCCCCGGCGCTGAGAGCAGGTAAAGAATTAGGGTTAGAAGTAAAGGGACTA
The DNA here is from genome assembly GCA_001767835.1 of Alphaproteobacteria bacterium GWC2_42_16. Lineage (GTDB taxonomy): Bacteria > Pseudomonadota > Alphaproteobacteria > UBA9655 > UBA9655 > UBA9655. Next base: position 10,119 of record MEMA01000047.1, read on the forward strand.
AGGCGATAAACAAGTTAATGTTAAACTTATCTTTTAATGAACAGGAGTGAATTTGAGTCGCTGCAATCGTTGTATCGGAGATCATAGAAAGATTATCTCCAAACATTGCCCCACTAATGACAGCACCTGCCATTAGACTTGGGTCAAGACCTAATGCTTGGGAAATACCTACAGCTATGGGGGCAATGGCCGCAATTGTTCCCATAGACGTTCCCATAGAGGTTGAAACAAAAGCTCCAATAAGAAAAACCCCAGCGAGAGTGGCGTCTTTGGGAACGAATTGAAGAGCAAAATAGACGGTGGCGTCAACTCCGCCAATGCCTTTTAAAACCTCAGTATAAGCTCCAGCTAGGAGGTAAATCATACACATCGTAATAATATTTTTTTCGCGGACTCCTTCTATAAACACAGCGATGTTGTCCGAGAGAGAATGACGACCAAGAAAAACCGCCAAGAAAATTGCTGGGAGGATAGCAACGCTTGCTGAAACCTTATAAAAAGCAAGTTCTACGCCTTGGAGAGTAAAGTACACACCGCTTCCAATAAAAATTAATAAGAAGAACGCAATAGGGAGAAGAGAAAAGGGTCCCTTAAGAGTAAAATGATGACGCATGATCTTAAGCTGATCCCCCTTGCCCTTGCATTTGTTCTGTCAAAAAATCGATAAAGACTTGAACACGTTTAATTGTTTTAAGGTGGGAGGGATAAACTGCATATTGGTTTGAAACGACTTCGGGAAGGTCTGGAAGAATTTCCACCAATTCAGGATCATCATGAATCATATATTTTTGAAGAGCAGAAATTCCAAGGCCTCCACGGGTAGCCTCATAAATAGCTTGGATATTGTTTAAAACGAGATAAGGCTTTCTGCAATCTTCAGTTCCAACGGTTAATAGCCAATTATAGTTGTTTCTGACGTGGGGCATTTCTTTTCCAAAAACAATGAGTCGATGCTCATTAAGATCTCTTGGTGTTTTTGGTGTTCCGTGTTGTCTTAGATAAGATTTACTTGCATAAATGTGGTGGCGAAAGGAAAAGGGTCCTTTATGCACCATATGCGAATAGGTTGGGAGAACAGGGGTGATCCAAACGTCTGCTTCGCGTAAATTTAGATCGATTTCATCATCTTTTAGAAAAACGCTTACTTCAATGTCAGGATATCTCTCAATAAATTTTTTGAGTCTTGGGGCAAGCCATAAGGATCCAAAAGCAATGGTACTTGCGATGTGAATGGGTCCACGGATGAAATTTCTTAGCTCTTCAATTTCTATTTGTACCGTTGATAGTTTCGCAAACACTTTTGAAACAATGTCATAAAGGAACTTCCCGGTTTCCGTCAGGACAAGACCACGGGAAACCCGTCGGAAAAGGGAAAATCCAAGTTCACTCTCAAGAATGTGAATTTGTCGGCTGATCGCAGACTGACTAATGTTTAAATTTTGAGTTGCTTTCGTAAAGCTTCCAGCAGAAGCTACGACATAAAAAATACGCAACCTATCCCAATTCATTCTCATTGAATTAACTTTTTTCAATTAGCTTAAGAAGCATAGGCTTATCGTTATATGTTTGTAAACATAGACTTATATGTTTTTGAATTGATGACGAAACCAGGTCATTTGTCTCTTAGCATATTGTCGCGTATGAAGGAGGGTTAGCTTAAACGCCTCTTCAAAGGTGCAAGTGCCGTTTACATAGCCTGCAAATTCATAAAAGCCGATGGCTTTTTTTGCATTTGTTGAGAGAGGGCGTGTTAAAAGGTCTTTGATCTCCTCAACGAGACCGCATTTAACCATGCTTTCAAGACGTGACGTCATCCGTTTTTCAAGCTCATCCTTGGGAGGGATAAGAATATGGACATGAAAGTTATAAGGAGGTGGACAGGGCTTTTGTTGTTGCCAGAAGCTTAAGGGCTTTTCTGTTCCATGAAAAACTTCGAGCGCACGTTGAGTTCTTTGGCAGTCTTGAGGAGAGATGCGAGAGGCAAGGACGGGGTCCACTTTTTTCAGCTCCTCATAATTCTGAGTTTGATCATCCTTTATCATTTTGCGGATATCTGGGGAAATGGGTGGAATAGGCGAGAGGCCTTCCATAAGGGTTTTTAAATAAAGGCCTGTGCCGCCAACAATGAAAGGAAGCTTGTTGTTTTCTAAGGCATTTTCAATCTCTTGGTGGGCTAATGAAAGCCATTTTCCAACAGAAAAATGTTGGCTAGGATCAAGAAAACCATACAGACGATGGGGAATCTCTAAACACGCTTGGGGAGCGGGTTGGGCAGTGAGAATTTCAAGGCTCTTATAGACTTGAAGGCTATCAGCATTGATAATGACGCCGTTTTTCTCCAGGGCTCTTTTGAGAGCAAAGTCAGATTTTCCACTGGCTGTGGGGCCGCTTATAATAAAAACTTTACCCAAAGCTATACAATATTCCGACAATAGCTCCACTCATACAACTGGCAATTGTGCCCGCGATGAGTGCTTTGATGCCTAAGGAAATAATTTCTTGTTTACGCTCTGGAACCATGGTTCCAATTCCTCCAATTTGAATGCCGATACTGCTGAGGTTGGCAAAACCTGCAAGAGCATAGGTCATGATAATGCTGCTCTTCATGCTTAAAATTCCTTTGGGCAAAGCGGCAAGGCTGACGAAGGCGACAATTTCATTAAGAATTGTCTTCTTTCCTAGAAGAGCTCCAGCTGGTATGGCTTCCTCCCAAGGAATTCCGATAAACCAAGCCAGAGGGGCTAGAATATACCCTAAAAGGAGCTGGAGGCTCATGGGCTCGCCATTCATAAGGGGTAAAAGTCCTAAGAGCCCATTCGCTATAGCGACAATGGCAAGGAACACAATGAGCATAGCCAAAATGTTCATATAGAGTTTCATACCATCACTGGTTCCTTGGGCGATGGCTTCCATGGATCCTGAGAATTGATAAGGGACGACAAGATGACCAGATGTATCTTCCCCAACTTGAGGAATCAGAATACGAGAAATAACAATGGCTGCAGGAACGCTAATGATTGAAGCGGTTAAAATATGAGCAATAGGATCAGGAACCGTTCCTTCCAAAATCATGGCATAAAGAACCATAATCGAGATGGAGGTTGTGGCCATACCAGCTGTCATGACTGTAAAAAGCTCACTTCGTGTAAATTTTCCAAGGTAAGGCCTAACAAGTAAAGGGGCCTCTGTTTGGCCTAAGAATATTTTTGCAGCAGCACAAACACCCAATGCCCCTCCAATTCCGAGTGTCTTTTGGAAGATCTTTGAAAAACCTTTCACAATAATAGGCAAGATTCGCCAGTGGAAAAGTAACATGGCAAGAGCGCTTAAGACGATGACCATGGGCAGGGCTTGGAAAGCAAAGATAAAGGTGTTGGCGCCTTCCTTAGCTGAATAGGGAGCCTCTCCCCCGCCTAAGTAACCAAAAACAAAGCCTGTTCCAGCAGCTGTCGCATCCTTAAGCGCCATCACGCCCTCACCAAGCCAGAGAAAGCCAGAGCGAACAACACTAAATTTGGTTACGAGGATTGCAAGAATAATCTGGATGGCAAGACCAAGAAAAACGCTTTTAAATTTGACCTGTTTTCGATTTTCACTAAACACCCAAGCAAGGAAAATAAATATGATCAAACCCGCACATGCCTGGAAAACAAGTTGAATATTTGCCATTCTAACCTCCTCAACATATGGTAAAACAAGAAAAAGCAAGGTACTCTAAAAGTTTATTAATTATTTCATAAAACAAGTTGGTCAAAGACGCCAGAAGAATTATCATACTGAGTAAACTTTTTAAATAGACTGGATAAAAACGTTGTCATGCCTGAATTAAGTACAAATGTTATTGCCTTAGGAGGAATACTATTTCTTCTATTTGTGCTTTATGTTTTTTTTCAACGTCACATCTCAAGGCTTATTCAAGAAAAAGCTCTTTATCAGGAAAGAGCCAACCGCCTTTCAACTATTGAAGACATTTTGCTTAAGAAAGAAGAGGAACTTCGACTTTTGGGGGAGAAAAACGCTGAATTACGCATGGCCCTTCAACGATCAGAAAAGGAAACCCAAGAAAAGCTGAAGCTATTAGAAGATATTCAAAAGAAATGGGAAGATAAATTTAAGGTTATTTCCTCAGAAGCTCTCTCCCTAAGCAATAAATCTTTCTTAGAATTGGCCAAGGAAACCCTTGGAAAATTCCAAGAAGCATCCCAAAATGATCTTACAACTCGCCAAAAGGCCATCGCAGAACTTGTGGCACCCGTTAAAGAATCCCTTAATATCGTCGACAAAAAAATTCTTGAGCTCGAAAAATCCCGCATGAGCGCCTATGCCGTGCTTAAGCACCAGGTGAATGAACTTTTGGTGACCCAAAAGCAATTAACGTCAGAAACTTCAAACTTGGTAAATGCTTTAAAAACTCCTTCTGTTCGAGGCCGTTGGGGAGAAATGCAACTCAGACGTGTGGTTGAAATGGCCGGAATGCTTAACTATTGTGATTTTGAAGAGCAAGTGTCCTCTTCAGACGGTGAAGGAAGGCTCCGCCCTGATCTTATTATTAATCTTCCAGGGGAGAAAAAAATTATTGTGGATGCAAAAGCGCCTCTTGCGGCTTATTTGGAAAGTCTTGAAGCTAAAGATGAGACAACCCGCCAGGAAAAACTACGAGACCATGCTCGACAGGTGAGAGCTCACATCAGAGCCCTTAGCAAGAGATCTTATTATGAACAGTTTCAACCTGCCCCAGATTTTGTTGTTTTGTTTTTGCCGGGAGAAACTTTTTTTAGTGCGGCCTTAGAGCATGACCCAAGCCTTATTGAAGCAGGTGTTGAAGATCGGGTTATTTTGGCTACCCCAACGACACTTATTGCTTTGCTGCGCGCCGTTGCTTATGGGTGGCGTCATGAACAGCTGGCAGAAAACGCTAAGGAGATAAGTGAGCTTGGTCGGGAACTTCATAAACGTCTTTCTGACATGGCAGAACATTTTGCGCGGCTTGGTAAAAGTTTAGGAGGAGCCGTTTTCTCCTATAACCAAGCTGTTGGAAGTCTTGAACATCGAGTGCTCCCTACCGCGCGTAAGTTTAAGGAGTTAGGCTCCACGTCTCAAGCTATTGAAATTATAGAACTTGATCCTCTTGACCAAACGCCCAGAGAATTGCAATCTCCAGAATTAAAAAAGGTAGGCTCAAAATGAGATGTATTCTATTCCTGATTTTACTTTTGTTAAGACCCGCTGCAATGGCAGTTGTCCAAGAAATTTCTCAAGCATCACAACTTGAAGTTAACGTGACTTTTTATCCCCAAGAGATGGCCCTTATAAGGGAAAAGAGGACGGCCTTCTTGAAACTGGGTTCAAATAAGCTTTTAATTAAGGATGTACCCTCTTCTGTCTTAATGGATAGTTTTCTTTTCCAACCTGTTCCTCCATCTCCCTCTATTAAAATCTTAGAATATAATTTTCAAGGTCCCGATATTACGCGTGAAACCTTGCTAAAGCATTCCATTGGTCAAGCTGTTAATATTCTTTCTCAAACAACAAGTCAGATTCCTTCGAATGGGAAGCTTTTGTCCGTTGATGGGGAGAATGCCATTTTGGATGCCCAAGGAACCATTTTCTCGGTTCCGAAAAATCAAATTATCTTCCCACATCTTCCTTATACTTTAGTGGCTGAACCTATGATTACGTTGAAACTTATGAATGCGAAGGAAGGGGACTATCAATTTGACTTGGGCTACCTTGCAAAAGGTTTTTCCTGGGATGCAGGGTATACGATTATTGTAGCCACGGATGGGAGTGCATTGGACTTAAATAGTTGGCTTACGATCCATAATACGAGCCGTATGAATATTAAAAAAGGCCACTTCCGCATTGCCCAACAAAGGGGCTTTTTTTATGATATAGAAAGACCTATTAGCCTTCCTGACAAGGCGATTAAGAATATCTTATGGTTTTCCGCAAGGAATCTAAAACCCATTTTAAGTTACCGCATTTACCCAAAGAATGACATCATCGTTGATGAGGAAGGGCTGGTGATGAAACCAAGAGTTGAAACTTGGCTTTCTGTCAAAAATACGAAAGACCAAGGTCTTGGCATTGTTTTTCCAAAAGGAACGATGCAGGTATTTCGTCGCAATGCGGATGGAACACTTTTCTATATTGGTGAGAACAAGACATCCTTAACACCTCTTGATCAGTTTTTAAGTTTGCGCGTGGGAAGCACAAAAGAAATCACAACTGAGATGCGACAAACTGATTATCGAAAGCTTGGAACAAATGTTGTTGAATCTGGCTATCGGTTAGATTTGAAGAATACGACCGACATACCCAAGCGCGTGACAGTTTTCCAAGATGTTTTAGGTGAATGGGTGATTTTAAGAGAAACCCATCCCCATGAAGAAGAGGATAAGAGAATTTCGTGGACTTTAGATATTCCAGCCCGAGACGAGGTGAGCTTGCGTTATCGTATCCGGATGAACGTCAAATAAAGGCTACTCATGACGCAATTGATTAAAGCTCTTTTTAATTCTATGAATGGCTTAATTCTGACCTGGAAAGAGGAGTGGGCCTTTCGTTTGGAAATCATCGCCTCTTTTCTTATTCTTCCCTTTGTTTTTTGGATTCCAGGGGATAAGACCGATAAGGTGTTTGTTCTCTTTTCTTTTGCTCTTGTCCTTATGAGTGAATTAATGAACACAGCTCTTGAAAAAGCCAATGATGCTCATACAAAAGAGCCTAACCCTTTGATCAAATTTTCAAAGGATGCAGCGTCCGCTTCTGTCCTTATCGCCCTTTGTCTTGCAGGAGTTTCTTTAGTGAATTTACTTTTTTTTTAGTTAGGTCCTTGACAATTTTTAAAGTATTATTATATTCACAATAACGGATCGTTTTATTAGAACGATAATTAATGTTATTTATTTAAAGAGGATTATTATGTTTGATAAAAAATTTGTTTTTTCATTTTTGGTAGGGACTGCCCTTGCTTCTAGCCTTATACAAATGCCTGCCTATGGTAAGATGACTAAAGAGGAAATGGCTTCTGAAGAAAATTGCTATAATGGCATAGTGGGTCAAGCTAGAAGGGAGTTCTCCCCAGAAACACTCGGATTAGAACTAGATATGGACGAGAAATCCAGTGGGCTTCAACAACAAGTTGACCAGTTTCGCCAGGAACTTGCAAAGCGCGATGCAGAGAGGGCCGAGACACTTGCAAAAGAGGAAGAAGCTCTTGGTTCTAAAACTCAAGAGATAAAGAAACGTTTAGATGCTATTGAAAAAGATTTAGAATCTCAGCTTGCTCCCTATAAACAAGCTATAGAGAAAAAACGGCCAGATTTTGATGCACGTAGAAAAGAACATGATGACGCGATTGCAAGACTTAATAAGGAGTTCCTTAGTATCGATAGGGGTTTACGAGACTCGATAGAATGTATGCATTTAGCCACGTGCAAGAACCCGCACCTAAAAGCGATTGATGCTATTTGGAAAGAACTTATGGGTGAAGATGAGAAAAAAATTGAAGAGATAAAAACCGCCCATCAAAAACAATATGAAGGAGAAGTTGCTGACCTTCGCCAGAAAAAGAATGGAGCAGTTGACCAATTTGGAGATTTTTCTAAGAGCATTGCCGAACAAGGGTCAGCTGATGAGAAAGAAACCATGGCCTCAATTTCATCAATCAACCGACAAATTTCGGAGATAAGGCGTCCTATAGCCGAACAAATAAACAGAATTATTTCCAATAGAGTTCTCGAAATAATTAGTTCTCGATAAAAATAAATACCTTCCAATTTGCATTTATCATATTCAAATTGGAAGGTAATTTCAAGATCGGGTTTCCACGTTTCTGAAAATATGGCAAAAGAAACTCCATGGAAAGTTTATCAACGTTCAAAAAAAGGCTTCTTTATCAAAGCCAGCATCGCGGGATGCGGGAAATGGATTTTTTGCTCGGAGCTTTTGGCGAAAGAATTCAAAGGATGCCACGTTCAGAGCTGAAAGAATTTGAATTTCTTCTTTCCTTTTCTGACCAAACCCTTTATTCCCTATTTTTTGATGAGGGTCCTCTTCCAGAGGGCGTGTCAAAATCTCTTGTTAAAGAGGTGCTTACTTTTAAAAAGATGTGAGGAGTTTTCTCTCCTTCTTTTACTACTCGCCACTGCCTGCACATTGCGAGCAGTACGTTTTTAACGCATTCGTCTCCTCCGTGCTCTTACCCTCACATTTTGTAAGTCCTTTGTTTTTACATTGGCTCATAAAAATATAACAAGCGATGTTGTTTTTTCCGTTGCTCGTGACACAATAGTAGCTCTTGGGGCTCATTACCATCGGCACTTCCTTACAGGAACATAACGAAGCGGCTCTACTCCCTTCACCATTCATAAATATTCCATAAAGAGCGAAAATAACGATGAAAATTAATTTCTGGAGATTTTTTTTGGACATGATTACCTTCCTTTCCATTTATTAAATCGATATGTAAATAGCATACTCGATATTTGTTAATATTTCGTTGACTCCATTTTTTATCCCCTTCAATGAAACATGATTATGGCATTTGCTTTTCGAAGTGTTATCATTTAAATGATTTGATGATATAGGTTCATTCACTGGCTAACACATGCATTTATTTTAAAAGTACCTTATGAGCTTTCTCCCCTCCTTTCAGCCTCCTACCCTTTTGACCCACGTGCCCGATGGGTATGATACGCTTCTTTTGGCAGAGCTTTCTGGGCTCGAGAAAAAACTTGTTTTTGTTGCCCGAGATGAAAGCCGAGCTTTACGAATTCGGAACCAACTTTCTTTTTTTGGCCCTCACAGAGAGCCCCTCTTTTTTCCAGCTTGGGATTGTCTCCCTTATGATCGAAGCTCTCCCCATGCCGACGTGCTCGCTCAACGCCTTCACGCCTTAACGACACTCAGTGGGGGGTGTGAAGAATATCTTCTTATTACCTCCATTCAAGCTCTCTTACAAAAAGTTCCGCCAAGGGAAGCTTTTCAGGGACGGATTTGGAATCTCAACGCCGGTCAAGAGGTTGACCATACCCTTTTTCTCAACTTTCTTCAAAAGAATGGCTATGTGTGTCGGGAAACAGTCCGGGAATGGGGGGAGTTTGCCCTTCGTGGGGGACTTATCGACGTATTTCCTCCTGGCTACCCCTTTCCGTTTCGCCTCGATTTTTTTGGATCGTCCTTAGAAAGTTTGAGGACTTTTGACCCTCTGACTCAAATTACCACGGGAAAAGCCACCGATTTAAGCCTTAAGCCTATGGGTGAGATTAACCTTAATGACGAAACGATTGAAAGGTTTCGGAAAGGCTATCGTGAAGCCTTTGGAACGGCTGATTTAAAGGACCCCCTCTATGCAGCTATTTCAGAGGGCAGGGCTTACGCAGGCTATGAACATTGGCTCCCCCTTTTTTATGAGCAGTTATCATTCCTAACTGACTATGTGAAGGGAGCGTTTTTTTGTCTTGATGATCATCTCGAAGAGGCAGCAAAGGTTTTTATTGAACAGGTGCAAGATCATTATCAAACGCGCCTTGAGTTTGAGTCCCTTGAAAAACATGGCATTCCCTATAATCCTCTCGCACCTCAAGCTTTATATCTTGTTGATGAATCATGGACAAAAGCTCTTCCTAAGGCTCAAAAAGTTATTTTTACTTCCTCTGATTACCCCGATTTTAAAGGCAAGAGTGTCACTGCGGGCGGAAAGAAAACACTTTCCTTTGCTGATAAAAGAGTCGCGAAGGAGAGCCTTTATACGTCATTTGTAGATGCCTTAACAACCTATGAGAGGGAGGGAAACCAAATTCTCCTCATGGCTGTCTCTGCAGGCTCTGCTGAGAGGCTCGCTCATATTTTAGAAGAACATGGAGCGCCCTCTTTCAGGCGTATCAATACTTTTTCAGAGGTATTCAAAGAAAAAACACCCGCCCTTACTGTCCTTGAAATGGATAAAGGATTTCAAGCTCCAGGGCTTATCGTGGTGACGGAAGAGGACCTTTTAGGTGAAAGACTCGGGCATCCTCAAAAGACAACAAAACGCAGCGATCTTTTCATTGCCGAAGCCTCTTCCCTTCAAATCGAAGATCTTGTTGTCCATCGTGAGCATGGAATTGGGCGGTATAAAGGCCTTCAGACTCTGAATGTTTCAGGTTTTCCCCATGACTGCATTGAAGTGATGTATGAGGGTGGTGACAAGCTTTTTGTTCCTGTTGAAAATTTAGAAGTTCTTTCTCGCTATGGAGGCTCTGACGTCCTTGTGTCCCTTGACAGATTAGGCGGTATAGCATGGCAAGCCCGCAAAGCGCGCGTGAAAAAGCGCCTAAAAGATATTGCTGATGCGCTTTTAAAGATTGCAGCAAGCCGGCATCTTCAGCAAGCTGAGAGGTTTTATAAAACAGATGGGTTGTTTGAGGAATTTGTGGCCCGATTCCCATATCCCGAAACAGAAGATCAGCTAAGGGCCATTGAAGATGTCTTTGATGACTTTCTCACGGGACGGCCCATGGATCGCCTTATTTGTGGGGATGTGGGTTCTGGAAAAACCGAAGTCGCCCTTCGTGCTGCTTTTATTGCCGTATCTTCTGGAAAGCAAGTGGCCATCGTTGTCCCAACAACACTTTTAGCGCGACAGCATTTTCAAACCTTTGCCACTCGTTTTAAGGATACAGGCTTTCATGTGGCTCAACTCTCACGCCTTGTAAAACCTAAAGACGCTAAAACAATTCGTGAAAAACTTAAAACGGGCGACATTCAAATCATTATTGGAACCCATGCTCTTTTATCAAAAACTATTGGATTTCATGACTTGGGTCTTCTCATCATTGATGAAGAACAACATTTTGGCGTTTCTCAAAAAGAGAAACTTAAAGCTCTCAAAGCCAATGTCCACGTTCTCACCTTAACAGCAACCCCAATCCCGAGAACGCTTCAAATGGCTCTTTCGGGGGTTAAGGAAATGAGCCTAATCACAACGCCGCCCCTTGATCGGATGGCTGTCAGAACCTTTGTGCTTCCCTTCGATGCTATGGTGGTAAGGGAAGCGCTTCTTCGTGAGCAGTTCCGAGGAGGGCAAAGTTTTTATGTGTGCCCTCGCATTTCCGATATCGATAAGGTTGCAATGCGTTTGCGCCACTTTGTCCCGGAAGTTAAATTTGCAATCGCGCATGGTGGGATGTCCCCTCTTGCTCTCGAAAACGTTATGTCTGATTTTTATGATGGTGCTATTGATTTGCTCTTGTGTACAAACATCATAGAGTCTGGAATTGATATCACCCGCGCCAATACTCTCATCATTCACAGAGCAGATCTTTTTGGCTTAGCCCAACTCTATCAACTTCGCGGAAGAATTGGCCGGGGGAAAGCACGAGGCTATGCCTATTTGACCTATCCCGCTGGACAAGTTCTCTCTCTTGAAGCTCAAAAGCGTTTAGACGTGATCCAATCTTTAGATAGCCTCGGAGCTGGGTTTAGCCTGGCAAGCCACGACATGGACATTCGAGGAGCGGGTAATCTCGTTGGGGAAGAACAATCTGGGCATATTCGTGAGGTGGGGATTGAGCTTTATCAACACATGCTGGAAGAAGCCATTGCGGCACTGAAAGAAGAAAAGGAAGGTGAGGTCATACTCACAACGGAATGGACACCTCAAATCAGTCTGGGCCTTTCTGTCCTGATTCCTGACGTTTATGTCGCTGATTTAGGCCTGCGATTAAGTCTATATAAACGTTTGAGCCATGTGAGCACGCGGGAAGAGATCGACCAATTTGCGGTTGAGATGGGAGATCGCTTTGGCCCCCTTCCGATAGAGGTCAAAAATCTCTTAGATGTTATTTATTTAAAGGCTCTCTCTCGTCAGGCAAACGTAGAAAAGGTTGAGGTAGGACCTAAAGGTGTCCTTATTAGTTTTCATCAAAATACCTTTAAAAATCCTGAGGCTCTCATTCAACATATTATGAAACAAAAGGGGACGGCCAAAATTCGCCCCGATCAGAAGGTTGTCTATATCCGGGCTTTTGAGTCGGCTGCCGCGCGCCTTGCGGGCGCACGAAAAATCTTGGAGGAGCTTGTGTCATTGGCATTCTAGGGGCTCAAGAGAATCCGATTGACGCTTATTCCGAAGGCTTATATCTTAAAGTTCAACAAGTGCGAGAGCATGCATGAGCTTTTACAAGTCTATAGCTACAGTAGGAGGCTTTACCTTTGCAAGCCGTCTAACAGGCTTTCTTCGAGACGCCCTCATTGCAGGGATTTTAGGTGTGAGTGGCTTGACCGATGCTTTTTTTGTAGCCTTTAAGCTCCCAAACTTTTTTCGGCGGTTTTTTGCTGAAGGGGCCTTTAATGCAGCTTTTATCCCCCTTTTTTCTGGAATTCTTGTCTCGTCAGGACCAACAGCGGCCCGCCTTTATGGAGAGAAAGTTTTTGCCCTTCTTTTGTTTAGTTTGACGGGTTTTGTTCTCTTAATTGAGCACTTTATGCCTGTGGCCGTTTTTTTGTTTGCCCCTGGATTTGGATCCACACCTGAGCGATTTGATTTAGCTGTCACCTTATCTCGGATCACCTTTCCTTATATTTTATTTATCTCTTTGGCGTCCCTCTTAAGTGGCATTTTAAATTCTATGGGGAAATTTGCAGCCCCCGCCGGCACCCCCATTATCTTAAATTTGACCATGATTGGGGCTCTCCTCATGATATTAGTTGAGTGGATTTCGCCAGGAAGGGGGCTTGCCTGGGCCGTTTTTTTAGCTGGTGTCTTACAGCTGGGGTGGCTTTGGATTTCGTGCCACTTTCAGAAAATGAGCATTAAAATTGTTTTGCCGGAAATGACTCCAGAAACAAATGCCCTGATTCGCTTAGGAATTCCTGGTGCTATTAGTGCTGGCGTTATTCAAATGAATCTTTTTATGGATATGATTTTTGCCTCATGGCTTCCAACAGGGTCTGTCTCTTATCTTTTTTATGCAGATCGCCTCAACCAACTTCCTTTAGGGGTAATCGGAATTGCAATCAGCACAGCCCTTCTTCCAGAACTCTCAAAGCATATTAAGGCTGGAAAATTGGATGAGGTTCATCAAAAACAAAATCAAGCTCTGGAATTTGCGCTGGCCATAACCTTGCCCGCGATGGTTGGGCTCATTGTTTTAGGTACCCCTATTGTTACTTTTCTCTTTCAACGAGGAGCTTTTACAGCAAGTGATAGCACTGCAACAGGAATGACACTTGCAGCTTTTGCCTTAGGATTGCCAGCCTATGTTTTAGTCAAAATTTTAAGCACACAATTTTTTGCTCGCCATGATACCAAAACGCCAATGATAATTGCCATTGGAGCGGTTGCTCTTAATTTCATTTTAAACTTTCTTCTTATTGGCCCCTTCAGCTATGTAGGCCTTGCTTTGGCAACAGCATGTGCCGCCTGGTTTAATGCTCTTTTTCTAGGAACCATATTATTCTTAAAGCAGTGGCTTATATTTAATAGTAGGGTCAAAAAAGTTTTGCCACGCCTTGTTATTGCTTCTCTTTTTATGGGGGCATGTTGTTATGGGCTTCTACAAATCTTGCCTCTTCCACACAGGTTTTTCATGCGTGCTTTTGTTGTGGGATTATGGGTTGGAGGAGGCTTTTTCTCTTACGTGATGGCAACATGGGTTGTTGGGGCATTTCAATTCGAAGAATTACAACAATTTTTAAAGAAGCAAGTTTTTTCTTGAGACTTGCATCTCGTGTAAAAAACTTTATAAAGCCAAGTATTATATTTTGAATAGGTAATTTAATATGAATCTTATTCGATCCATCACAACGGTTGGAAGTTACACAATTGGAAGCCGGGTTTTTGGGTTTGTTCGTGAGGTTTTGACAGCCTCATTTCTTGGGGCGGGACCTGCAGCAGATGCCTTGGTCATTGCCATTAAGGTTCCTTCTTTTTTCCGCCGTCTTTTTGCAGAAGGAGCCTTTAATGCCTCCTTTGTGCCTTTATTTGCGGGACTTCTTGCCACAAAAGGAAAAGAGGAAGCACGATCATTCGCAGAGCAAATCTTAACTATTTGGGTTGGCGTCCTCTTTCTTCTTATGCTTTTTGTGGAATTTTTCCTTCCCTCCCTTATGCTTCTAATAGTTCCGGGCTTTAAAGAAACCCCGGATCGTTTGTATTATGCTATTGAGTTTAGCCGGATCACTTTTCCCTTTATTTTCTTTATTTCTTTAACAGCTCTTTACAGTGGAATTCTGAATTCTATGGATAAGTTCGCTATTGTAGCCTCTTCACCCATGGCGGGAAATATGGTGATTATTGCTGTGGTCTTGGGTTTCTATGATAAATTTATCTCGCCAGGATATGCTTTTGCATGGGGAATTATGGTTTGTGGTATCATTCAATGGCTATGGGTTTGGACTCCGGCTTTAAAAGCGACAGTGGGGCTTCGGTTTGTTTGGCCTCGCTTGAATGACAATGTCAAAAAATTTTTTAAGGTTTTAGCTCCTGCTGCCTTTGGATCAGGTGTCGTGCAAATTAATCTTTTTATCGGTGCTTACATCGCTTCCTGGCTTCCCGTGGGTGCGATTTCTTATTTGAATTATGCAGACAGGCTCAATCAGCTTCCCTTGAGTGTGATTGGCGTTGCAGTGAGTACAGCTCTTTTGCCAATTCTTTCTCGTCAGATTCGTGCAGGATCACAAAATAAGGCTCAGAAAACACAAAATGAAGCCATTGAATTCTCCATGTTTTTAACCTTACCTGCTGCACTTGCTCTCATTGTTTTGGCTGAGCCTTTTGTCATGGTTGTCTTTGAGCGTGGTGCTTTTTCTATGCATGATACGCAAGCCACGGCCTTGACCCTTCGCGCTCTTGCTATGGGGTTGCCGGCTTATGTTCTCATTAAAGTTTTCAGCTCGAGCTTTTTTGCGCGTCAAGATACGCGAACCCCTGTGTATACAGCCTGTGCGGGCATTGTTGTTGACATCTGCTTGAGTCTTTTGTTGATGGGGATCTATCATCAGGTGGGCATTGCTTTTGCCACAGCCATTGCTGCTTGGGTCAATGCCATTTTATTAGGATACTTTTTATGGCGCAGAGGCTATTTTTTATTTGAGGATCATCTCAAAAAATTTGTCTCTCGCATGCTATTGTCATGTGCAGGGACAACAGCGCTCTTGCGCCTGGCTCTTTTTCTCTTTCAACCTTTAGATTTGGAAGGAG
The DNA here is from genome assembly GCA_001767835.1 of Alphaproteobacteria bacterium GWC2_42_16. Lineage (GTDB taxonomy): Bacteria > Pseudomonadota > Alphaproteobacteria > UBA9655 > UBA9655 > UBA9655. Next base: position 25,306 of record MEMA01000047.1, read on the forward strand.
CTTTTGTCCGAGGATTATCCGTCGCAGGACTTGTTGCTATTGGACTGTTTGGGTTTTTGAGCTTCTCCCATCTTATGGGAGTCATGAGATTTAATGAACTCAAATATATGTTTTCATCGAGGGCTTAATGGGACGTATCTTTTCAGGAATTCAGCCAACAGGCAATCTTCACTTAGGGAATTATTTGGGGGCCATTCGGAATTGGGTTCTCATGCAGAAGGAATATGAAAGCTTCTTTTGTATTGTCGACCTTCATGCCTTAACCATCCTTCCTGAAGCCCCGCAATTACAAGCTAATATAAGAAAAGCCGCTGCAACCTATTTAGCAGCAGGAATAGATCCTGAAAAATCTTATATCTTTCCTCAAAGCGCTGTAGCAGCACACTGTGAACTCGCGTGGATTTTGTCTTGCTTAACGCCGTTGGGATGGCTTAATCGCATGATCCAATTTAAGGAAAAGGCAGGAAAGGAAAAGGAAAAAGCCAACCTTGGCCTTTATGGTTATCCTGTGCTCCAAGCTGCGGACATCCTCATCTATAAAGGAACGCATGTTCCCATAGGAGAAGATCAAAAGCAGCATGTTGAACTTGCGAGAGATATTGCAGGTGCTTTTAATCGCCAATATAAGGTTGACTATTTTAAGCTTCCTGAGCCCATTATCCTAAAAACAGCCGCTCGTGTAATGAGTCTTCGGGATGGATCTTCTAAAATGAGCAAGTCAGATCCATCTGACTATAGTCGCATCCATCTTTCTGATGATCCCGACACCATTGCCTTGAAGATTCGTAAAGCCAAGACCGATCCAGAGCCTATAGCTGGGAATCCAAAAGCCATGGAAAAACGCCTGGAAGCTCTTAATTTGCTTGGAATTTATGCAGCACTTTCAGATCAGAGCTTGGAAAAAGTGTGTTCTGAATTTGAGGGGGTAAATTTTTCTACTTTTAAACAAAGGCTAACAGAAAAACTAGTGAGCGTTTTTAACCCCATTCGCCAAAAAATGATTTGCTACCTCAAGGATCCTAAAACCATTGATGCCATTTTAGAGAAGGGGTCCGACAAAGCGCGGTCTTTGGCCTCTTGCCATTTGAATGAGATTAAGGATATCATTGGATTGTTAAAGACGTGATCCTATGAAACGAATTTTTGATTTTATTGTTTCTTTATTCGCGCTTATTTTGTTGTCCCCTTTAATTGTCTTAATCGCGATTGCCATTAAGCTGACCTCAGGGGGGCCGGTTCTTTATTGGTCAGAAAGGGTCGGAAAATATAACAAAATTTTTCGGATGCCGAAATTTAGAACAATGACCTTAGATACTCCCCTCGTCCCCACGCGGTATTTGAAAAACCCGAAAAAATATCTCACCATCGTTGGTTCTTTTTTAAGGAAAACATCCCTTGATGAGTTGCCTCAATTATATTCTATTTTAAAGGGCGACATGACTTTTGTCGGGCCTCGACCTGTTCTAACCAATGAGAAAGAGTTGCTAACTTTACGTAATAAAGAGGGAATCAACCAATTTTGGCCTGGAATGACGGGGTGGGCTCAAGTTAATGGCAGAGATTCTGTCCTCATTGAGGAAAAGGTGGCTTTAGAAAAGGAATACATGAAAAAGCAATCCTTTTTCTTTGACCTTTATATCTTTCTTAAAACCATTCCAAAAGTTCTCTTTAAAGAGGATATTACCCATTAGTTCTCTTGACGATAGATGTCCTTGCTGAGTAGGGTAGTGAAAATAAATATACAGCGTATTTCTTAATGAAAACTGATTTTCAGACCGTTATTTTAAAGCTTCAAGAGTTCTGGTCACAGCAAGGGTGTGTTATTCTTCAACCCTATGATGCCGAACTCGGAGCTGGGACATTTCATCCTGCCACAACGCTTAAAGCCTTAGGGGCCCAACCTTGGCGCGCAGCTTACGTTCAGCCCTCTCGTCGTCCAGCGGATGGTCGCTATGGAGAAAACCCCAATCGTCTTTATCGCCATCATCAATATCAAGTAATTTTAAAGCCTTCCCCTGAAGATGTTCAAGACGTCTACCTTGAAAGTTTAAGATATATCGGGCTTAATCCAACCCTGCATGATATTCGTTTCGTTGAGGATGACTGGGAAAGCCCTACCTTAGGGGCATCTGGGCTTGGGTGGGAGGTTTGGGCCGCGGGACAGGAAATCACTCAATTCACCTACTTCCAGCAGGTTGGAGGATTTCCATGTGAGCCGGTTTCCGTTGAATTGACCTATGGTCTCGAGCGATTAATTATGAGCCTGCAAGACATTGAAAATGTTTATGATTTGGCCTGGAATGACCCTAAAGGACCGTCACCAATGAGCTATGGTGATGTGGCACAACAGATGGAGCGCGAATTTTCTGCCTTTAGTTTTGAGCATGTGGATGCCTCCATACTTTTCCGGCATTTAGAAGACGCGGAATCCATGTGTGCTCATCTAGTTTCAAACAAGTTGGTTCTCCCTGCTTATGAATATTGCTTAAAAGCAAGCCACCTCTTTAATCTTTTAGATGCGCGAGGCGTTTTAAGCGTGACCGAACGCACCAACATGATCGGTCGCGTTCGTACTTTGGCTCATCAATGTTGTAGGTTGTGGATGGAGACTTCCCATGACTGAATGGTTATTTGAAATTCTATCAGAGGAAATTCCCTCTCGGATGCAACCGGCAGCGCAAGCACAGTTGAAAGAACTCACAGAAAAAGCCCTTCAAAAACATGGACTGCCTTATGAAAGTATAAGGACGTTTGTGACACCGCGTCGTTTAACCTTGGTTGTACAGGGACTTCCTCTTAAAACACCCGATCGCGTTGAGGAAAAAAAAGGCCCAAAGGTAGATGCTTCTCAAGAGGCTATCGAAGGTTTTTTAAAAATGGTGGGTGTAGAGCGTAAGAACTGTGAAATTCTTGAGACATCTAAAGGTCACTTTTTAAATGTCAAAATAAACCAGCCTGGACGAAGAACAGAAGAGCTTCTCTCTCAAGTTTCTCTCTCTCTTTTGGAAAAGTTTCGTTGGCCAAAATCTATGTACTGGGACACAGAAAAGGTAACATGGGTACGGCCTATACGTGGGCTGTTGAACATCTTCAATGGGAATGTTGTTCCTCTTTCTTATGCAAACCTTAAATCTTCGAACAAGACCCAAGGTCATCGTTTCTTGGCACCTACTCCTTTTGCGGTTCAGAGCTTTGATGAGTATCAGAAAAAGTTAAGGGATCATTACGTTATTTTAGATTGGCAAGAAAGACGTCAGTTGATTCAAGACGGAATCCGAAAGATTGCAGAAAACTCGAAGCCCTGTGACGATGAGACGCTTTTAGATGAAGTGACGGGACTTGTAGAATGGCCTGTTCCTTTAAAAGGAAGGGTTGACGAGCATTTTATGAATCTTCCTTTAGAGGTCATCACTACTCCCATGCGTGTCCATCAGCGTTATTTTCCATTCAAGGATGCTCAAGGGCAACTCGCTCCTTATTTTGGTGTTGTGGCCAATGTTGACTCCTCTGATCATGGAAAAACCATTGTAAGGGGAAATGAAAGAGTACTACGTGCTCGTTTAGCAGATGCCCAATTTTTCTGGGAGCAGGATCAAAAGCAACCTTTAGAGCATTTCAACATTGCTTTAAAAACACGGCTTTTTCATCAGTCCCTTGGCAGCCTTTTTGATAAGGTGGAACGCCTTGTTAAACTTTCAACGCGTATAGCTGAAAAAGGAGGGGTAAACAAGAAGCTCGTTGAGCGAGCTGCCCTTTTGTCGAAGGCGGATTTGGCTTCCCAAATGGTCAATGAATTCCCCGAACTCCAAGGAATTATGGGGCGCTATTACGCTGAAAACCAAAAAGAAAACATTGAGGTCGCTCAAGCCCTTGAGGAACAATATTGGCCAAAAGTCTCGGGCGGACGGGTTCCTGAATCCCTGCCCAGCTTAATCCTGGCCATGGCGGATCGTTTGGATACATTGGTTGGGTTCTTTGCTATCGATATTACCCCAACGGGGTCAAAGGATCCTTTTGCCTTAAGACGTGCAGGTCTTAGTTTGATCGCTTTAGCTCTTAACCCTCAAGTTGATCTTTCTATGGTTGAGGCCATGGGATGGGCTTATGAAACTTACCCTTGGAAGGAGTTGCCCGTTCCTCAGCTAAAAAACAAAGAAGAAACCCGAGCTGATCTTTGGACATTTTTATTGGAACGCTTTAAATTTTACCTCCGGGATGTGCAAGGAAGCCCCTATGACCATGTGGATGCTGTGTTAGGTGTTGCTCATGCGAATCCTCGTCTTTTTGATCTCTCCTTGCGTGTTCAAGCTTTGGATCAACTCATGGATGGAGAGGATGGGCAGAACCTTTTGGTAGCCTATAAACGAGCCTCTAATATTCTTAAGATTGAGGGAGAAAAGGACAAACGCACCTATCAAGGCCAAGTCAAAGAAGAGGCTTTAACTGCTGCTGAAGAAAAAGAGCTTTTCAAAAATTTATCTCTTAAATCTCCTGAGATTGAAAACCTTGTGAAAAAAGGTGCTTTTGTTAAAGCTGTTCAGGATTTGGCAACTCTAAGGCCTTTTGTGGATCAGTTCTTTGACAAAGTGATTGTTAATACAGATGAAAAAAATGTGCGTATAAATCGTCTGCATCTTTTAGCATATTTTAGAGGTGTTCTACACCAGATCGCAGATTTTTCTAAAATGGAAGGTTAGTTTTTTTAAAGGAGGAGTTTGATATGAAAGAGACGCAAGATAAATTGATTAAGTTGGCGCGAAGTGCACAGGAAAAAGCTTATGCGCCTTATTCGAAATTTTCGGTAGGCGCTGCCTTGGTTGCTCAAGATGGGTCATTTTATATGGGATGCAATGTAGAAAACATTTCCTATGGCCTCAGCTGTTGTGCAGAAAGGAACGCCATTTTTAAAATGGTATCAGAAAAAGGCCCTCATCAAAAAATTAAAGCCATAGCGGTTTCGACAAAAGCCGATATTCCCTGTACCCCTTGTGGGGCTTGTCGTCAGGTCATTCAGGAATTTAGTACGCCTGAAACTGTTGTCTTTTGTAAGGGGAAAGATGGCTATGTATCTTATGCAATGAAGGACCTTTTGCCAGGCGCTTTTACGGAGTTTGAAGCCTTGGATCACGATGGGTCTTCCACCATCATAGGATCAAAATATAAGACGACCCCTTAGATGAATAAGTTTTTAAGAATACGAACAAGAGCGGTTTGAACCCTATGTGAGGAGGCATTACTCACCTCGGCCTCTTCCGCAAAGCTTCATTTACCTCTTACATAATAGAGACAAACGATGGATACGTTTTGAAAAGTCACTGCTGCCCCCGTTTACGTTTTTTATCCTTCAACAAGTCATCAAGAGATCCAAAGTGTTCGGGAGGCGTTGGTTGAAACGCATTTTTAAAGTCCTCCAATGCCCCTAAGCTCAAGGCAATTTTAAGCAGGGACTCAAGAGAAATTTTGCCTGTACGTTCAAACTTTTTGAGCACACCAAAACTAACGCTCGCGCGTTCTGACAAAGTCTTTTGGCTCAAGTTTAGTGAAAGCCTTTTTGCTTGGGCTTGTTTTGCAATATACCCAGCCACTTCCCGAGGCGTCATAAGAAAAAAAGATATCATGATATCCCTTATATTAAAATAATCATTACAGGAGATATTATAGTATCTTTAAAAGATCAGTCAAGAAGCAAACGCGTTTGTGGAAGAACCATCCACTTGGGAAGTGAGGGGGTAAGAGTGGCGTTTTCAGAGTGGAGAGCTTTTCCACTTTTTGCGGCGTCAATGCGTAGAAGAGCAAGCCCATACTCCTTTCTATGAGAGCGCATTTCTCCAACATAAGATGGGGATTTATTCGTGAAAGGCGTGTTTAATTTAATCAACCGCATTAACCCGTCAAACATTGTTTAGGATTTTGCCGGAGTTTGCCGGAGTTTGCCGAAGTTTGCCGAAGTTCTAATTTCCATTTTTGCCACTCACAAACCACACGGATGAAGTTGTCTGGCCAGATTTCTCCAAGAAGCCCGAGTTCTTAAGTATTGCTAGATCGAGCCTTAACGTTCTTTCAGAGATATCTTCGTCAAGTTTGCTCATAATATCCTTGGGACTTAATGGCCCCTCGTTCAAAAGAAGATTATAGATTTTACGCTGCCTAATGTTTAGCTTATTTAGAGATAATGATGAATTTTCTGTCTTCGCCTGAGCTTTCTTAAATCTAAAAACAACTGCAAATCCTCCAGAATATTCTTCAAACTCTGGTTCCTTGATCCCATGTTCTTTGCAAAGTTGAATCATAGTAAGGGTTCCTGTCCCCCATTTTTCTACAAGGCCTCGCTTGTAAATTATATCTGAGATCAATTTATTCCTTTGAGATGAAATGTGCTTCCTCTTTAAGTCTTCTATTTTAAGGCCATTTGGTAAAGTTCCGTAACTCCAAATCTCCAGCTTATCTTCATAGATAGCCAAGGCAATATACCCAGATCGATTGGAGTAATCGTGGTGACAAATGGCGTTTACTAATGCTTCTCTCACAGCCAAGACTGGCAAATCCGGATGGTCAACTCTGATTATACTCCCCTCCTGAAAGAAGCTGGCTATGGAAAGATGTCTTTGAATAAAAATACTCGCCTCATCCAAAAGGATAAAAGCATTACCCTGAACTATGCGACTGTCTATAAATCCACTTAATTTGTCCTCGCCTTTGAATTTTGCCATTGTTATCTGGCATTGAGGATAATTGGGCTTCACCTTTTTTGCAAATAAGACAATGGCTGCATTTGTGAAACGACCATCTTTAACCAATTCCAATTTGTCTAGGATATCTTCAATATCATCACTCTTCGAGGAAGGCGGAATCCTATTTACTGCAATACCGAGCTTTATTGTCCTAAGGATCTCTTCATGATCCAGATCCTCTATCCCATAGCCTGTTGCCAACTGTTCATCCCAAGAATAGTTTAGATGTCCGCGCTTGACTATTAATTGTTCATACTGATGTTGGGGCATTCTGGAGGTTGTTGATTGGTTTCGCTGAAAAGGTCGGCAATCAAAAACATGAGGTACAAAGGCCGATACTTCGGCTTGTAATACTATAACTTCTTTGCCTTCCCCTACAGGAATGTAATTGATTGATACGTTAACAGGGGGTTCGAATTTACTTATTTCTCTCGCAATTTCTTGTCTGGTATTATCGGTAACATTCTGCCCTACAATCTTTCCACCATCATTAACGCCTATAATAACCATCCCACCATGCCCATTTAAAAATCCGCATAGCGTTTCAAATGCGGCCTTCAGTTGTGTCGTTGACTTTTTAAATTCAAGGATGTTAGATTCTCCTTGCTTAATGAGTGCTTTGATTTGTTCAATATCCATCAACATATTCTCTGAGAGTTTTCGCTTAATTTAAAGGTGACTATAACTCGTTTAAACCTAAAAACAGATTATTTTTTGGAGGGCAATTTGGGGAGAAGAACTGAAAGCAGTGAAAGGACTCCTAAATCAAAGCCCTTATCACTGTTTTCACACCAAATACCAATCATTTCTTAAGATGGCTCTTCTAAAATCATCCACTTGGGAAGTGAGGGGGTAAGAGTGGCGTTTTCAGAGTGGAGAGCTTTACCACTTTTTACAGCTTCAATACGCAGAAGCGCGAGACCATACTCCTTTCTATGGGAGCGCATTTCTCCAACACCTATTTCATCAAGGAAAATTTCAGATCCGTTTTGAGGAGAAGGCCCTTCAATGATGACGGGGAAAAGCCTTTTCCGGACAAGGCCGCGGTATTTCGTACGTGCAGTAAGTTCCTGGCCCATATAGCATCCTTTGGTCCAACTAATAGCCTTGAGCTCATCAAGTCCTGATTCAAGTAAAATAGACTTCTCTGGCAGAAGATCTTGTCCTCCTTCGGGAACTCCTAATTTAAGGCGATGAAGGTCATACTCCTCGGCTGAAGTGTTGGGTTCAATATGCCCCATAAAACGCGCGCCAAGAGCTTCTAACCTAGGATCTTTATAAGCACCTTGAGGAAGTGTCTCTTCCTCTTTCCAGAGAGCATAAACTTTTAAATCAGGCCGTGCTTTTAAGTTTACTTTTGAGCGTAACTTAAAAAAATTGAGTTTTTTTAAGAGCTCCTCAAGACGCGCAGCCTCAACGTCCAAAAGAAATAGATCATCTCTTTCTATGATAAAGAAATCATATAAAAAGCGCCCCTGGGACGAAAGAAGGGCCGCATAAATCGCTTGCTTAGGTGTGACAAGATAAATGTCATTTGAAATAAGTCCTTGGAGAAAAGAAGCCTTCTCTTTTCCTTCAATCTCAAGGACGGCTCGATGAGGAAGTTCTGCAATCAACATAAAATTTTACTTACATCTCCATTAAGGGGGGTTGCTCTTTAGAGTAAAAACAACATACTTTGTCGCATAAGAGAAGTCATTTTTGAAGGGGAAGCTATGGCTGGTCATTCACAGTTTAAAAACATTATGTATCGCAAGGGGGCACAAGATGCAAAGCGTGCGAAGGTTTTTACAAAAATCATTCGTGAGTTGACAACGTCAGCCCGTCTTAATGCTGATCCTGAAGCAAATTCGCGCCTTCGCCAAGCCATCATTGCAGCACGAGGTGCGAATATGCCTAAAGATACCATGGAACGTGCTATTAAACGAGGAGCAGGCGGTGAGGATACCACTGACTATGCTGAAGTTCGTTATGAAGGGTATGGTCCTGCGGGGGTCGCTGTTATAGTTGAAGCATTGACAGACAACCGAAATCGGACAACAGCTGAGGTGCGAGCTGCCTTCACCAAGTATGGGGGAAATCTTGGAGAAACTAATAGCGTGAGTTTTATGTTTGATCGCATTGGGATGCTTCGATACCCTAAGGAAAAGATTGACTTTGATCCCCTTTTTGAAGCGGCATTGGAAGCTGGGGCTCAGAACATTGAAGAAGCCGAGAAAACCTATGAAATTGAATGTGGTTTAGAGGATTTTGCGACTGTAAGGGATGGGCTGATACATAAATTCGGGAATCCAGAGGGGGCAGAGCTCATATGGAAACCTCAAACAACCATCTCAGTTGATGAGGAAAAGGCCATAAGCCTCATAAAGCTAATTGATCTATTAGAGGATAATGATGACGTTCAGTCCGTTTTTGCCAATTTTGATATTCCTGATGAGGTGATGGAAAAACTTGCGAGGAGTATATGAACACAACCCCCACCCGCATTTTAGGCCTAGATCCTGGCTTAAGGATCGCAGGATGGGGGGTTGTTGATGTTTTGGGGTCAAACCTTTCGTATGTGGACCATGGAATTGTGACCTCAAAGGAGGGGGATGCTCTTCCCACACGCCTTCGAAACTTGTACACTCAATTAAGAGATATTATTCAACGTTACGGGCCCCATGAGGCGGCTGTTGAAGAGACGTTTGTGAATAAAAACCCTTTGTCCGCCTTAAAGCTCGGCATGGCACGAGGGGTGGTGCTGTTGGCGCCTGCAGAAGCGGGTTTAGCAGTAGCAGAGTATGCCGCTAATAAAATTAAAAAAAGCATTGTTGGGGTGGGGCATGCGGATAAGGAACAAGTGGCGATGATGGTAGGACGTCTTTTACCCAGATGTAATGGTGTGACAAAAGACGCAGCAGATGCCTTGGCTGTGGCCATTTGTCATGCGCATACGCGGAGCTTCGAACAAAAAATAAAGGCTTTGTCATGATTGCCAAACTCACAGGGATTGTAGATACGATAGGAGATAACTCTGTAATTCTTGATGTGAACGGCGTGGGTTATCTTGTCTCTTGCTCAAGCCGTACCTTAAGCCAGCTAGGTTCGCGAGGAGCACAAGTTATCCTTTACATTGAAACGGTTATGCGAGCAGAAACTCTTCAATTGTATGGTTTTGCAAACAGCGAGGAACAGCAATGTTTTCGCCTCTTAACAACCGTTCAAGGAGTGGGGATGAAAATGGCCCTAGCCCTTTTGTCTGCCCTGAGCCCCTCTGAAATTTATCATGCTATTTCTGCCAAAGATGCGACCTTCTTAACACGTGCAGAAGGCGTTGGTCCAAAACTTGCAGGCAGAATCGTAAGTGAACTCAAGGACAAAATTCCTGATGGAGCCTGTGTTTCAGCTACAATTTATTCTTATCCTTCTTCCCTCTTGCCCATGGTGGAAGAGGCCATCTCTGCCTTAGTGAATCTTGGGTATCGCCGTATCGAGGCGGTCACAGCCGTCAGCAAAGCGCAACAACACTGTGGTGAAAAGGCCACCTTGAATGATTTGATTCGTCAAGGATTGAGCTTGATGGCTAGGAGCAGGACATGAATAAATCCGCGCACATTCTTGATTCTAAAGAGCCTCTCGGGACATCTGACCTTACCTTGCGGCCTCAACGTCTTGAAGACTTTGTAGGGCAACAGCAAGCGCGAAAAAACCTCAAAGTTTTTATTGAAGCTGCGCGTAGCCGAAATGAAGCTATTGATCATGTCCTTTTTTATGGACCTCCAGGGCTCGGAAAAACAACTTTGTCGCAAATTATGGCCCGGGAGTTGGGGGTGGGCTTTCGGGCAACGTCAGGCCCTGTCATTGTACGTTCTGGCGACTTAGCGGCCCTTTTAACGAACCTTCAACCCTATGACGTTCTCTTTATTGATGAGATCCATCGCCTCAATCCTGCTGTTGAAGAAATCCTTTATCCTGCCATGGAAGATTTCAAGCTAGACTTAATGATTGGTGAGGGCCCGGCTGCACGCTCAGTGCAAATTGATTTACCTCCCTTTACCCTTATCGGCGCTACAACCCGTTCAGGCCTCATTTCCTCCCCTCTCAGAGATCGTTTTGGTATTCCCATACGTTTGGTTTTTTATGAACCAAAAGAACTCCAAGACGTGCTTTTAAGAGGTGCAACGGCACTCCAGGTCTCAATATCTGAAGAGGGAGCTTTAGAAATCGCGCGACGCTCCCGCGGAACCCCACGTATTGCTTTGCGCCTTTTAAAGAGAATTCGGGACTTTGTTCTTGTTGAAGGAGGGTCTGTCATTACTGCAGAAGGGGCCGATCGCGCCCTTTCCCATTTAGAAGTGGATGGGTACGGATTAGATGCTATGGACCATCGTTATTTAAAACATATTTTGGCCCATTTTGATGGGGGGCCAGTTGGGCTTGAAACCTTGGCAGCAGCCCTTGCTGAACAAAAGGATACCCTTGAAGATGTGATTGAACCCTATCTTCTTCAACAAGGTTACATTCAACGCACCCCACGGGGGAGAATGTTAACGCCCCGTGTTTATGAAATTTTCGGTCTTAAAGTCCCCAATCTACACCAGCCTCCTCTTGTTGAGGAAAATGATGCTTAAAACCCATAGCTTTCCCCTTCGTGTTTACATAGAAGATACAGATGCTGAAGGAATGGTTTATTATGCCAATTACCTTAAGTTTGCTGAGCGAGCTCGGACAGAGTGCTTGCGTTCAATTGGCATTAACCATGCTGAGATGATAAAAAAGGATGGCCTCATGTTTGTAGTTCGTTCTTGTCATTTAAACTGCCTTGCTTCCGGCCGCTTAGATGATGTATTAGAGATCAAGACACACTTTAAGAAAGTTGGTGGTGTCAAGGTTGAGGTTTCCCAGTCCATTACACGGGAAGCCCGAGTAATTGCAACCCTTGAGGTTGTTTTGGCGTGCATCAATTCTGCTAGTAAACCTGTGAGACTTGATGCAAATTTAGCAAATAAACTTAAGACCTATTTTGGAGAAATTTGACAATGCAAACATCTACCCCTTTACCTGATTTAAGTGGTATTACAACGTCGGCTCAAGTAATGGTCCATGACCTTTCCCTTTGGGGCCTTTTCATGTCAGCGGATTTTATTGTGAAGATGGTCATCCTTGGCCTCTTGGTAGCCTCCTTTTGGTCGTGGACTATTATTTTTAATAAGGGCATGCGCATAAAATCCCTTTTCTCTTCAGCCAATCTCTTTGAAGATTCTTTTTGGTCTGGTGGGTCCCTTGATGCTCTCTATGAGCGGATTGGAAGGAATCCCCGAGATCCCATGAGTGCCGTATTCGTAGCAGCCATGCGCGAATGGAAAAGAAGCAATGGGAAGACGCGGTCCACATCCGTTACTGTTCAAGAAAGAATTGAAAGGGCTATGCAAGTGGTTTCAAGTAAGGAACTGGATAAATTAGAGCGCCACATGGGCTTTTTGTCCTCCCTTGGCTCAACAGCAACCTTTGTGGGCCTTTTTGGGACAGTTTGGGGCATCATGAACAGTTTCCAATCCATTGCAAGTGCCCAAAATACAAGCCTTGCGGTTGTGGCGCCCGGTATTGCTGAAGCCCTTCTCGCAACAGCCATTGGTCTTGTGGCCGCAATTCCCGCTGTGGTGGCCTATCATAAGTTTAGCTTGGAATTGAATCGCTATGCCAACCGTTTAGATTCTTTTTCTAATGAGTTTGGAGCCATCATTTCTCGTCAGTTGGAGGAGGAAAAATAAGATGGGGTTTTCTTCAGTTCAACCAAGGCACGTGAAATCTCGCCGTATAGCCCGCGTGAGTGCTGAAATCAATGTCACACCCATGGTAGATGTGATGCTGGTACTTCTTGTGATTTTTATGATTACCGCCCCTTTACTAACTGCTGGCATTCCCGTGGATTTACCAAAAACTGAAGCTTCTGTTTTGCAAGAAAAGGATGAGCCTTTGACAGTGACTGTGGATGCACAAGGCACCCTTTACCTTCAAGAGACGTCTTTAGATCTCCCAGTTCTTGTGCCTCGCTTGATTGCCATTACAGGATCGAATCCTGAAGCGCGCATTTATGTACGGGGAGATAAGGCGATTTCCTATGGGCGTATCATGGAAGTGATGGGCGCTCTGAGTGCTGGCGGTTTTAAGAAAGTTGCTCTTGTCTCAGAACTTCCGCAAGGAGGCGCTATACACCCCACCCAAGATAAACCACGAAAGTAGAGTCATGCGGAATGGCGCCATTCTCTCAGGACTATTACACGCCGTTGTTATCCTTCTTTTGTTGATAGGAATACCAGGGCTTTTCCGCCGTAAACTTGAGCCACCTCCTGTGATTCCCATTGAAGTTATTAATATTGCAGACCTCACACAAGCTCCAGATCTAAAGGTAAAGCCAAAAATTGAGGGCCCCAAGACAGAGGAAAAGGAAAAGCCTGAGCCACCAAAACCCGTTGTTGAGAAAACCCCCGAGCCTGAACCAGAGCTAGAAAAAGCACCAGAACCGGAACCTGAGGTAGTGTCTGGACTTACCATGGATGACTTGCTCGCGCCTGTTGAGGAAGAGAAAAAGAAGGAAGAAAAACCAAAGGAAAAGCCTAAGGAAAAAAAGAAAAAAAAGAAGGCCAAGCCCAAGAAGGACTTCATGAAGCTTTTGAATAATATTGATAAGACGGTAGCGTCAGCTGATGGACCAACCCAGCAAGAGCAAGATGAAAATTCAACTGCGGAGAACGCCGCCAATAATATTAGCGCTGTTCTATCAGTGACAGAGCTCGACTTGATTCGTCGCCAATTAGCAGCTTGTTGGAATGTCCCAGCAGGAGCACGCGATGCAAAAGATCTTTACGTGGATATTCATGTAGAAATGAATCCCGATGCAACAGTCCGGACGGCCGTTGTCACAGGATCAAATGGCGTCGGAAGTTATAAGCGGGCTGCGGAAGATAGTGCCTTACGCGCCGTTCGAAACCCAAAATGCAGTCCCCTTAAACTTCCTCTCGATCGCTATGATCAATGGAAAAGTATCACCATTCGTTTTGATCCGCAGAACATTTTGTAAGCTATAGGACCTTTTCCAAAAACGATTGTGCTCGCTTTGTTTTGGGAGCTTTAAAAAAGGTTTTGCTCATGGAATCTTCAATGAGACGTCCCTCATCCAAAAACCAAATGCGGTCCGCAATTTCCCGGGCAAAGCCCATTTCATGTGAAACAATGACCATGGTAATGCCTGTATGAGCGAGACTCTTGATAACATCCAAGACTTCCTTCACCATCTCTGGATCTAAGGAAGAGGTGGGTTCATCAAAGAGGATCACCTCTGGCTCCATGGCAAGAGCTCGCGCTATGGCTGCGCGTTGTTTTTGACCACCTGAAAGATGAGCGGGATAGGTTTTAGCCTTGTCTTTAAGTCCAACCTTTTCTAAAAGTTTTTTCCCAAGAGTTTCCGCGTCTTTACGCTTTATTTTCTTGACTCGCAGGGGCGCGTAAATCACGTTTTCAAGGGTTGTCATATGGGGAAAAAGATTAAATTGCTGGAATACCATACCAACCTTGGTACGAAGTTTCCTTATATCTACGCCTTTGTCATTAATACAAACGTTATCGACAAAAACTTTTCCCGAGGTGGGCGTTTCTAAGAGGTTAATCGACCTTAAAAGGGTTGATTTCCCTGAACCAGAGGGGCCAACAATTGCTAAGACTTCGCCTCGAGGAATGCGCCCTGATATTCCTTTTAGAACCACAAGGGCTCCGAAGGATTTATGAATGTTTTCAAGTAATATCATGTGGTTTTTAACTTCTTTTCTAAAATTCGTGCAGCTATTGTTAAAATCATCACAAGCACATAATATGCAGCACCTGCGATAAGGAGAGGCTCAAAATAGAGGTATTTTTCGCTTGCTACAATCTGCGCTCGCCACAAAATATCCGCGCCTCCAATGACGGAAATAAGAGCGGATTCTTTCAACAAATCGATTGCCTCATTAACAAGAGAGGGAAGGATTGTCCGTATAGCCTGAGGCAAGATGATATCTTTCATGATAAATGGATAGGAAATTCCTAAGGAAAGAGCAGCTTCCATTTGCCCTTTGTCCACGGCGTTGATCCCTCCTCGAATATGTTCGGCAACATAAGCGCCTGAATTCAATGTAAAGGTTAAAATACCTGCTTCCCAAATGGAGATATTATAGCCAGTGAGTTGAGGAATTGCGTGATAGATAAGCATAAGTTGAAGGAGGAGAGGCGTTCCACGAAAGATTGAAGTATAAAAACCTGCAACCCATACTAAGGGTTTAGTATGGCTGACCTTAAAGAGGGCAAGGAACGTTCCCCAAAAGAATCCTAGGAACAAGGAAACACTTGTATAAGCAAGGGTTACCTGCACACCTTGAAGAATATAGGGAACAGATGGCCAGATGCGTTCAAAGTCTAAAAACATTATAGCGTTATCCACCTTGATTCAATGTCTTTGATGTCACCTTTTATTTTTTCGAGAGCCTCATTAATGGAAGCGACATGCGGTGATCCTTTCGGAAAAACAATTACCAATTCCTCAGGAGGAATGTTGATCTTGACAACCTTTAAGCCAGGCGTAGATTTGGTAACTTTTTTCGCAACAGCTCCCGCAACAAGAGCAGCCTGTATTCGACCGCTTTTAAGTTCTTGTACCAGATTGCCTACCTTACTTAAGGATAGAAGTGTGATATGAGGAATCTTTTCTGCAAGCTTGCGTCCTGTTATTTCATTAGTGCTTCCCAACTGAACGCCTAATTTCTGCCCCTGAAGGTCGTTTTCAGATGTAATTGAGGAATTTTGTGGCACAATAAGAGCGGATGTGTTGGAATAGTAAGGATTAGAAAAATCAACGCTTTTCCGTCTTTCTTCAGTGGGAGCTAATTCAGAAATGGCCATGTCTGCCCGCCCTGATTGAAGGGAGGGAATGAGAGAAGCAAAATCAGCTTCAACAATCTGAATAGGTCGCCCTAAATACTCACTTAGCTTTTGGATTACATCCATGTCAAAACCAATCACTTTGTCTCCGCCTTTGGCTGTATCTTTAAATTCAAAGGGAGGGTTATCGGGCGAAGTAATAACAACTAAAGCCTCTTTATCGCTTTCCACTTTTTTTTCTCCACAGCCAACGAAAAGGAACAAACATAATCCCAGAGATAAAAAATTGAACGTCATTTTGTTTTTCATTGGAAGAACCTCATTTTAAAGAAAAGAGAATAGCCTCCCAAAAAATAAAGGTCAATTTTGAAAAAGATTCTTTTTTGTAATTCAACTAACAGTTGCAATTGTTAGGAATAATTTTTATGTTACAGGCGAGTTTCCTTGGGGCGTAGCCAAGCGGTAAGGCAGCGGTTTTTGGTACCGCCACGCGTAGGTTCGAATCCTACCGCCCCAGCCACACATTTGCCACCCCAGTTTTGATATAAATCGTTTTGCGATAAATTACTTGACGAAAATTACTTGACAAGCTTATAAATTATAAGATATGAAGTAAGTATGAAGTATATTTATGGTGTTTATGGTTCTGAGAGAGGTGTGCTTATGAAAACGGTTTATCTTACGTCCTCAATAATACTTTCAAGTGTTTCTTTAGTATCTGCAGGGCAGGCTCCAGGGATTGCTGAAAGGGTAAAGTTTTTTGAAAATGAAATGAGCAGAGTTTCAGGTGTTCAAAAGCTCCCTCTTTACACAGAATTTACGGATACAAAGTCTTTTAATAAGGCAGTTCAAAATTTTGAGGAATTTTCCTCGGAAGAACCTGCTGAAAAAGCACAAGCCTTTCCTGTCGTGTCTTCTTTGCCTAACCCTCAAGAAAGTCAAAGCTGGGGAAGTTGGGCGTGGGGTTGCGTCCAGGCCACCCATAACACGATTCGTTGGAGCCTTGGATTGAACGAGGAAGCCCCTGAAACAGAGGCAATATCAGCTCAAGTTTCATCAAACTCTTCCTTAAAAAACCCTTCCCAAGGTCAAGAGCAGGGCAGCTGGATGAAGTGGATCTATGATACATTCTGGGAAAGGAAACCGGCAGAACCATCTTCATTGGATACAAACGAGATTAGATCATTAGATACGGTTAAGTTGCCTAATGTTATGGCGCAGGTTTTAAGAGAAGGCTTAGGAAAGCAAGATTCAAGTGTCTTAGAGGCTTTATCCTCCTTAGCGGAGGAAAAATATAGAAGAGAACCCTTGAACCTTAAGCAAGCCTTAAGAAAAGCAGAATTTTTGCAAGAAATGGATTTATATGGTCAAGAAGTATTGCAGACCTTGCCCAGCGAATCTAGAAAGCGAAGTCGTCAAGAAGAAGCTACAGAAAGAAATATTCGGAGAGAAGAAGACTCTCGACCTTCAGTGTTGTCAGAAACAGGTATTGAGAAAAATGGAATAAGCTCTTTTATAAGTAAAGCGGCTCGTTGGTTTTCCATTTTCTAAGAACCCGTCTTCAAAGTTTTACTA
Source organism: Alphaproteobacteria bacterium GWC2_42_16 (assembly GCA_001767835.1). Lineage (GTDB taxonomy): Bacteria > Pseudomonadota > Alphaproteobacteria > UBA9655 > UBA9655 > UBA9655. Next base: position 42,504 of record MEMA01000047.1, read on the forward strand.
ATCGTTTAAGAAGCAACATAGAATGGGCGATCATCACGTAGTTTTCGGCGGAAGAGACCGAGATTTC
>MEMA01000048.1 GCA_001767835.1 Alphaproteobacteria bacterium GWC2_42_16
ATTCAAAAAATGGATCAGAATGTCCTTATTCTTTTCCGTTCCAAAAATCCTCTTAAAGGCAAAGTCATTCTTGGGGTCTAAAAACTTCGTCAGCATGATCTACTCTTTTTTCTTCCCTTTGAAATGAAGGTTCCATATTATGAAATAAATAGCAAGAGGCTTCGCACAGCTTGGGAAATCTTAAAATATGACAACAGTTGCTACATGGAACATTAACTCTATTCGAAGCCGGCTCCCTGTTTTCTTGGATTGGCTGAAGGAGCGCGCACCTGACGTGGTCTTGCTCCAAGAAACAAAAGTCACAGATGATCAATTCCCCCGTGATGAAATTGAAACCCTAAATTATAACATAGCTCTTCATGGGCAAAAAACTTATAACGGTGTTGCTATTTTATCCAAACTTCCCCTTGAGGATGTCACCAGAGGCATTTCTGGTTTTCGAGATGATCAAGCCCGCTATATCGAAGCCGTCGTAGGAGGAATGCGGGTGGCTTCCATTTATGTTCCCAATGGGACAGCTGTTGGCAGCGACAAATATGTCTATAAGCTGGATTTTTTAAAACACCTTTATGCCCACGCCCAAACTCTTTTAACGTATGATGAAGCTTTGATACTGGGTGGGGATTTCAATATCACGCCTTCTGATGAGGATGTCTATGATCCTCAAGAATGGCACGAACAAATTCTCTGCAGCACTCAAGAACGTGAGGCTCTTCGGTCCATCATTTACCTTGGTGTCACAGATGTTCTCAGAGCCAGCCATCAAAATGCTAAGGAGCTCTACACTTGGTGGGATTACAGAGGGGGCGCTTTTCAAAACAACTTTGGCCTAAGGATCGACCACCTTCTCCTCTCCTCTCAAGCAGCTGATCATGTGAAGAGCTGTGAGGTTGATAAAAAGTGGCGCGCGGTTGAAAAAGCATCCGACCACGCACCGATTATTTGTGAGGTTGACCTTTAGATTAACAAAGAATATAACTTAAGAAAACGCAAGAGAAATGACATTATAAAAGGGAAGGCAATAATGAAAAAAGCAACCGTCTTGTCCACAAGATATCCCATCACTCCCGCACTATCTTCAAACGATAATAAGAACAACAAACTCAATAAAAAAGTTTTATTATCTGCGATTATTGGCAATGGCCTTGAGTTTTATGACTTTGCTCTTTTCGGAGCCTTTTCTGTGACTTTTTCGCGGCTTTTCTTTGGTGAAGACTCCTTTTCCGCTCTCGTCAATACCCTCGCTCTTTTTGCATTGGCTTTTTTTGTCAGGCCTCTTGGTTCCATGCTTTTCGGCTATTTAGGCGATCGCTTTGGGCGAAAAAAAGCTTTGAGTTACTCGATTATTTTGATGGGTTTTTTTACTTGCCTCATTGGATGCCTGCCTCTTTATAATCAGGTTGGCATCCTAGCTCCCCTCCTCCTTTTAGGATGCCGTCTAGGCCAGGGGTTTTGCTTAGGGGGCGAGAACAATGGTTCCTCCATTTTTCTTCTTGAGCATCTCAAAAGTAGAAAAGCCTTTGCAGGAGCCTTTATCCTAAGCGGCGGAGCTCTTGGAACCCTCCTTGCAACTTCTTTCTCTGCCATTTCAAACCTGCCCGCAATGCCAGAGTGGACATGGCGCATTCCTTTTATTTTTGGACTTTTTATTGGCCTTCTCGGAAATTACATCCGTAAATCCCTTGAGGAAACCCCTGAGTATATCTCAACACAAGAAAAAACAGAACGAAAAGCTCCCCTGATTTATGTCCTTAAAAATTACACTCGTCCTTTTCTATGCGCGATTGGCATCGGAGGCGTTAACGGCGTGCTTGCTTATACCCTTGTTGTTTACCTCAATGTCTACCTGACAACCGTTGTGGGATATTCTTTTAGCAATGCCCTTATTTCTTCAACGGTTGGTCTTGTTATTTTTGGATGTCTTGCCCCTCTTTTTGGGCATTTAGCGGATAAAGTAGGGGAAAGAAAAGTGATGGCCTTTGGGTGTGGAGTAACGCTTGGCTGTGCCCCCATTTTATTTTATCTACTCCAGCAACAAAGCCTCCTCCCAATCTTTGGTGCTATTGTGCTCGCTGCTACGATGATGGGATCCTTCAATGCGCCAACTAACGCTCTTTTACAAAGACTCTTTCCTACAGAAGTGCGATACACTGGTGTTGCTTTGGGATATGCTGTTGGGGTGGCTCTTTTAGGAGGAACCCAACCTTTAATTTGCACATACTTGATTGAAAAAACTCAAAACCCCTATGCACCTGCCCTTTACCTTATATTCGCGGCCTGTATTGGAGGAGTTTCTCTCTTCTTCTCAAGAAAAATAATGGTCGAATCGCGAGGTTTCTCACAAATAATTCCCGAATATTCCCGCCCATCTAAGCTTAAGTCTGACGGAATTTCGGCTCTAGAAAAGAAGGTTGCTTCTAAAATATAAAAACCAAATTTTGACGCCAATCGTTTTAGTTCATTAATACAAAAGACGATGTTCATTTTGGGAAGAAAGTGCGCTCGGTGTGGAACATATTCTGAAATATCCGCAATATAACCGGGCCATTCATAAATATTCCTTTTCTTTTCATAGGTCGGGAGGAAAGGAGCTAAGGTTCGTTGATAGGGACTGCTTGTTGTAAGAAAAAGTTTTCCTCCCTTTTTCAAGCTTTGAAAGATCGACATAAAAGTTTTTCTAATAATTGGGGGAGGAAGAAAATGAAGGACCATGGAAAGGTTCACATTATCAATTGACTCTTCAGGAAGATGAATCTCATTGGGGAAGTGTCCTCTCATGAGGCTAACAAAAGATTGCTTTTCTTGGGGAATGAGCTCTTTCAAAACATCAAGATGTCTTTTATCAAGGTCACATGCAATGACATGGCACCCTTCATTAATTAAAGGAAGCGTTGCAACCCCATAGCCACACCCTATATCAAGAAATCGGCCTTCTGAATTTTCTCTGCACATCTCAACAAAAAGGGATTGTATAGGGTCTAATGAAGGTGACATATACCCCATATTATTGAGCGTGGGCACATACTCAAACTTTTCTTCTATTTTCCTTGCGAATTTCATATTAAAATATTATTATGTTTTTATAGCTTATCTTAATCCATAAATATAAAAGTATAAAGAACTTTCACATGTTATTAAGAACCTCATCAAAAGCTGTCCCAAAAGAAGTCCAAGAAAAGCTTGACCTCTTTTTTGGTGATTTAAAATCGAGTGGTATTTCTTATATCGGCCATGGAATTATTAATCAACAAGGAGATCACACAGGATACTTCAGTAATGAGGCGTGGGGAGAACTTTACATAGAAAATCAATTTTTTTTCAATGAACCTATTTTAGAAAATTATGCAACAAATAATTTAGAATTGATTTCATGGAAAACGCTGAAAAGTCCCAATTCTGTTTCTGAAGCGCGTACTGAATTCACCAAGATTATATCAGGCCTTACCCTTTGCAAAATTGAAGGAAAGTTCAATTCCTTTTTTAATGTTGGGTTTGATAGGGATATTGATCTTGTTGAGTTTGCCTTTTTCAAAAGGGACCTTTTATTAGCTTATTTTAGTATCTTCAACAACTACCACCTATCCTGGCGTAAATGGAAAGGGTGCTAGAATTTCCTTTCTCTTCAAAATGAGAGATATGGCTAATTCAAAATCTGGCTTTTTTAAAAAAAGTGGTGTTCAATAAATGTAGGCTGGGTGATGTGTGCCTGATGAGCCTTTCTTTTTCTTACCCACCATGGAGAATCTATGAAGTCGTGGTTTCGCAACCTATTTCGCATTCATGAAACAAAAGCAAGTACAACTTCTCCTCTTTTTGCCACAAGTTTTACTCGACAACCTCTTTGGACGCCTCGTCAGTATGATACCTTGGCTGAAGAGGGGTATCAAAAAAATATCATTGTTTATCGCTGTGTGACCTTGATTGCTCGTGGGGTGGCCGGTGTGCCCTGGCGCCTTTATAAAGGGGACACTTGCCTTGAGGAACACCCTCTTTTAACCCTTCTGCAAAACCCGAATCCGCAACAAAGCCTTCCCTGCTTTATGGAAGCCTTAACATCTTATCTTCTTCTCGCAGGAAACGTTTATGTTGAAGCCATTGCGCCTGAAAAGGAGCCCTTGGAGCTTTACCTTCTGCGGCCCGATCGTATACGTATTATGCCAGGCAAATCTGGAGTCCCAGAGGGGTATCAGTATACCTTGGGAGGAAGGTCCATCATCATTCCTGTTGATCCTCTGCAGGGTCGTTCTTCTCTTCTCCATATCAAAAGCTTTAATCCCCTCAATGATTGGTATGGTATGAGTCCCATTGAGGCCGCAGCCCATGCTATTGATCAACACAATGCGGTTGCTGGCCACAACCTTGCTCTTCTTCAAAATGGCGGGCGCCCCACAGGTGCCCTTCAACTCCGCAGCACAGGAGACCTTCTCACCGATGAGCAACGTCAGGAGTTACGACATGAAATTCAAAACGTTCTTGAAGGGACACGCAATTCAGGACGGATATTAATCCTTGAAGGGAATTTTGAGTGGCAAGAAATGGGGCTCTCGCCTAAGGATTTAGACTTTATTGAAGGGAAATATCTTTCAGCGCGGGAAATTGCTCAAGTCTATGGCGTTCCGCCTATGCTTGTCGGTGTGCCAGGAGATGCCACCTTTTCCAATTACAAGGAGGCGCGCTATCACCTTTGGGAAGACACTATCCTTCCTTACCTTGAAATAATAAAAGGAGAATTAAACCAGTGGCTTACGCCATTCTTTGGTGATGATTTAAATTTAACCTATGATGTGGAGTCTATTCCGGCACTCGCCCCGAAACGAGATGTATTGTGGGAGAAAATAGAAAAAGCCTCTTTCCTCACCATCAATGAAAAAAGGGCCTTAATTGGTTATCCTCCGATCCCAGACGGTGACCGGAGGAACTAACCAAAACTTTAAGGGGTTTTAGTACAAAAGACCCTCAAAGAAACCTCGCTCACAGCAAGGATCCACTGGGCATACAGGGCCACAAGTTCCATAACCTGAGGTCATTGGACAAGGACACTTTGCTCCAAAGTAGTAATAGAAGTTTTGTTTCCCTTCTTGAGCTAAAGAAGCACTGGCTCCTGAAACGCCTACTAAGAGAGCTGCCACAAAGGCAAAAGTTACTAATTTTTTCATTTTTTCCTCCTTTTAATAAAAAATGAAATAGCTTCTTATTTTTCTTATTCTAATTTCATTCTAATTAGAAAAAGATAATATTTTATTAATATTCGTAATTTTTTTTAAAAGGAGAAAAAAATCTTTACTTGGTGTAAATTTTTTACTCGGAATTTAAGCGATTAACTTCAGTTTGTCACTGCAGGACAAATGTAAAATTGCATTGCTTTCTCACCAGGAATAGATGCTTGGATAGGGATAGGAGGTTCACCGCATTTAAAGATTATCCCAGAACCAATCCTATATATAGCCGTATTATCCGCTCTAAAAGCCTTTTCCAACACCTGTTCTTCATCAGGTAAGGATTTATCTGTTAAAGGACACCTATAATTATTTTCTATAGGTTCTGGTTCTTTACTAGACGCACAGAAAAAATAAAATCCCCCAGAAGGTCTAGGACTATAAATAAAATTCAACTTTCCATCAAAATCCTTAACCTTTGAGGGGCAACAATTCTCACAAGCACAAGAGCAGGGATAACCTTGTTGTCCACAGGGGATACAACTATTAGGATGATCTTGTGGACATGCGCACGTTCCCCCAGGACAAATAGGCTCCATCCCCCAGGCCAATGTAACTGAAAAATAAGTTAACCCAATCAACAAAAGACTATTTATTTTTTTCATTTTCTTCACAAAAAGGTCCCTATTATGAAAAAGAGTATAAATGCTTTTCCCTTCTCTGAGCAAGTACCAAAAGGCCTTGTTGCAGGATATGCGAGTTTCTTTGGTGTCATTGATCAACAGCGGGATCAAATTGCTAAAGGCGCATTTAGAAAAAGTTTAAGAGCTTGGCAACTTTCAGGAAAAAAACCAAAGATGCTTTGGCAACATGAGGCTAAAGAGCCCATTGGCCTTTGGACGACTCTTTATGAGGATGAAAGAGGCCTTTATGTGGAAGGTCGCCTAGCCCTTGGTGTTTCACGGGCTGATGAAGCCTATCTCCTTTTAAAGAAAGGAATTTTGGATGGGCTTTCCATAGGCTTTCGCACCGTTGAATCTATTTACGATCAGAAACAAAAAACCCGCCTTTTGCTTGATTTGGATTTGCTAGAAATTTCTCTTGTGACCTTTGGGGCCAATAGCAAGGCTACTGTTCAAAGTGTTAAAACTGTTTAACGTTTCTCCTGGGCTCCGTGGTTAAACCGCGGAGCGTCAAGGCGAAGACATGACGTCCCGCTACTTGATAGCGGGATCCAGGGTAAATATTCAACTCATTCCCGTAAAGGGAATACATGCCCCTCTGGGGCTTTTTTTATCAACAAACATGAGGACATAATGCACGACTATGATACACAAAAAACATTTACTGATCTGGTTCAAACCTTTGAAGAGTTCAAGAAAACCAACGACACACGTCTTGAAAATCTTGAAGGAAAGCTTGTCAGTCCGCCTGAGCTTGAAAACAAAATGGACCAGTTGCAAGATGCGATGGACCAAGCTGAAAAGCGCCTTAAGAAAATGGAGGTTCACAGCCTTCGGCCACTCGTTGAAACAACTTCAGAAAAAGGTTGCCCCCATACAAAGGCCTTTTTGGACTACCTTCGTAAAGGTGCGGAAAGCGCTCTTCAAGATTATGAAACCAAAAGTTTAACGGTCGGTTCTGAGCGGGATGGAGGCTATTTAGTGCCTTCTGGGCTTGAGACACATCTCCACGCAACGCTCCAAGAATCCTCTGTGATGCGAGGAATTGCGAATGTCCGGGAAATTTCAAGCTCTGCCCTTGAAATGCTCATTGACAAGGATTCCGCGGACGCAGGATGGGTTGCAGAGACTGCCGAGCGTAAAGAAACCAAAACGCCCGAATTGGCTAAAATCCGGATCCCTGTACACGAAATGTATGCGCGCCCTCGTGCTACACAAAAGTTACTCGATGATGCCAGCCTGAATGTGGAAGAGTGGCTTTCTCAAAAAATCGCTCAGAAAATGGCCATGATGGAAAATACAGCTTTTATCAGTGGCGATGGCAACAATAAGCCCAAGGGAATTTTGGCTTGCGAGACCACTGTAAAGGATAACTGGACGTGGGGAAAACTTGAGGAAATTAAAACAGAGCTAGACGGAGGATTTAAAAAGGGATTTGAAGCAGACACCCTTCTCCTCCTCTTTTATTCCTTAAAACCATCTTATCTTCCCGGTGCGTCCTGGCTCATGTCGCGCCAAACCCAAGGCACCTTACGTACTTTAAAAGATCCTGACAATCATCAGTATTTATGGCAACCTCCCCTTGCGGCTATGCCCACCCCTACCCTTTTAGGTTATCCTGTCATTATTTCTGATGATATGCCGGCTCTCACGCCTAAGAAGCCCTCAAAATCCATCCTTTTTGGGAATTTTAAGGAAGGTTATCAAATTGTAGACCGCACCGGCTTTCGTGTTTTGAGAGATCCTTATAGCTCAAAACCATACGTAGAGTTTTACGCAACGCGCCGTGTGGGGGGAGATATCCTGAACTATGAAGCGCTTAAAGTTTTGAACTTTGCAGCATAGAACATATACTCAAAGCGAAATCGCTTTCATGTGAGCGTCGATGGCGGTGATAAGTTGGGGAGTGAGGTTGAAATCGGCTTTCAACTCTCCCCACTTTTTTCGTGTTTGCTCGGCCGTTTGTTTCATAGTCTCACAAACCAAATGTTTTGGTACTTTTGCTTTTTTAGCAAATCTTTCAAAAAGAGATAAGTTGCACAGCTGCATTTTTTTTGTATTAACAAAGGTAAGAGCTAATTGATCTTCAGGAAGATAAGGAATAGTTGAAAGCAAATCATACGCTGGCGAGAGAACTGGCTTCCTTCCATCAGGATAGAGAAAAGACCAATTTTTCAAATGCATATCCCCATTGCCTATAAGAATACATAAAGTAAGGCGTCGAATATATTCGGAAAGACCGTCCTCCCCGCACAAGGTCCAAATCATATTGGCCATGTTCGTATAGCTGACGTGCTCATACTTTTGCTCTGGGTAAAGGCCAAAAACTTGAGCAAAGTCTTCCATATGAACACGGGTCCGATGAGGACCACGGTCGAAACGTTTGACAACAATTGCTTGATTTCCCTGCAGCAACCCAAAAGAAGGAAGACCCTTAATTTTTTCCAAAGGAAGCAAATAAAAGTCTGGCACTTGAATTCCAATGCTTTTTGCCAAAGTCATCATGGCAAATTCATTTTCAGGCATTTGAAAAAAGTTGACGGAGGGAAGTTTAACAATCCAATCTCCACCAACCCCTGAAGTAGGAATAGTCAAACCTCCACCTTTTTTCATTAAAGCAGAAAACTTTAACTGAATTCCTGCCAAAGAAAAGTGATAGGAAACTTCCTTTAAGGAAAGCGGTTTTTGTCCTTCCCTTAAGACCTCATAATCAATAGGTTCTTGGGACGGTTGAATCTGAACAGCTCCAGGAAGATCTTCTCCTAGAGCTTCGATGAGCTCAAATTCCTTCCGGGGATTAACGTTATTTTTTAAGGCAAGATACTCTCGTAAGTAACCTTCTGGTAAAAGATTAGAAAAGAAGGGTTCGAGACGTGTTCGAATGGGCCGTCGATGTGTGATGAGCTGACCTGTTTGTGAGATGAAGCTTTGACTCAAAGTGAGCTGATGAGAATCCCCACTATAGGACTCATCAAAAACAAAAAGCGTATTCCCCCCGGAAAGGAGAGTGATAAGCCCAATTCGCTTTTGATGAAGCAGGACATGGAGAGACTTGATCATGATTCATTCTCCTCATCAGGGCGCCAGCGTTGTTCAAAAGCGGCCAGCTCCTCGCCATTTATAAGGGCCTTGATGGGTATAATAAGTTGGCGCGGAATCAACATCAGCTCATGCTCAAGAACACGCGCCATTTCAACAAGGGTTGAGAGGCGAGCATCTGTCTTGCCGCTTTCAATACTTGAAATATGACCTTGGGGAAGGCCAACAGATTGAGCCAATTGCAACTGGGTTAGCCCCTTTTTTTTACGGGCATTTTTTAAGCTTTGGATAAGATCATTCATATGTTTTATCTGTTAAAATGTATATTTTTAAATTAATATATGCTAAAACATATATACGATATCGTCAAGGGAATAAGGCAAATCACATAAAAACCGCCCCGCATAAAAATGCAGGGCGGCTTATACTCTCAATCTAAAATAAATATGGAGAAAACAACGACTTTTTACTTATGGATACATCGGATTGAATGGATCAGGCCCATAAACATAGGGATACTCATATTTATTTGTTCTTCCCTTCCTGTCATGATCCACTACAATAAGACCAACATCCGTATAAACAACAAAAAATATCAATACAAAGTTTAAAAGTATTTTCACGATACACCGCATCTTAACTAATTCTCTAATATTAATATAACTCTTAAATTCTTAAGAAAGAGTTAAATTTCAAGGAGGCACCATGCGTTTGACCTTAAGAACCCCCGTTAGCCAAGAACCTTTTTCTCTCGATGAAGTAAAGCGCTTTCTCCGCATCACATCGGACCAAGAGGAGAATCTCCTCCAGCATCTGCTTTATTCAGCAAGAGCTTATGTGGAAGATATGACAGGGCGAGCCCTTCTCAAGCAACAATGGCTTTTGGAAATGAAGCCCCCCTATCCTCGCGCCTCTCCGCTTGTCAGACAGAGGGAAGGACACATTGAAATCATGCTTCCTCGACCGCCCCTTTTAAAGATTGTCTCTGTTGAGGTGCAAGGCAAAGCTATATCACATGATAGTGAAGAAAATAGAGTGATTTTAGCCCCTTCTTTTTGGAATCAAAGCCTTTCTATCCTTTATTGGGCTGGCTATGGTGAGGAGGCTCAGAGCCTCCCCCCAACCTTAAAGCATGCCATTCTCATTGTTCTGGCGGCCTTTTATGACCATCAAAAGGTGGATACCTCCCTTTTGACCCCCTTTCGCGTTCATCACCTAATTTAAGAGGCCCTCATGAAAGAAATAACGACACGGGATTTAAAGGAATCCCTCGTTCTTCTGTTGCTGAAAAAAAAGGACGATGGAGAGGGAGGCTGGCAAGAAGACTGGTGCGAGGGCCCCCGATTATGGGCAGCCCTATGGCCCTTTGTTGACAATCAAAAAGGGACACCGCTTTACCGTATTATTCTTCGTGCCCCGTTGATCTTGCCACATACCATCAAATTTTTGTGGCGCCTTCAACATACAACAAAGCGCCTTGTGGTCATAAAAGACCCCATATTGGTTCAATATAACCGCTTTTACGCCATGATTGCCGAGGAGGAAAAGAATGCGTAAACTTCTCAACGAATTAAGAAATGATCTTAGCTTGATTTGTCCCACCCATATTCAACGCCCAGAAGAGGTTTTCTTTCCTCATATCACCCTTGTGCCCGAGCAGAGTCTTTATGGAGTTCCGTGGGGCCCGCGTATTGCTTGTATCAGTATAAAATTGTGGAGCCGTTATGCAGGTACCCTTGAGATCCTTCGGTTAGGATATGAGGTAGAGCAACGCTTATATGCCTTTTCACCCTTTAGTCTCAAACTCATGGAAAGTAGCTTGCACCTCTTAAAGGACGAACGCACACGCCTTTATAAACTTCGTCTCAAAGCTCTTTTGCCGGGAAGGAACGTATAATGGAAAGCGCTTTAACCATAGCGATTCTTGGAAAAGGCGAGCTCTTTACTCCAGGATCAGCTCGCGAGTGTACCCAAACCTTAACACCAATCCCTCAAGGAAGCTTGCGTCGCACCATCAACGGAAAGCTTGTTTGGAGTGGAAGTCGAACACATCGCAAATTTCGATCGGTCATTTCTTGTAAAGATCAAGCCCCGCCAGCCTTTGATGGTCTTTGGAGGGGGGATCAGGTCAAGGTCACCTGCCTTGAAACCCTGACACAAGCCATCCCAAAAGGATGTCAGGAGTTGATCTTGGCGCGGGAGCCCGCCTCGCACCATATTTTTGACTATAAGGGCAAAACCTGGGATATCCCGCTAAGTCAGCATATAACGCTGCCGCCCGGCTTTCCTGGAGGCTTTATCACCTATGCCCCTCGCCTTTTAATGATGGTAGATAATTATACTCTAAATGTGGATGAATGGGGCCTTTCTCTCGGGTGGACCTTGGAGTTGGTGGAGGTGTAGGGGACGAAAGTGTGCTCGTCTACTGGGCTGCCCCGTTCAAAGATTTAACTCTTCATTAATAAAATTGGGCTATTTTTAAATCTTGAGGAAGATTGTCAATCTTAAGAAAAGGGAAAAACGATGACTACGAAAAAAGCCATAGGGTTTCTTACAATAGCTCTGATACTTTCCCTGGTTAAGTCCCAAGCGGGACTAGCTTGGGCAAACTGTATTATCAACAAAACAAACGAAATTACAGAAAAAGGCCCAGGTGAACGCGTTTATATAGTTGGTTACTTTGGATCCCCAGGTTTTTTTGCTGATTATAAATTCCTTACAAATAATGGTGATTGGACATGTACAAAAGAAAAGACAATAAATGTATCCCCTCTAAAAGTGAGGGAGAGTTAAAATTTGTGGTGGTATAATTTTTGTGTAATGCTTAAGGAAAATCATGTATAGTATTGCCATA
>MEMA01000049.1 GCA_001767835.1 Alphaproteobacteria bacterium GWC2_42_16
CTTCATTTTATGTAAAACTCTTTGAGTCCTCCAGCATAGCTGGAGGCTTAGCATCTGGGATAGTTAATATATCCCTAAGGCTTAGAAAAAATAAGAAGCTGTAATCATGATCTTATAAGCCGATTTAAAAAAGCACAGAAAGGAAATTACGGCCCTGCAATGGGAGGTTTTGGTTCTATAGTATCTAAGATTCTCTTAACGGAACATTAACTCCTTTCAAGTTATCTTAATATCCATGAGGAGGATTAAAACGATGAAAAATAAAATATTATTAGCATCTCTAATTGCATTAATTTCTGGGCATAATTCATATGCAGTGAATTGTCCAACAACAAAAGTATATTGCCCCACATCTTCGACAACCAAAATGTTGGGAGCAGAGCTGGATTTATATGACATAGCGTATTATGAACCACAAAAAGGAATATATTTTTTAAAGTGTAATAAAGTTAATAGCAAAGTTCCCGAAATTGGCGCTTTCGGATATGCAAGGTCCCCCATAACTTGTCCTGCGGGATGTAACGTATTATTATCGCCTGGATTTGGGAAGAAGTTAGGGGTAAATAGATGCACAACAAAGACCCCAAGCACGAGTTGTTGGGCATCATGTGAGCCTGGATAAAAATCGGTTCTCGTGTGCCATATCTTAGGGAGGTTGGTGTGGGATGCCTTGGAATTAAAGAAATTACGGCCCTGCAACGGGAGGCGTTGGATATATAAGGTTTCGAAGATGCTATTAATAGATCATTAACTCCTTTCAAGTTATCTTGATATCCAAGAGGAGGATTAGAACGATGAAAAAGAAAATACTATCAGCATCTGTAATTGCGTTAATTTTTAGCTACAATTCATATGCAGTGAGTTGTCCAACAACAAAAGTATCTTGCCCTACTACTACTTTGAATCCATTATTTCCTTACTATCGCATAGAATATAATACCATAGGAGGGCCCCATTTGAAGTGTCAGCTAATGACTAACAACGCTCCTGAAATTTATGGTACGTATAAAAAGATTCCAATAAATTGTCCGAGAGGATGTCAAGCGAAAGTCCATGGGTTTAATTGGTTAAATAGATGCGCCCCAGATGACCCCACAAAGGAATGTTATGCAACATGTGAACCTGGATAAAAATCGGTTCTCGTTTGCCATATCTTAGGGAGATTGATTTGGGCCTTGTTTTGGAGAGACTTGGGCATAGGTGGTTAAGATACATAAGTTAATCCATGCTTCTCTATGCCCAGCTATTGCCGCTTTAGTATACCATATTTTAGCTTTTGTATCAGATTGCTTAACACCACATCCCATGTCATAATAAAGGCCAACATAGAAACAAGCAGTACTATACTCTATAGTCTCAGGGTCTTGTGCTATAGCCATAAAGGTTCTAAAGGCCTTTTTATAATTGTGCGGGATACCTTTGGTTCTATCCCCTTCTTGATAGAGAAAAGCTTTGTGAAGGGAAGGGAGTTCATCATCTTCTTGCCCTTTTAACTCGGCTTTTAAAGGGCCACTTAACATAAAAAATATCAAAAGAAACAGTATAAAATTCATGGACTTACTCTTCTTAAAAAGTTCGTTATTTCTTTTTAGTCTTCAGCATGCTTTCCACAACTGGCATTAACTCAATGGGAAGAGGGAACACGATGGTTGAATTGTTTTCCTCAGCAATGGTTCCCAAGGTTTGCAGATAGCGCAGCGTCATGGTTTGTGGTTGTTGGGCCATAACTTGGGCAGCTTTTAAAAGCTTTGCAGAGGCTTGCAATTCACCCTCAGCATGAATGACCTTTGCTCTTCGATCCCGTTCAGCTTCTGCTTGCTTTGCAATAGCGCGAATCATGCTTTCATTTAAGTCGACCTGCTTGATTTCGACATTCGTCACCTTAATTCCCCAGGCTTCTGTTTGCTCATCCAAAATGCGTTGGAGGGATTCATTCAACTTTTCGCGTTCCGCTAAAATGACATCCAATTCATGTTGACCGAGGACAGAACGCAACGTTGTTTGAGCCAGCTGACTTGTGGCCTCAAAATAATTCTCGACGTTAATGGTGGCCTTTTGAGCGTCCATCACACGGAAGTAAAGCACCGCATTGACTTGTAAGGAGACGTTATCACGAGAGATGACTTCTTGGGTTGGAATATCTAAAACAATCACGCGTAAATCCACGCGAAGCATCTTTTGGATAAAGGGCACTACCAGGATAAGTCCTGGGCCTTTGACTTTCCAAAAGCGCCCAAGAGTAAAAACAACTCCCCTTTCAAATTCCCATAGAATTCGAAAGCTTCGGATAAGGATGAAGAAAACGATGACTCCTGCTGAGATGAGGAGCATAAACTGGTTGGAGAGGTCTCCGGGTGTTTCATACATGTTTTTTTCCTTTCGATTTTAATGGCTTTACCGTTAATTCTAACCCATCACACTTTATAATTTGAAGCTCTTCTCCCTCGTTTAAGGGAGTATTTGTTTTTGCTTTCCAAAGCTCTCCTTCAACCCTGACCCACCCCCTTTTTTTGAATGATTCCTGGGCGATTGCACGTGTTCCCGGGAGAGCCTCCATCCCGCTAACAATTTTACGTCGTTGCGCTCTGAGAGCCAAACCAATGATAACCAAAAAGAAGCCTAAGGATGTGGCGCTCATTCCAATAACAATACTCCATGGTGGAGCATAATCCTTTTGGTCAAAGAGAAGGATTGAGCCCACCACAAAGGCAACGAGCCCCCCGATACCTAAGATGCCATAACTCGTAACAAAGGCTTCTGAAGCCATAAAGATGATGCCGATGATGACGAGCGCAAGGCCTGAATAATTGATGGGAAGCAATTGAAAGGCATAAAGGGCGATCAAAAGGGATATCGCTCCCGCAACGCCGGGGAGGATAAAACCGGGATTAACAAATTCAAAGAAAAGCCCCCACATCCCAATAATGAGCAGAATATAGGCAATGCTTGGGTCGGTGATAACTTCTAAAAATTTAAGGCGCCAATCGCGCTCATATCGCTCTACTTGAACATCTTGGGCTTTTATAATTTGAGGATGGTTTTGAACCATAACAGTGCGGCCATTGATTTGGTGGAAAAGATCAGCTGTGTCACGCGCCAAAACATCGATGACACCAAGACGTAAAGCTTCATTCGATTGGAGACTTTCAGAAGCAGAAACCATTCTTTCAGCCCATTCCACATTCCGTCCCCTCAGTTGTGCCAATCCTTTTATATAAGCCACAGAATCGCTCAACGTTTTCTTTTCCATTGTTGTTTTTTCGTGAGGGGCCTTGTCCTTTTGCTCTTCCATGGCAAAGGGGTCAAGGGATACAGGTGTGGCTGCTCCTAAATGGGTGGCTGGGGCCATGGCTGCAATATGACTTGCATAAAGGATATAACTGCCAGCGCTGGCCGCACGAGAGCCTTCAGGCGCCACATAAGTCACGATGGGGAGAGGGGAGGCAATAATCGTTTTGATGATGTTTCGTGTGGCCGTATCAAAGCCCCCGGGGGTGTTCATTTTTAAAAGGATGAAGTCTGCTTTTTGGGAAACTGCGTGCGCGACCCCTTTTGAAATATAATCTTGAGTTGCAGGACCTATGGCGCCATCAATGTCCAATTGGAGTACTTTTGACTGCGCCTGTACCTCATGAGAGGAAGCAAAGTTCAGGAATAATACAACAATAGCCAAAGGAAGACGTCGAAGCATTGTTACCTACCTGTTATCTTTAGATTGTCAGTTTATTAGCCAAAAACGTCAAGGCAAATTATTCGTGCTTACCCTTCACAAGGCGATAGGCAAAGGGGACGGCATAGAGGGTAAACAAGGTGCCTCCAAGTAAGCCGCCCACCAAGACCCATCCAATTTGTTGACGGCTCTCAGCTCCTGCCCCTGTAGCGAGAGCAAGAGGAATGGAACCCAAAACCATGGCGCCGGTTGTCATAAGAATGGGGCGAAAGCGCAAGCGTGTGGCCTTTTGGATGGCCTCAACAACAGAAAGACCTTGGTGTCGTTGTTTATTCGCAAAGTCCACAATCAAAATGCCGTGTTTTGTGATAAGTCCTACAAGAGTAATCAGCCCTACTTGGCTAAAGATATTTAAAGTTCCCCCTGTAAAATAAAGGGCCACAAGGGCTCCCATCATTGAGAGAGGGACCGTTACCATGATCAAGAGAGGGTCTATAAGGCTGTCAAATTGAATTGCCAAGACGAGATAGATAAAAAGGAGAGATGTAAGAAAAATGATATACATATCTGCTTTTGACTCTAAAAACTTGCGCAGTTTTCCAATGGGTTCAGTTTGAAGGGAAGGGGATAATTCCTCTTTCATCGTGGTTTTTACAAGGGACATGGCCTCGCTCAAGTTACAACTTGGCGCAAGATCAGCCGTTAAGGTTGAGGAACGCATTTTATTGATATGGGTTAAGTCTGCTGGAGTTGCGATTTCTTTAATTGTAATAAGGTTACCCAAGGGGACAGGTTCCAATTTTTTATCTTCGTGTAGGGCGTTAACATAAAAATTTCCAATATCTTCAATGCTTCGCTTGTTTCTTTCTGTAGATTGAAGGATGATATCATAAATTTTTCCTTCTTTTTGAAAAGTTGAAACGGCAGCCCCGCTCAGCATAACCTCAAGAGCGCGCGCTGCATCTTTGATTTTTACCCCTAAAAGAGCGGCTTTATTACGATCAACTTGGATATTTAATTGAGGAATTCCAAGAGAAAGGGTTTGTTCCATAGATTCAAAACATGTGGACTTTTTTAAACTTGCAATTAGCTTTTCGACTTCAGTTTCTAGAAACTCATAGGATCCCGTTGTATTGATGGCTACTTCAACAGAGGCTTGCCCACCGGTTAAAAGAGTTTTCTTAGGAAAGATAGAGACCTTCACCCCTGGGGTTTTTCTTCCTACTTTTCTTAAGCTATCAATAATTTCCTGTTGACTCCGAGAGCGTTGACTCCAGGGTTTGAGTTGAATGCCTGCAAAAATTCCTGTTCTTTGAGTATCTGACCAGAGGTTGTTATGTTCGGGCACTGAGGAGAGAAGATCTTCAATTTGTATTGTATAAGGGATAAGGGAATCTATAGTCGCTCCGTCAGGGCCCTGGACCCAAGCTTGTATAAGAGATTCATCTTCTTGGGGTGCTAATTCTGAAGGAATTTTATAAAACAAAAAGAGGCCAAGGAGTAAGACTCCTGAAAAACCCACAAGAAAAAGTTTGGGCCGCATCAAAAGGTTTTTGAGGCTTGCTTGATATCCATGAGCCAGAACGTTCATAATCGTTTCAATAAAATCTGAAAAAGCATTTGACTTTAGTTTGGTTTTTGGTGGTAAGAGACGTGAGCACATCATGGGTGATAAAGTGAGGGCAACAACACCTGAAATCAGAACGGCTCCCGCAAGGGAAATTGCAAACTCAGAGAAAAGCTTGCCAGTAAGTCCCTGAATAAAGGCAATCGGAGCATAGACGCTGGCTAAGGTCAGAGTCATGGCAATCACGGCGAAGCCAACTTCACGGCTTCCTTTGATGGCAGCTTCAAAGGGTTTTAAGCCCTCTTCAATATGCCGATGAATATTCTCAAGAACGACAATGGCGTCGTCAACAACTAAACCTATGGCAAGAACCATGGCCAAAAGGGTGATGGTGTTAATTGAACAATGAAACAGGTAAAGGAAGGCAAAGGACCCAATTAAAGAAATGGGGATTGTCATTAGGGGAATCAATGTTGCACGAGGTGAATGAAGAAAGAGAAAAATAATGAGAAGAACAAGAATGATAGATTCTAATATTGCCCTTTGAACTGCTTTAAGGGAAGCTTTGATAAACAACGAAATGTTATAACCATCTTCAACAACCATCCCTTGCGGATGAGAGGATGCATTTTTGGCGAGGATCTCTTGAACGGCGGCTGAAATGGAGAGAACGTTTCCATCGGATCGTTTTTTGACTCCTATAAAAACAGCTGGTTTTTTATTATAGCGGGGTAGCCATTCATCATCACGCGTATCTCGATCAAAACTTACGGTTGCAATATCCTTTAAAGAAATAATGTGATCGCGTTCTCCAGAAATGACGAGTTTTTCAAGTTCTTGAGGGGTGTTGAGTCCTGAATCTACGATCAAATTTACATACCGTTTTCCTTTAACGATTTGGCCTCCAGGAAAGGCTTGGCTACTTCCCTCGAGGGCATCGATAATATCCGTTACGGAAATATTATAAGCTTTCATTTTTTCGCGATCGAGACTCGCTTTCATTGTTAAAGGATTGCCGTAAATTGTTGCATCAGCCACTCCTGGAATTGATTCAAGTTGATCTTTCAAATAACGGTCTGCGTAATCATAAAGTTCGCCTTCACTATGAATTGAGCTCGTTAAGGTTACATACATAAAAGGCTCTTTAGATTCAGAGCTTTTAATAACAATAGGTTCTTTAGAACCTTGGGGTAATGTATCAGTAATTTGAGCAATGTGCTCGCGTACATCAGAAGCCACATCAGAAAGAGACGTTTTAGGATGAAAGTAAAGCGTGATGTGGCTCTGTCCTGTTTTGCTGGAGGACTCCATATAATCAAGTCCCGGAATTCCTGCAAGGGAGCTTTCTAAAGGGGTCGTGACTTTAGATTCGATAATACTAGCAGCAGCTCCGGGATATTTTGTGTCAACAATCAAAACTTGTTCTTCAGCGTCTGGATATTGCTGCAAATTCAGATTTCTATAAGAGAGCACCCCGATAATTATAATGATGAGGCTTAAAGCAATGGAAAAGATAGGTCGTTTAATCGATAGATCTGTGATGAACATGGTTGATTTTCCTTGGGTTTTCAAGGTTTTTCAACAGCATTTATGAGAGTGCCGTCTCGAATTTTTTCCTGTCCCTCAAGGATAATAATATCGTTTTTCTGTAATCCGCTCAAGATCTCGGCCTGATCAGCCATGCGTTGCCCTAAAGTTACTTTGACTAATTGCGCCGTATTATTGGTCTTTTTAAAAACATAATTCCCTGTTGGACGAATAACCAAAGCTTGCTCAGGAATAAAAAGAGATGACTTTGTGACAGTAGATGTTTTCAATTCGGCACGAGCATAAAGTCCAGGAATAAGTCTTTTATCCTCATTAGAGAAAGTCGCAAAAACATGAATACTTTTTGTCTCTTCATCAACGGCGGGTTCAATCGCGTCTACTTTTCCTTCAAAAGAAACATTCGGATAAACATCAGTCGTTGCGAAAACTTTATTCCCAACTTTAATCGTTGTGATGTTTTTTTGAGGAAGACTGAATTTAAGACGTATGGGAGTTATATCTTGGATACGAACTAGAGGATCTCCTTCAATAAGGTAGGCTCCTTTCGCAACTTTCTTTTCGGAAAGGGCGCCATCAAAGGGTGCGCGAACGGTGGTTTTCTCGAGCTCTGCTTTTGCAAGGGCTAACTCAGCTTTTGAAGATTCTACTTGTGTTTCAGCGCCTTCTATATCTTGCAAACTTACGAACTTCTTTGCCGCAAGATTTTGCTTGCGCTTTAAAATATTTTGATCTCTGCGAAGGTTCGCTTCTGCCTTTTTAACCTTTGCTTGTTGTTCAACGTTATAAAAAGTAAATAGCTTTTGATTGCGTTCTGCAAAATTCCCTTCTTTAAAATGAATAAAATCTATCCTCCCCCGAATTTCAGATTTTAAAGTCACATCGTTATAAGCTACAAACGTTCCTACCCCCATCACAGAAGGGTTAAATAAATTTTCAGTGACTTTTGTTACAATAACCGATGGCGTGTGTTGATATCCAAAACAAGAGGTAGCGAGCAAAAAATATAAAATAAGATAACGATGCATGCATTAACCCATTAAAAAAAGGCTTCTTTTTATGGTATACTATCGAAGATTAACCCCTAAGGAAAGAACATGTTTTTGATTGATAGCCACTGTCACCTTGATTATGAGCCCATGGCAAGTGATCTTGATGGTACCTTAGAGCGCGCTCGCGTTAAGGGCGTTAAGGGTTTTTTGACTATTTGTACAGACCTTACAAAGATTCCCGTTGTGACGTCAATTGCTGAAAGGTATGAGCATGTTTTTGCGTCCGTTGGAGTCCACCCCCATGAGGCGGAAAAAATCGATCCAAAAGCAGCGCTCTTCAAGGCATTGCTTGATGCGTCAAAACACCCCAAGATTGTAGCTTTTGGTGAAACTGGGCTTGATTATCATTATATGCATAGTCCAAGGGAGCTACAGAGAAAGGCTTTTATAGCTCATATTGAAGCATCTTTAGATGCTGACCTTCCGCTTATTATCCACACAAGAGATGCTGAGGAGGAGACTCTCGATTTATTAAAAACGATTGGCAATAGCAAAGGGCGCGGCGTGATTCATTGTTTTTCGGGGACAGAAAAGTTCCGGGATAAGGCCTTAGAGCTTGGGTTTTATATTTCAATTTCTGGAATCATTACCTTTAACAAAGCAGATTCCTTGCGCCAGGTGGTTAAGGATATTCCTTTAGACCGGTTGCTTGTCGAAACTGATGCGCCATTCTTAGCACCTATCCCTTACCGTGGAAAGCCTAATGAGCCTGCTTACCTTGAAGAGACCCTAAAAAAGCTCGCCAGACTGAAAACAGTGGACTATAACGAGGTATGTCACAAAACAACGCTTAATTTTTTAACTTTGTTTTCGAAGGTTAATTTAACATGCGAGTAACTATCCTAGGTTGTGGAGCCTCCGAAGGGGTTCCTGTTATTACAGGGAATTGGGGTGAGTGTGATCCAAAGAATCCAAAAAATCGCAGGACCCGCGCTTCTATTGCTGTTGAAAAAAATGGAACAACCCTTTTGGTGGACACGTCTCCTGATCTTCGATTCCAATGGCTCTCTGCAAAGTTAAGCCGACCTGATGCAGTACTTTATACCCATGATCATGCGGATCACACTCATGGTATAAGCGATCTTCGTGCCTTTACTTATTTTAATAAAATTCCCATTCCTATTTATGCGGATCCACATACCCTTGAAGTTATCAAAGGACGCTTCGATTATGCTTTTCCTTCAGAAGAACTGCGGCCGGACATCTATCATGCTTTTGTTACAGCAAATGTTATTGATGGTCCCCTTGAAATTGGCGCCATTTCTATTCTACCATTTTTGCAAGGGCATGGTTACTCAACTTCTGTGGGCTATCGATTTGAGAAAGTGGCTTACTCAACGGACGTGGTTGATTTAGATGAGAAGGCTTTTAAGATTCTAGAAGGTGTTGACGTTTGGATTGTAGACTGTATTTCAATAGAACCTCGACCAAGCCACTCTCATCTTGAACAAACCTTAAAATGGATTGAAAGGGTAAAGCCAAAATGGGCTTACTTAACGCATATGTCTTTGCTCCTCGATTATGAGACTCTGTTAAAAGAGCTCCCTCAAGGCGTAGAACCTGCTTATGATGGTCTTGTCATAAACCTTTGATTTCGAATTAAATTTTTTTAGAGCGCAAAAAAGAATGCCCTTGCTTTCATAGAAATTTCCCTATAATTTACATTAAACTTTAAACAATAATAATAAGAATGGCAAAGAAAAGCTTATCTTATCACGATAGATTCACGCGTGCCATGCTGGCTAATCCGCGCGTGATTGAGGAGTTTTTTCGTAAGAATCTGCCAGATCAAGTGCGAGATTCTCTGGATTTTTCTTCAATTCAGTTGCAACAGGAAAGCTTTATTGGTGATAACCTGAAAACCCAAATTGTTGATCTTCTCTATAAAGCCGATTTTCATGGCCGTCCGGGTTTCTTGTATCTCTTGATTGAACATGCCTCAAAGGCCGATCCTTTGCTTCCTTTTCGTCTTTTAAAATATATAGTCGCTATTATGGAGCATCATTTAAAAACGACAGAGACGAAAGAGCTTCCTTTGGTTTATCCCTTGATTCTTTATACAGGCAAAAGACCCTATAACCATACAGTAGACCTTTTTGACCTTTTTCCAAAGGAAGACAGAGATATGGCAAGAGAAACTCTAATGTCTCCCTATCATTTGGTTGATTTGACTCAAGTCTCTGACAATGAATTAAGAATGCATCTTTGGTATGGGACTATGGCCCAAGTTTTAAAGCATATTTATGACGAGGATATCTATCCTTTTTTTAAGGTACTTATAGAGCCTTTAAAAGTTATTGAAGTCCAAGGAGAGGAGAGTTATATTAATACTATCGTGACTTATGTTATGGGTTTTGGGGAGACTCCCCACCAGGAAGATTTATATAAGGTAGTGAAGACGTTAAAGACTGTAGATGAGGAGAAACTGATGACACTGGCAGAATATCTTAAGCCTAAGATATATCAGAGAGGGATCGAACAAGGGCTAGAGCAAGGCTTAGAGAAAGGCTTAGAGAAAGGGCTAGAGCAAGGTCTTGCTGAAGGAGCAGAAAAAAGCAAAATAGAGATTGCTAGAAGTATGCTTGTAAAGGGGACTGACACAGAATTCATTATGTCTGTGACAGGTCTTTCTCAAGAAGAGATCACAAAACTAATGAATTAAGAAACTGTATCTATGATTTGCTGGCTCTTTTTAAAAAGAGTATAGAATGGGCAATCGTGATATAACTTTCGAGCTAAAGAGGCTGAACGTCTTGTGTCTCGTCAATCTTCCAATTTCTTTTCCAACACTTGATGTTTTTTTCCTTTGAATGGCATCATAAACATAAGAATGAGACTCAAAACACACGAGTCTTTTTAGGTTATACTTTTTCGTAAATCCTGCGATCATACTTCATGAACACAGCTTCTAAAAATGCATTTTCTAGGAAAAAATGGAACGCTTTTTGGCCAACAACCCTTGACAACAAAAATATAATCATTATTTTGCATAGAAATAAATTGAATTTTTAGTGTTTGTATTATGAGGATGTTATAAATGATCTATAAGCTATTATTAATCCTAGCTATTTTCTTATCTGTAACTCAATGGGATTCTGTTGCTTTTCCTCCTTCAGAGGAGACAGATAATCCCACATCTAATCCTCATCCCGTCGCAATACCTGCTTTAAATAGAGAGGAACGTTCTGATTGTCCGGCTGGATCGTTACAAATGCAGACACAACAAGAGCCTACCAATAATGCGGCAATGGATCTTTTGGCCAAAGCATGTGAAGAGAGGCTGGCTGAAGATAATTACCAGCGTGCCGTTCTGCGCGTTCAGAATCGAACCCAAGATCTTACAGATGCTGAGGCAACACGGATTTTAGTCCAGATAAGTCTA
>MEMA01000050.1 GCA_001767835.1 Alphaproteobacteria bacterium GWC2_42_16
TTGAGCGTGGCCACGACAAGCTTTGTTTCAGCCCTCTCTAATCCTTGGAAAATGAGGACAACTAACGTGAGACCAAGGAGGATAAGAAACAGCTCTGCCATGGTCCAAGCTCCTAGGCAGCCAATTTTTCCACGCCTGGAAGTTGAATCATTTGAATCAAATTTCGTAATTCTTGTTTGGCAGAAACGTGAGAAAGGGTTACCTGCATGTTACAATCTTCCATATCCAAGACGGTCAAACCTGAGTGGAAAAGTTCACGGAAAATAACACGTTCTCCAAAGCCAGGAATATAATGAAATCCAATACGTTTGGCCAAGAGTTGAATGACGTCTTCCATTTGCTCTTTATTTTTCGCATTCAAGCTGCTGAGACGGTTTCTCAAGACAAACCATTCAATGGAACTTTTGTTTTGGATAGCCCGTTGTTTTTTCTGTTCCCAGACCATTTCGGCATATGTGCTGGGGCGAAGGATATCCAAAGAGTCATTTTTAAGGCGTACGAGCATATCCAAGTCAACAAAGCTATCATTGAGGGGGGTAATAAGGGTGTCAGCTTTCGTGTGGGCAGCTCGAGACAGGAAAGAATCACTTCCGGGGGTATCAATTAAAATAAAATCGCAATCAGATAATTTATTCAAGGCCTCATTTAAGTTGGCGTTGTCTTCTTTTGAGGCCTCCTCTCGGCTAGAATTTGTGCTCAGAAAAAGAGCAAAATGAGTGGATTGGGGGAGGGACTTTTCTATTTTATCACAGCTGAGACTGCGGTTTTCAATGTAGCGGGAAAGCGTTCCTTGGCGTGCATCTGCGTCTATACTGCCGACCTTAAAGCCCATGCGTGCGAGGCCAACGATCACATGCATGCTGACCGTGGACTTACCGGTGCCGCCCTTTTCGTTCCCAAGGACAATAATATGAGGTTTTTGTGCCATATTCATACCCTTTGCCATTTATAATGACTCATATGGTACAGGGGTTTCAGTGTATTGACCAGAGGTTAATACACCTTCTGTCCTTCAATGAAGATGCTCTTGCCGACCTTGTCAAAGAAATCCTGGTAGAATCTTTGATCCTCAATCGTTTTGACATGGTCAACGGTGCCCATATTATTCAGGACCTTCTCTTGGAAGGTGACGCGAACTTTTGTTTTTTGGCCTTGAGTTTTTACGTTGGCTGTAGCCTCAATGGAGGAGATTTTTCCCCAACGGGCGTTTTGACCGAAGAAAAAGCGTTGCATAAAAGCTTCATTTATGTCTTCAACATCCACATCGCGAGAGGATGAAACAAGTCCTACCTCAGGCACAACGTTTTTGACCATGAAACCTTGGTCCTGGAAGGCCTCTACAACAGCCGATAGGACATCATTTGTTTTAGGGGTTTCAAAAGATCGCGTTTGAAATTCTCGAACCTGAAGCTGCGTTTTTAAAGGAGCTTTATCCATTGAGGCACAGGCCGAAAGAAGGAGAGTTAATCCTATTAAAGAAGTTGTTTTCTTCATTGTTCGCCCTAAAACTTACTTTGATGGTATTTAATAGATTGAACGTGCTTGCGGGGATCAAACTTAATCATAACCGTAAGAGTTTTTTGAGTAGCCTCATAAGCACTAGCCTTTGATGAGGAACCAAAGAGGATTAAGGTCCCTCCACCACCGGAAGCTGCGCGCGCGCCTTCTGTTGAAACCTTGTCGTAAACCCATGTCTCAACGCCATGATCATCATTGGTGACGATATTAGGTGATCCAAGAGAGCTGAGAACTTGCTCTTGGCTCATCCCCTCATGAATGGAGGATTGTACTTTACCTAAGGTAAAAGTTGACGGGCTTTCTCCAGCAGTTACGTCTTGGCGGAGTTCTTGAGCAGATTTACATGCGGTCAAAAGAACACCTGTCAAAGAAATTGCAATTATATTTTTATACATCATCAGACCATCTCCGGTTATAATTTGCCATGGCATTGTTTGAAACGCTTTCCTGAGCCGCAAGGACAGGGTGCATTTCGTGGAGTGTGACTCCAATCTTCAGGACCGACGAGAACCTTGTCTTCGGTTTCTCCTGGGTCATTGGGATCCTTATGATAATTAAGGGTCATTTTCTGTTTCATTTCAGGCTCGAGAACGTCTTTGACAACTTTTTGTGGGGTTGCTTGTTCTCCAAATTGGAGATGGGCTAACGCTCCTGTCACGTTTTCCCGAAGGCGGGTCAACATATTTTGAAACATCTCAAAAGCTTCACCTTTATATTCATTTAAAGGATCCCTTTGGGCGTAAGCGCGAAGATTAATGCCCTGACGCAAATGGTCTAAGGAGAGAAGGTGGTCTTTCCATTGTTGGTCAAGTATACGCAAAAGCAAAGTCTTCTCAGCCAGATTCATCATCTCAACCCCATACTCTTTTTCCTTTTGTGCCATAAGGTTGTCGACCGCTTCTTGGATCCTCCCTTTGATTTCAATGTTAGCAATACCCTCTTCATCAGCCCACTCTTGGATGGGCAGATTAAGGCCAAAAATGCGCAAACATTCTTCATGAAGAGGCTTAATTTCCCATTGGTCGGCATAAGCATTTTCTGGGATAAAGCGTGAAACAAGACCCTCGACTACTTCAACGCGCATGCCATCAACATAATCATGGACATCATTGACTTCCATGATTTCACGTCGTTGCTCGTAAATAACTTTTCGTTGATCGTTCATGACATCGTCGTATTTAAGCAGTTGCTTTCGAATATCAAAGTTACGCGCTTCAACTTTTTGTTGGGCTTTTTCAAGAGCGCGGTTAATCCAAGGGTGGATAATAGCCTCCCCTTCTTGAAGACCTAGTTTCTGAAGCCAGCTATCCAGCCGCTCTGAGCCAAAGATGCGCATTAAATCATCTTCAAGAGAGAGGAAGAACTTGGATGCACCAGGATCTCCTTGACGACCCGAACGACCGCGAAGCTGATTATCAATGCGGCGACTTTCATGGCGCTCAGTACCAATTACAAAAAGTCCACCAGCTTTCTTAGCAATCTCAGCATTTTCTTTGATTTCTGCTTCAATTTCTTTAGCGCGGGCCTCGGCCTTTTTCTTGTCTTTGATGTCGGCGGTTTCTTCTGCTATGCGCATTTCAAGGTTACCGCCAAGCTTAATGTCTGTTCCACGACCTGCCATGTTGGTGGCAATGGTAATAGCACTCGGCACACCTGCTTCCGCTATGATTTTGGCTTCTTGTTCGTGGTATTTTGCATTCAAGACATTGTGTGAAATTTTCTTTTGTTTCAAAAGAGATGACAAAAGTTCTGATTTCTCAATGCTAACTGTTCCAACAAGGATGGGTTGTTTGCGGGCACGACATTCCTCAATAAGTTTGATGATGGCCTCATATTTTTCCTGTGCTGTCCGGTAGATTTCATCATCCATATCCTTACGGATCACTGGCACATTTGTTGGAACCTCTAAAACTTCTAGTTTATAAATATCTCCGAATTCAGCAGCTTCTGTGACAGCCGTTCCAGTCATGCCTGCGAGCTTTGGGTAAAGACGAAAATAATTTTGATATGTAATGGAGGCAAGGGTTTGGTTTTCTTGCTGAATCTCGACTTTTTCCTTAGCTTCTAAAGCTTGATGGAGCCCTTCGGAATAGCGCCTGCCTTCCATAACGCGGCCTGTAAATTCATCAATGATCATGACCTTGTCTTCTTTGATCATATAGTCCACATCGCGATCAAAGAGTTTGTGAGCGCGGAGAGCTTGGTTTACATGATGGACAATCGGTACATTTTGAATATCATAAAGAGAAGCCCCATTTAGAAGGTCGGCCTTTCGAAGAAGCTGTTCAATATGTTCAATGCCTTGCTCAGTAAGGGTAACGGCACGGGCCTTTTCATCCTTTTCATAATCTTCAGGAAGAAGTTCAGGGATAAGTTTATCTACGCGAATATAAAGGTCTGAAGAATCCTCGGCGGCTCCAGAAATAATAAGGGGAGTCCGGGCTTCATCAATTAGGATGCTATCCACTTCGTCCACAATGGCGTAATTGAAGGGTCGTTGAACTATTTCATTCAAACGAAACTTCATATTATCGCGCAAATAGTCAAAGCCTAGTTCATTGTTAGTGCCATACGTAATGTCACATTTATAGGCAATTTGGCGTTCCAGATCATCGAGTTCATGGACAATGCAGTCAACGGTCAGACCTAAGAACTTGTAGATAACTCCCATCCACTCAGAGTCACGCTTGGCTAGATAATCATTAACGGTGACCACATGAACGCCTTTGCCTTCTATAGCATTCAGGTAAACGGGAAGAGTTGCAACCAGGGTTTTACCTTCTCCCGTCTTCATTTCCGTAATCATACCGCGATGGAGGATGATGCCGCCCTTGAGCTGGACGTCAAAAGGGCGCTGACCCAAGGTACGTTTTGACGCTTCTCTGACAACAGCAAAAGCTTCTACCAAAAGATCATTCAGTGTTTCACCCTTTTTAAGCCGAGCTCGAAACTCATCTGTCTTCTTGCGCAAAGCTTCATCGGAGAGCTTTCCTATGTCACCTTCGAGCGCATTTATTTGCTCAACAGTTTTACTCAGACTTTTAATATATCGTTCATTTGCTGAACCAAAAACCTTCCGAAAAGCTGCTGTAAACATGGATTCTCATCTTACTTTATAAGTTTAGAGCATCATATACTGAGACAGGGGAAGAAAGCTAGTGGTTTCCTGTGATAAATATCAGACCTTTTATTCCTTGCATTTATCCACATTCGTTTGTTAGATTTATAATTCTCGCTTTTTATGGAGATCAATTATGACTAACATACGTAAACTTTTGACTTATAGTTTCTTAGCTCTTTTTCTTACGCTGTCTTTTATACCTTCAGCTTTCAGCTTTGGTGAATATGAAGATGCAGATGGGAACTGTATCTCATTTCAATATCGCTCAAAAAAAGACCCTGTGGAAGACGCGAAAACCTTGTTTGTAACTACATTTGAAGAAAACTATGCATCACTAGAACCACGGCAACTGAAGCCACATTTTAAAACTAAAACAGATGTCACGAAATGGCTTGAAGACACATTTAATGAGGAGTGGAAAAATTTTCAAAACGCTGCTGCTCATAATATGTGGTTCATTGATGTTATGAAAGGTTCTGGAAAAGAGTCGTGCTTGATTGGATTTGCTATTGTAGAACAATGGAAGGAAGAAGTTCAAACATTACATATACGACAGATGGCTATCACGCCAGAAGAGCAAAGGCATCACTATGGGGCAGCTACATTTAATGTTCTTAAGAATCTTGATGGCCGTAAAGTTAATAAAATTGTTGCGGATACACGGAAGCTCAATGAAAAAGCGCGAAGTTTTTATAAGAAGGTTGGATTTTATGAATGCGAAACCCACGATAACGAGTTATCATCCAAGTATTATACAGGCCTTAAATGGAAGGAGGCCTCAACTCAATAAAGAGCGATAAAGTTAAACATGGGTCTTTAATTTTCTCATCAGAGGCTCTTAATCTATAGCGACTCTCTTTCACAAGAGCCAAATTAATAGAATATATAGGAAGAAACATCGATTTTAATGTTTTGAATTGCTACTCTCTGTAGTAATGCCAACCTCTTCCGCGGCTCTTTTGAGAGATTTATCAAGGGTTGCTAAAGGCAGGGAACAGCGGAGAGCGAGCTCTAAGTAAGTTGCATCATAGAGGGTTAATTTATAGCGTTCCGCTATGTCCATGGTTTCGTGCCAAGCATGTTGAGAGGTCATTACGTCAACGTTAATGGGAAGCTCGGAGAGAGTAAATAAGGCTCGGTGGCGCTGTTCTGCTGAAATTCGTTTTTGTCGCTCAGCCATAAGAAGAACGTTCCCTATTTCTAGAGACCAAATAGAAGGAACGACCGCTCCTTCTTTAACGGTTTTGTCAAGAAAAATAGAATCAAAGAACTCATCTGGCATAAGCCAAGAAATGGCTACAGAGAAATCCAGAACAAAAGCCAAAACTATTTCCTCCCCATGTCTCTATAACTTTTCCACTCCTCCCACACGAAAGGGCCTAAATTCATATCTTTAGCAAGAGCACGCAGCCTTATAGCTGCAGATTTTGCAGACTCGACATCGGTTGAGCTAATGGGAACTATTTTTGCAACAGCCTTGCCACGTCGCGTAATCAGCGTCTCTTCGCCATGGATAGCGCGCTCAATAAGCTGTCCAAAATGTGTTTTGGCTTCAAAAGCACCCATAGAATTTTGCATATCAAATCCTTCTAGTTTATTAACTAGTTTAATAAAAGATGTTGGATTTGTCAAATCTAATTCAGAGCCTATTTGCATTATTATCTATTTTCTTAACGAGGTGCTCCCGTTGAGTAAATTTAGTGGGAGCGGATTTTTCTGAAATAAAGAAAGGTCTTCTTGTGTAGCGAGTTGAGGAAGTAATTTGTTGCGCCATCGAGAGCGCGATGTGTAAGTTCAGACACAAGTGAGACAAAATAGACATCTTGAACTTTGTTTTCGTACTTGGTACAGGAGAGGTACCCATTAATGGAGGTATTTATGAATCTTGGTGTTCCAAAGGAAATTAAAAATAATGAGTGGCGGGTGGGACTTGTGCCTTCATCTGTCAGAGAGCTTGTTCATCATGGCCATAGCGTTTTAGTTGAGACAAATGCTGGTGGCGGGATTGGGATTTCGGATGAGGATTATAAGGAAGCAGGCGCGTCAATTGCCTCCAACCCCGAAGAAATTTTTAAGGCCTCAGAGCTTATTGTGAAGGTGAAAGAACCTCAGCACTCTGAGTTGAAGCTTCTGCGCTCGGGCCAAATTCTCTTTACTTATCTTCATCTAGCGGCGGACAAGAAGCAAACCCAGGGGTTGATTGACTCTAAATGTATTGCCATTGCTTATGAAACTGTTACCTCTCCTAAGGGAGGGCTGCCACTTCTTATGCCCATGAGCGAAGTTGCAGGGCGTATGTCTATTCAAGTTGGAGCGCACTGCCTTGAAAAAGCAAAGGCGGGGTCAGGTGTTCTTCTCGGAGGCGTTCCTGGGGTCAAGCCAGGAAAAGTCACCATTATTGGTGGCGGCGTTGTAGGGACAAATGCGGCTCGTATGGCTATTGGACTTGGGGCCAATGTTACTATTATTGATAAGTCTATTCAGCGTTTGGCGGAACTTGAAATGTACTTTGGCCCTCGTTTGCGGACCCTTTACTCAACTTTTGAAGCCATTGAACAATGTGTTACCGATTCAGATCTTGTTGTTGGAGCGGTTCTTGTTCCAGGGGCTACTGCGCCAAAGATTGTGACTGAAACTATGATTAAAAAAATGAGAAAAGGCTCTGTTCTTATTGATGTGGCCATCGATCAGGGGGGATGTTTTGAAACAAGTCGTCCCACCTCTTTTAGTGATCCAACCTATATTGAGCATGGCATCGTTCACTATTGCGTAACGAATATGCCAGGAGGCGTGGCGCGAACCTCGGCTTTTGCTTTGAATAATGCGACCTTGCCCTTTGTCCTAACCCTAGCACAGAAAGGTTACAAAAAAGCAATGTTGGGGAATCATCATCTATTGGCCGGCCTTAACGTATGTCAGGGGCATGTCACTTATAAAGCGGTGGCACAGGATCTTGGATATACTTATGTAGATCCTGAAAAGTTTTTAAGTAGAAAGACTGCTGCTTAAAGAAAAGACACCTGGCGGGAGTGACGGGACTTGAACCCGCGGCCTCCGGCGTGACAGGCCGGCGCTCTAACCAACTGAGCTACACCCCCAAAGAGGTGCTCTTGAGATACCTTACACACCTTCTCATTGTCAAGGAATATTGACAGGAATATTGAGGGCGTAAGGACTCATTTCTTGCGATGCATAAGCCACCCCGCGATCATAACGCCCATGGCCACAGTTGTAATGATAATCGTTGCAAGGGCATTGATTTGAGGGGTGATACCAAAGCGAATACTCGAGAAAATGACCATGGGAAGGGTTGAAGAACCTGGGCCCGCAACGAAACTGGCAATAACTAGGTCATCCAAAGAGAGAGCAAAAGCTAAAAGCCATCCTGAAATAAGAGCAGGGGAAATGAGCGGGAGAACAATCGTGATAAAAACCTTGAAGGGGCGTGCGCCCAAGTCAAGAGCCGCTTCTTCGAGAGATAGATCCATGTCCGCAAGACGCCCTCGAAGGATAATGGTGACGTAAGCCATGCACAAAGTCGTGTGAGCAAGGGTGATGGTGAGGATGCCGCGTCCCTGCGGCCAGCCAATAATTTGCTCAAGGCCAACAAAAAGTAAGAGAAGAGATAAACCAGTGATAACCTCGGGCATAATCATGGGGGCGGTGGTTAGTATACCTAGGAGGCCGCGTCCTTTAAACCGTCCGAACCTAACAAGAGCTATCGCAGCAAGTGTTCCTAAAATAATAGCAAAGGTTGCTGCAGACGTTGCGACTTGAAGGCTGACCCACAGGGATTTTATGAGTATTTTATCTTGGAAAAGAGAGAGATACCATTTAGTTGAAAAACCTTGCCAAACGGTGACTTGACGTGAAGCATTAAAGGAAAAAATAATCAGAGTTAGAATGGGAAGATATAAGAACCCATATCCCAAAGTCAGGAAAACTCTTAAGGAAGGGGAGAGGTTAGTCTGCATCGAAAAACCTCATTTGTTGTTCTTGATAGCGTTGGAAGATAACAATAGGAAGGGTCAGGAAGATGAGCATGACAATCGCAAGAGCGGCTGCAACGGGCCAAGCGCGATTTGTAAAGAACTCATTCCAGATCACTTTGCCAATCATGAGCGTTTGTGAGCCTCCTAAAAGTTCTGGGATTACGAATTCACCGACCGCGGGAATAAAAACAAGCAAAGAGCCAGCGATGACCCCGGGGCGAGAGAGAGGCCAGATGACTCTTAAAAAGGCTTGAAAAGGGCGAGCGCCAAGATCATACGCGGCTTCAACTAGTGTATGATCGATTTTTTCTAAGAACGAGTAAAGGGGAAGGATCATAAAAGGGAGGTAACAATAAATGATGCCCAAAACCGTTGCAAAGGTATTATCGATAAGGGGAAGGGGGATGCGGATAAGTCCGAATTTTATGAGGATTGTATTTAAATAGCCTTGGGGACTTAAAATGCCAATCCACGCATAAACACGAAGCAAAAAGGATGTCCAAAAGGGCAAAATGATCATCATTAAGAGAATCGTTCTCTTCGAAGGGGGGGCTTTTGCGATGCTATAGGCCATGGGGTACCCAATGCCAAGGCATCCAATGGTGCCTAATAATGCGATAATCAGCGAATCCACATAGGCAAAGAGATAAAGGAAGTCTGTTCCGATAAATGTATAATTCGACAGGTCAATCTTAATCGTAAGAACACCTTCTTTAGCCCAGTCAATCAAAGGGGCATAAGGGGGCAGGCCGAGTCTAAATTCTGAAAAGCTAATTTTTAAAACAATGAGGAAAGGAATGAGAAAAAAAAGAAGGAGCCACCCAAAGGGAATAGACGTCACCCAAAAAGGGGAGGAAAATGAAGGTTTATGTTTTTGAAACTTTAACTTCATGCCGTAAGTACGATGCTGTTCTCAGCGCGCCAGAAAAGGAAAACCTTATCGTCCCAAGTGACAGGGCGCTCTGCCAATCGAACAAGGTTGGGTTGGGTAGCAAGGACAATTTTGCCGCTTTTAAGCTTAACGTGGTAAATCGAAACGTCCCCTAAATAACCGATGTCACGCACAATGCCTTTGGTTACGTTCCGTTTCTGATCTGGAGGTGCGTGATCAATCATCATTTTTTCAGGGCGAATGGCAACCTTGACATGTGATCCAACGGGAGCTTCCGCGGAGTGTCTGACATAAAGCGTTGAGCCTGCTTCTTCTGAATCCACTAGGATATGATTACCATCAACTTCCGTAACCAGTCCTTCAAACTTATTAATGGATCCAATAAAATCAGCGACGTATTCCGAATTGGGATATTCATATACCTCATTAGGCGTCCCAATTTGTCGAAGACGTCCATGATCCATAACGCCCAGCCGGGTTGACATGGTCATAGCTTCTTCTTGATCATGGGTGACCATAATAAAGGTAATGCCTACTTTCTCTTGGATGGTGACAAGCTCGAATTGGGTTTGCTCACGTAAGCGCTTATCTAAGGCCGCTAAAGGCTCATCAAGGAGAAGGAGTTTTGGCCTTTTGACAAGGCTACGGGCCAAGGCCACCCGTTGACGCTGCCCGCCTGAAAGCTGATGAGGTTTACGGGAGTTGTATTTTTCCATTTGGACCAGCTTGAGGACCTCTTTAACGCGATCTTGAATTTCCGCCTTTGAAATCCTTTCTTGTTTTAAGCCAAAGGCAATATTTTGCTCAACCGTCATATGAGGAAAGAGGGCGTAAGATTGAAACATCATGTTCACAGGACGATCATAGGCAGGCCTGCGGGTCATATCTACCCCATCGATATAAATTTTGCCCTTGCTGGGCTTCTCAAAGCCTGCAAGCATGCGAAGAAGGGTTGTTTTCCCACATCCTGAAGGCCCAAGGAGGGAAAAAAACTCTCCTTGAAAGATGGAGAGGGACACATCATCAATGGCAGGTGTTCCGTTGAATTCCTTTGATACACGATCAAGATGGATGTAGGGCTTTGCCTTAGGGTCTTGCCATGGTTGGAGGTCAATTCTGTGTCGTTTCGAAGGCATTCTGTCTTTCCTATCGTCCAATTTTGACGCGCGTCCATTCCCGCAAACGAAGACGTTCGTAACGTGGCGAATGAACCTTATCTATATATAACTTTTCAATGGTTTTTTTAGAAGGATAGATCAAGGGATTTGTGCGGATATCTTTTTCTATAAAGTCCTTAGAGGAGGGAACACTATTTGCAGCCGTGGTTTTGTTCGTAATTTGAGCGATAATATCTGGTCGAAGAAGGAAGTTAATGAGGAGGTTGGCTTCTTCGGGATGAGGCGCATCCTTTGGAATGGCTAAGGCATCAATCCAGAGGCTTCCCCCCTCTTCTGGGATGACATACTGAATCTCAACACCACTTTCTTTACCTAACTGTTGAGCCAATAAAAGGTCTGGTGAAAATCCTTGGACCAAGCAGTAATTGCCCGAAATGAGACTTTCTGTAGGGGGGTTGGCTTGGAATTTTCTGATAAAGGGCCGCACCTCTGTGAGATGTTTTGTGGCCTCTTTTAAATCTTCAGGACTCTCTGAATTTGGATCCTTTTTCAAATACCTCAGAGTTGCTGGGAAAACATCGATGGGAGAGTCAATAAACATCACACCGCAATCAGCAAATTTAGAGACAACTTGGGGGTCAAAGAGCATGGCAAAACTTTGCGTCGGTGCTGATGGATTGCGCTCTTGAATCATTTGAGCGTTGTAGGCAAAACCATTAGTGCCCCAGATAAAAGGGAGGGCATAGGTATTTTCAGGATCGGCTGCGTCCATTTTCTTTAAGAGAAGAGGATCGATTTTGCTCTTATGGGGGATAAGACTTGTTTGAAGGGGCTGATAGACGCGCGCTTCAATTTGGCGTGGGAGATAAGGCCAGGCTGTTACCATAATAACGTCGTATCCCGAATGACTGGTAAAGAGCTTTGTTTCCATGATTTCAGGGGTGTCATAGACGTCAAGATTAACCTTAATGCCCGTTTCTTTTTCGAATTGAGCCAAAACCTCAGGGGGGAAAATATAAGCCCAGCTATAGAGATTCACTGTCCTTTGAGAGGCGGCGTGCACAGAGTTTGAGAGCAAAAAAACTATGAGAAAGATTACTTTTAAAAGCGCATTAATCATAATGCCTGGCACTCCTCTGTGGCCCTTTTCACCTTGTGACATATCTTGATAGGAAATTAAAGAAATTTCTGTAGGCTTTCATAGGGTTGGAAAAAAGCATTCCCATAGAGACTATTGATTCTTTCCCCCTCAGTTAATTTCCTCTTCCCAAGGAAAGACAATCCAGGTGTCTTGGCTGACTTCGGTCATGAAGGTATCCACGAAGTCCTTTCCGGAAGGTTTGGCATAAATAGCCGCAATGTGGGCTTGGGGAACGAGGTCTCTGACGATCCTTGCTGTAGCACCTGTGTCCACAAGATCGTCTATAACCAACCACCCTTGGCCTTGGTTATTCGTTTGACAGGTTTTGATGACGGAAGGTTCTATTTGTTTATCATTGTCGTCATAACTCACAATACTAATCGTATCAATTTTACGAATGCCTAGTTCACGGGCTACAACGGTAGCAGGGACTAACCCTCCTCGCGTGATAGCAATCAGCCCTTTCCAGGATTTGCCTTCATTCAACCGCCACGCTAAGGCTTGGGCATTGAGATAAAATTCTTGCCAGTTTACGGGATAACGATGAGACATGAAGGACTTCCTATCTTATGCAAGGCTGCGTCGGCGCCATTTATAAATGCCATAGGCAATAGCACTGCCGACAACAACGATTCCAAGGAAAAATTTGGAGATGAGCTGCAATTGATCCATGATAAGGTAAGCAAGATAATAGGCAGCAACACAGCTTCCCACAGACCAAATGAGGGAGGCCACAAAATTCAAAAAGGTATAGCGTTTGACGGTCACACCACTTGCGCCAATGATAAGAGGGCTCAGAATGCGAATGCCATAAATAAAGCGGAAGCTGAGGATAAAAAGGCTGTCATAACGTTTCAGCATGTAAAAAGCCTTATCGGCTCGAGGTTTGAGAGAGGGGAAACGATCGAGGATGTGGCTCCCAAAATGGCGGCCAACTTGATACAGGAGCTGGTCTGCAACAAGTGTTCCCATAAAAGAAACGAGAATAATTTTTGGAAGGGAAAGATACCCTTCATGAGCTAAAAAGCCCGCTGCAAAAATAACAGACTCACCCTCAAAGAGGGATCCGATAAAAACGGCTATATAGCCCCAGGTTTGAATGAATTCTTGCAAAAGCGCCCTCTAGGTTGGTGTGTCTTATAAATAGTATATAGGGTATCTTCCGTAAAAAATCAAAAAATTAGTGTTTGTTTAACGTCCATATGTTAACCAATTGTTAATAATGTGTTGTTATAATAAAAGAATAGCAACAATAGTTGTCGTATTTTAAATAACCATATAGAAAGGAAATGATATGAAATACTCATTTATAGCAACAGCACTGCTTCTTGGGAGTTTTACAATGTCTTCTGAACTCGCAGTGGCTCAGGGTGCAGAGTTAATCACTACACCCAAAGTTGAGGGCTCAGGTGACGCGGTAATTTATCAAGTGCCCAATCCAGAGACGGTAGTGCAAGATCCATCTGTAGAGCTTCAAGACCCTGGTCATGTAATGCTTCCTGGTGGTGGAGCAGTCGATAGTGCCACATCCCTAAGCGAACCTGGTCAGGTAATACTTCCTGGTGGTGGAGAAGTTGACACAACGCAGATAATAGATAGCGGCCCTGGCGGCATGCCAGAAGGATTGCCACCTCAAAATCCACCCACGGATGTACCAGGCAGGCATTAATCCGTTTATTATGGGAGGAGAGCGGCAACGCTCTCCTTCTAAGCTCAATAATACTTTGATACCCCGCTATCATTATAATGGGGTATCATTGGCTTGCATTTTCCATCAAGACAGACCCGGGAAAAGTCCCTCTAGCCCTTGCGGCCTTAGTGACAACCTGCTTTTTTTGATTCGCACTCTTTGCAATCCTCAAAGCAGATACGGCAGACATCAGCACATTTTTTGGATGCTTTAACGCAGTCTTTTGCATACGCATGATCAATTTTGGAACACTCTTTAGCGCAGTCGTCACAGATTTTTGCGCAAAGCTGATAGATATCAGCGCAGCAAAGGTTACGTGCCGTTAACCGTCCCACAAGGGTGCAGACTTCTGCACAAACGGTACAACACTCATGTTTTTCTTTGCAGGAAGGCGTACAGCATTCGCTTCCACAACGTTCGCAGGCTTTTACGCAATCAAAGCATGCATCAATACAGTTCTTATAAATCATGAATTTCCCCCTTTTTTGTTCTTATCTCACCAAGATGATGGGATTTAATGAAGCATGGCCTAAATTAGTTAACAATTAGCTAATTTTTAACTTTTCTTTATTGCTCTCAAGTGGAAATTTAACCCAAAAGATTGTTCCTTTTTTTGCGGAGCTTTTAAAACCAATCCTTCCTTTCATGGATGTTACGATTTTTTTGACAATATATAAACCTAAGCCCGCGCGTGTATCTTCTTGTCCAGGGACTTTAAAATTCTTTTTAAAGATATTTTGGCGATATTTAAGAGGAATAGAAGGACCTTGATTGCTGACCTTAAATTCGATGAATTTATGGGATTCTTGTAACTCAACATTTATTGTTGATTTTTGTTTTGCATAATGGACTGCATTACGCAAAAGATTCCCAACAATTGTTTGTACTTCATCACTGTTGGCTTTGATGAGGGTCAAATAAGGAGGACTTTCAAAATTGAAAATGATCTTTTTTTGATTAGCTTCTAATTTTACACCATTAATAAGGTTTGTAACTATGATACTTAAATCCATCTCTTGAAGAGGAAGGCCT
This sequence comes from Alphaproteobacteria bacterium GWC2_42_16, assembly GCA_001767835.1. Classification (GTDB taxonomy): domain Bacteria; phylum Pseudomonadota; class Alphaproteobacteria; order UBA9655; family UBA9655; genus UBA9655. The sequence continues at coordinate 14,505 of MEMA01000050.1, forward strand.
TGTTTTTTGAATTGGCCGCGCGAAAGGCTAAGTAAACTTTGAGAAATATTTTCCATATAGTCACACTTTTCTCGTGTGGCCATAAGGATTTCCTTTTGTTTTTCCGTTAAAGGCCCAGCGGCACCCTCCACACATAATAAATGGATCGCCATACGGACTTCATTAAGAGGAGGCCGGAAATCATGGGCCAGTCTTTCATAAGCATCAGCCTTGCTTTCTTCTGAAAAAGGTTTGTGGAGGAGGTCTTGAAGGATAATCAGAATACCTTCAAATTCTAAGTTCTTAGAACTCTCCCTTTTAATGGGATAGGCCCAAGGAAGGAAAAAGGCTTTTTTCTTGTCTATAAAAAAGGAAAGTACATCCTTTTCTTTATTAGGTTGATAGGTTAAACCTGTTGCAAGAACGTTATTGCAGATTTCAAGGAGAAGATCTTTCCATTCTTTATTGACATGAAAAAGCGAGGGAACCTTTTTGAAGTCATGGGAAAGATTTAATATATGCCGTGCTGCTTTATTGACATAAATGAAATTAGAAATTTTATCCACAATGAGGATCGCTTCTGGCCAAGCATCAAGAGCATCTTTCATGAGCTGGAAGCTTTCCAGGGCCTTTTGAAGAGAGTCTCTTTGATATCCTTGAAGACGTATGGCCATAAGGTTAAATTCATTGCAAAGCTTTTCAATTTCTTCTGATCCTTTAAGGTTTATAAGTATTGTTTTCTCTTCCTCTCCAATTTTGCGAATCATTTCAGCCAGCGTATTTAAAGGATCTAAAAAGAGCCCTGAAAAAAACCAAAAAAGAAAAAGAGAAAAAATTATGGCTGTTCCGCTGCTAACTAATATAAAAATAATAACTTGCGTAATAAATTTTGAGAGTTTTTCTTTTGTTGCAATAACTCGATCTAGATTCAATTGTATAATAGCGTTTGTGTTAGACTTTAACTCTTTGTAGACTTTTTCTCCCTGAAAAATGGGAGAGGGGAAGGGCAAAGAAATTGTCTTCAAATATTTCTGCCAACTTTGATGAAGAGTTTCTGTTAGCTCTTTTTCCCGTGAGCTTTTAAGGTCCTCCTTTTGGAGGAGAAGCTGTTGGTCTACCTGAATTTTTAAGGGATTTATTTCTGATGGACGTTCAGACATGATGGTTGGATTTTTGATATAAAGGTCGTTTAGGTCTTCAAGATGTTTATTCAAGTTAATCATATGAGAGATACTTTTATAATTCTTAACAAGAATAAGATCCGCCTGCTCTTTAATGGAATTGATGAAAGCAATGAAAGACCAAGCAATTAAACCTATAATAAGGAGATTTGGGAGTTGAGTGAAAAGGAGCTGTGTCTTAATTTTCATCAACGGTTTCCTTTTATCTCTTCCTTATGATAACTCATAATAAAAACATCGAGCTCTTTAGATTGCTTGAGGAGAGAATTGAGAATATCTAACCCAAATGCTTCCCGCCACCAGCTGGTTTCTGGGCGGCCAATGATAAGTTGTGAAATAGACTCTTTTTTAGCAAAGTCAAGCCACCCGTTAATGCGATTTTCCGTTTTAAGGTGGATAATATGCGCTCCGAGATCTTTTGCAAATTGAATGTCAGAAAAGAGGTATCGTTGTTTTTCAAGATCAATTTGTTCGGGCGCATCCTCAGAAGTTTCTGCATAGACAACAAACCATTCTTTGCTAAGACGTCCAGCGAGTCGAGAGGCTTTTTTCAGCATGGTACGTTGGCTCCACCTTTCAGGTAAAAAACATACCATCAGCTGATGACTTGCAAAAATGGCGTCTTTAAGGGCCTCTTTTTTGGGGATATAGTACCCTCCTTGTTCAATGGCTTCTGCCACTTCGCGCAAGGCAAGTTCTCGTAATTTAATCAGGTTTTCTTCTTTGAAGAAGTTTTCAAGGGCTAACGTAATCTTTTCTGCCCCATAGATTTGTCCTGATTGCAAACGATCAATGATATCCTCGACGCCGAGATCAACGTTGATGACTTGATCCGCATGCTTGAGAAAGCTATCAGGAATTGTTTCATAGATGGTGACGTTCGTAAACTTTTTAACGATATCGCTTAAACTTTCCAAATGCTGGATGTTAAAAGCACAGATAACGTTGATTCCAGCCTTTAATAGCTCAATAATGTCTTGATATCTTTTAGAATTACGACAAAGAGGCGTGTTCGTATGCGCAACTTCATCCACGATGGCAATTTGAGGCTTGCGTTTGAGGACTGCATCCACATCCATCTCTTCGAGGGCCACACCCTTATAGTCGTATTTTTTCCGAGGAATAAGCTCAAGTCCCTTCAGGAGTTCTTCAAGTTTTTTCCTCCCATGCGTTTCAACAAAGGCCAGGACAACATCAGCGCCATGCTTCTTTAAGGCATGAGCTTCCTCAAGCATGCGGTATGTTTTCCCGACCCCAGCTACAGGGCCTGTGTAAATTTTTAGTTTGCCACGCGTGGCCTTTTGAAGAAGAGCTAAAAAGTCCTGATGATCTGGCAAATCCTTTTTCATGGCTGTCTCCCGGGAGGGCCAAAATAATGGTCTAGGGTCAAGTTTAGCATTAAAACGTTAACACGAGGCTCACCAAGGATATAAAAATAACGCGGCTCCTTCATTGACTCAATTAGGCTAACGATGCGTTCGAGGGAGACATTGCGTTGGAGAGCGACTTGGGGGGCTTGCCATAAAGCAGCTTCAAGGGAGATATGAGGATCAAATCCACTTGCGGAGGCTGTCACTAAATCCAAAGGGATTGGCGCGGAGTTGACTTTGCTAATGTGTGAGATTCGTTCTTGAATTTCTTGAATAAGGGCAAGGGAAGTGGGACCCAAATTGGAACCTCCAGAAGAGACCCCATTATATCCCTTATTTTTTGCTGCGGGCCGAGGAAAGAAATAAGCAGGGGTTGAAAATTTTTGACTCAAGAGTTCAGATCCAATGACCTTTCCATTTTTATCTTTAATCAGGCTTCCTGACACCTGGTGAGGGAAGAAAAGGGAGGAGAATCCTGTGACCAAAAGCGGGTAAAGGCCAGCCGTCAAAAGAAGGGTAATGAAAGAGACGTTCAGGGCGATGAGGATATCCTTTTTCATCTAAACTAAGCTCAAACTGTATAAAAGCATGTCGATCACTTTGATTCCTATGAAGGGCAGCAAGAGCCCTCCAACTCCATAGATAAAAAGAGATTCGGCTAAAAGGACCTTAGCTCCCCGTGGCCTGTACTTCACCCCACGGAAGGCAATGGGAATTAAAGCTGCTATGCTCAGGGCATTAAAAATGACGGCGGAAAGAATGGCGGAGTGAGGAGACGATAAGTTCATAATATTTATGGCCTGAAATTCAGGGATTGAGAGAAGAAAAATAGCCGGGATGATGGCAAAATATTTAGCGACATCATTTGCTACTGAAAAAGTTGTTAAACATCCTTTTGTCATTAAGAGCTGTTTCCCAATTTCGATAACCTCTAAAATTTTCGTAGGATTGCTATCCAAATCAACCATATTTGCAGCTTCTTTTGCGGCTTGAGTTCCCGAATTCATCGCAATGCCTAGATCAGCTTGAGCGAGAGCTGGCGCATCGTTTGTCCCATCCCCTGTCATGGCAACTAAGTATCCTTTGGCTTGTTCTTCTATAATAAAATCCAATTTTTTCTGTGGGGTTGCCTCGGCAAGGAAAGTATCTACCCCTACTTCATTTGCAATGGTAGCAGCGGTCAAGGGGTTATCTCCGGTGATCATAACAGTATGAACACCCATTTTCTTAAGGCGTTGAAAACGTTCCGCAATTCCTGGCTTAATAATGTCCTTGAGATGAATAATACCAAGAGCCTTTCCATTCATGGCAACCGCGAGAGGAGTGCCTCCGGAGATACTAATGCTTTCCATAACTTTAAAAAACTCTGGGGGGATTTTTCGCTTTTGATGAAGAAGTAAGTTTTGTATGGCATCGCATGAGCCTTTACGGATAGAAAGAGACGGACCATCACATCCACTTAAGCGTGTTTCAGCACTAAAGGGAATGAAGGTCAGGCCTCGAGTTTCTTTTTCAGTAAAAAAACGGCCATAATGCTTTTCAATAAATTCAAGGATAGATTTTCCTTCAGGCGTACGATCTGCAAAACTGGAAAGCTCAATAGCTTTAGATAGTTCTTTAAAGGGAATACCTTTAAAGGGAATGAATTTAAAGGGCATACGGTTACCAAGGGTAATCGTGCCTGTTTTATCTAAAAGCAACACATCAATATCTCCAGCGGTTTCAACAGCCTTACCACTGGTTGCAACGATATTCTTGCGTAAGGCTCTTTCAATTCCTGAAATACCAATAGCAGAAACGAGGCCACCGATAGTTGTTGGGATAAGACAAACAAGGAGGGCAATAATAACCGTGAGGGAAAGGGGTGTGTGCGAGTAAAGTCCAAAGGGTATAAGAGTTCCGCAGACGATGAGAAAAATCAGTGTAAGACCAACGAGCAAAACCTGTAGGGCGATCTCATTGGGTGTTTTTTGTCGCTTAGCCCCTTGCACTAAATTTATCATTTGATCCAAAAAGCTTTCGCCAGGATTTGAAACGATACGAATCAATAAGACGTTTGAGATAAGCTTTGTCCCAGCCGTCACAGAGGATCTATCGCTGTCACTTTCGCGAATAACAGGTGCGGATTCTCCTGTAATGGCTGATTCATCAATGGCGGCAATTCCTTCAATGATTTCACCATCCGAGGGAATGAACTCTCCCGCGACTACTTTAATAAGGTCATCTCGCTTCAAGTCACTTGTGGGGACCATCTCTTCCTGGCCATTCTTTAAGACACGGCGGGCTATTATTTCTTTGGCGAGGGCTTTTAGGCTCGTTGCATGTGCCTTTCCTTTCCCTTCTGCGATTGCTTCTGAGGCGTTGGAAAATAAGAGGGTAAACCATAACCAAAAGGCAACTAAACCCGTAAACCAAATTGGTTCAGAAAAAAGAGAGGGATAGAAAAAATCCCGTATACAAATGAGAGTCGTTAAACTTGCGCCTAAAAAGACAACAAACATAACGGGATTTTGTTCGAGATAGCGCGGGTCTAATCGTTTTAAGGTCAGCCATAGAGCTTCCTTGAAAAAGTTTTTTGAAAAGTAAGAAGGGGTCGGAAAAATTAACTTTGCCATTAGAAACCCTTTCCTTGAAGTAAATTCATGTATTCCAACAAGGGCGCTAATGCTAAGACCGGAAAAAATGTAAGAGCGCCTACGATGATGATGACGCTTAAAAGAAGGATTATAAACAAGGGCCCCTGTGTCGAAAAGGTGCCGGGGCTAGCGTGAATAATTTTTTTATTGACCATAAGACCAGCAATCGCTAACCCTAAATAGATAGGCAAATAGCGCCCGATCAGCATGGCCAGAGCAAGGAAAAGGTTGTACCAAGTTGTATTTGCATTAAGGCCGCCAAAGGCTGATCCATTGTTCTGTGTTGCACTTATAAAGGCATAAAGGATTTCACTTAATCCGTGGGGGCCTGCATCTTGAATAGAAGCGAGGCCTTGGGGGGTGAGAACAGCCGCTGCTGTTCCCACCAGAATAACCAAGGGAAAAATTGCCATAAAAAGTATCGCAAAGCGAATTTCTTTGCTTTCAATTTTTTTCCCTAAATACTCTGGGGTTCGCCCCACCATAAGCCCTGCAATAAAAACCGTAATGATGATAAAAATAATCATACTAAATAAACCAATGCCCACCCCTCCAAAGATGACTTCACCAACAAGCATATTCACGAGAAGAACCATCCCTCCAAGAGGCGTAAAACTATCGTGAAGGCTGTTGGTTGCTCCACAGGAAATATCTGTGGTGACGCTCGCATAATGAGCTGACCCTAATGTTCCAAACCGAAGCTCTTTTCCCTCCATATTTCCAAGACTTTGGTCGATAGAAAATGAAGTCAATAATGGGTTGGGTTGAGCTTCAAAACATGAAATTAGAAAAGCTCCGAGAATGGCAAGAACAAACATAGCTAGAAAAATAGACCATCCCTGTTTTTGATTTTGAGTAATCTTACCGTAAGTATAGGTCAAGGATGCAGGGATTAAAAGCATTGCGAGCATTTGAAGAAAGTTTGTGAGGGGAGTGGGGTTTTCAAATGGATGAGCAGAATTAGCGCCAAAAAAACCCCCACCATTAGTTCCTAAAATCTTAATAGCTTCTTGAGAGGCAACGGGGCCCATGGAGATCAACTCCTGCCATCCCTCTAATGTTGAGATGTGAAGGGTGGGAGAGAAATTTTGAATGACGCCCTGTGAGGCAAAGAAAAGAGCAAGAAGAAAGGCCCCTGGCAAAAATACGTAAAAAACCGAACGGAGAAGGTCAATCCAAAAATTCCCAAGATATATATCTTGAGGGGATGTGGGATGACGACTCAAGCCACGTGCTAAAGCTAAGAATACGGTCATACCAGTGGAGGCAGAGACAAAATTTTGCCAGGTGAGGCCGATCATCTGAGTGAAGTAACTCATAGTTGTCTCTCCACTATAAGCCTGCCAATTTGTATTGGTTGTAAAGCTTACGGCAACATTTAAGGCGAGGTCCCAAGGAACACTTGGGAAATTTTGAGGATTTAAGGGCAAAAAACCTTGAAACCGCTCAAGGAGAAATAGAATCATAATGCCCATAAAATTAAAGACAAGAAGAGATTTAAGGTAAGCTTTCCAATCTTGTTCATCGTGTTTAAAGCAGCACCATTTGAGAAGACGCCCTTCTAAACGGTTCAACAAGGGAAAGGGAGACGACGTCTCATAAATACGATAGAGATAGAGACCAACGGGCTTTGTCAGAAGAAGAAGGCACAGAAAAAGAGCCGCAATTTGTAATGTATTGAGAAGGATCATTGGCGGTTTCTCCCTCTACATGGACGAGACATGGATAAGAAAATAAATGAGATATCCCAAAAGGAAAATGGCAACGATAAAACCAATGTAATACTCGATGACCATGATATGAGAAATCCCCTGTTTTTTTGTTTAGTATGCCAAAAATTTAGAAACAAACCAAACGAAAAGGAACGAAGCACAGGGCTCTTTTATTATTTAAGCGCGTATTTTTCACTGGTAATCTTGGATAACTTCGGCAAAATAGGGCCAGGGAAGTTGAGAAGGGGTAAAATGTGTCTGAGATTTATACAAAAGCGTTGATTATTGGCAGTGGACCTGCGGGGTATTCGGCAGCTATTTATGCTGCGCGTGCAAATTTGGAGCCTGTCCTTGTCTCAGGAATGGAACCCGGAGGTCAGTTAATGATCACAACCGATGTGGAAAATTATCCTGGTTTTGCCGATGTGATTCAAGGTCCGTGGCTTATGGAGCAAATGCGTCTTCAAGCAGAGCACGTCGGAACAAAGCTCATCCAAGACCATATCCAAGAGGTTGATACCAGCAAACGCCCCTTTATCTGTAAGGGAGCCGATGGGACGGTTTATAAGGCTGAGACCCTTATTGTTTGTACGGGTGCTCAGGCCAAATGGTTGGGGATTGAAAGCGAAACAAAATTCCGCGGCTTTGGTGTCTCAGGGTGTGCTACATGTGACGGCTTTTTCTTTCGTGGAAAGGAAATAGCCGTTGTGGGAGGTGGAAATACAGCCGTAGAAGAAGCCCTTTATATGACAAACCATGCCTCAAAAGTCACCCTGATTCATCGACGGGATCAACTGCGAGCCGAAAAAGTGCTTCAAGAGCGCCTCTTTAAAAATCCAAAAATTCACGTTATGTGGAATCACATCGTAAAAGAGGTCTTGGGTAAAGAGAATCCTCTCACAGTAACAGGCGTGCGTTTAAAGAATACCCTTTCAGGGGTGGAACAAGAATTACCCTTTGATGGGGTTTTTATTGCAATTGGGCATGCCCCCAACACAAAGATTTTTCGAGGTAAACTTGAGTTAGATGATGAGGGGTATGTGATTGGCTCCCCTTTCTCGACAGAAACATCTGTAAAGGGCGTTTTTGCAGCTGGAGACGTGCGTGATAAGGTGTATCGACAAGCTGTAACAGCCGCTGGTATGGGATGTATGGCAGCGCTTGATGTAGCCAGATTTTTACAAGATGAGGGGATTGCTTAAATAACAGATGGATTGGGATAAGCTCAGAATTTTTTATAGTGTTGCCGAATCCGGAAGTTTTACGCGTGCAGCGGCACGCCTTGACATTACACAGTCTGCTATCAGCCGCCAGATTAGTGGTCTTGAAAGCCGAATGGGGGTACCTCTTTTTCATCGTCATGTGCGTGGGCTCATTTTAACAGAGCAAGGTGAACTTCTCATGCGCACTATACGCGAGGTCTTCTCTGATTTTGCCATGGCTGAAGCCAAGCTGACCGATAAAACAGAAGGGGCCCAAGGTACACTTTTTATGTCCTGCACGAATGGTTTTGGAACCACTTGGTTGATGCCACGGTTGACTCATTTTTTGAGAAAAAATCCTGAAATCCTTGTTTCTGTGAACTTTAGTGATGATCCTCTTGATGTCTCCATCTGTAAATCGGATGTGGCGATTACTTCATCTGTAATGCAAGATGAGGGCCTTATTTATCATGAGCTTATTTGTCGGCCTCTTTATTTTTATGCGAGTCGCAACTACTTGCTTGAGTTTGGTGTTCCCATAAAGCCTAAAGATCTTGATCGCCATCAGCTGATTGCTTTTTCCGATAGAACTCTTCTCCCTTATGATGATGCAAATTATATTTTAACCTGCGGAAGTCCTTCTGGTGTTTTGCGGGAGGCCCATCTTTCCATGAACAATTTATATGGCATTGCGAAGATGGTCGAAACAGGGAGTGGGATTGCCTGTCTTCCGATCTATCTCGCGGCTAAATTTAAGGATTTAGTGCAAGTTCTACCTGATATTGAACCACCCTATGTGCACTTTTACTTTGTTTACCCCCGTCAATTAAAGGAGTCCCTCCGCATCCTTAAATTATGGGAGTTCTTACAAGAAGAAGTTGAAAAAGATAATAAAAACCTAAAGGAGCTTGTTCCGTGAGCCATAAGTTTATACGTTTTGAAAAAGAAGATAAGAAGGTGGGCGTCATTACCCTCAATCGACCAGAAGTCTTAAATGCATTGGGAGGTCAATTGATTGAGGAGCTCGGCCAAGTTTTAAAAGCCTGTGAAGAGGATCCAAAAATTCACTGTATGATCTTAATGGGCTCTGAAAAAGCCTTTACCGCGGGAGCAGATATCAAGGAAATGCAGGCCAAAATCTACTCGGAAGCCTTTCTTGAAGATTTTATTACAAAAGGTTGGGAGAAAGTCAGTGCTTGTCGAAAACCCATCATTGCAGCCGTGTCCGGGTATGCTTTAGGGGGAGGGTGTGAGATCGCCATGATGTGCGATATGATCATCGCTGGGGAGTCTGCAAAATTTGGTCAACCCGAAGTGACCATAGGAACGCTGCCGGGGGCAGGCGGAACTCAAAGATTACCACGTTCTGTAGGTAAGTCAAAAGCGATGGATTTATGTCTGACAGGAAGGATGATGGATGCTCAGGAGGCAGAACGGGCAGGTTTGATTTCCCGTGTTGTTCCTGATGCGGTATTGAAGAAAGAGGCGCTTGCTATTGCCCAGACTATTGCATCCTATTCCTTGCCTGTCGTAATGATGATTAAGGAATCAATAAACCGTGCCTTTGAGACGCCCCTCTCAGAAGGATTAAAGTTTGAGCGTCGGTTATTTCATGCAAGTTTTAGCCTTGAGGATCAAAAGGAAGGCATGGCTGCCTTTCTTGAAAAAAGAACTCCCAAGTTCAAGGGGAAATAGGATTGAGCATTAAAAGGTCGGGAATAACTTAAGCTAAAAACTGCTCTCGCAGGATGCGCTCATCCAGATTGTGTTCGTGATCAAAGAGAAGGGTTACCGCGTGCTCCTTGGATTGGCGGATGGAGACAGACGTTACTTCTCGTACTTCTGTAAAATCCGCAACCGCACTCACAGGACGTTTGTCAGGCTCAAGGATTGTAAAAATCACCTCTGCGGTCTCTGGCAACAAAGCTCCCTTCCAGCGGCGGGGTCTGAAGGCACTAATGGGTGTAAGGGCTAAAAGAGGAGCGCCAAGAGGGATAATTGGTCCGTGAGCTGAAAGGTTATAAGCCGTGCTCCCCGCAGGGGTTGAAAGTAAAATCCCATCACACACTAATTCCTGAAGGCGTTCAACCCCGTCAACTGCAATCTTAAGCTTTGCAGCTTGACGCGATTCACGGAGCAACGACACTTCATTAAAGGCAAGAGCTGTTATAGAGTTGCCCTCTTTTTTCCGAGTTACCATTTCAAGAGGGTGGAGAACACTTGGTTTGGCCTTTTCAAGGCGCAGCATCAAGTCATGGGGTACAAGCTCATTCATCAAAAACCCTATACTGCCACAATGAATGCCGTAGATGGGAATTTGAGAGGTGAGAAAGCCATGCATGGTTTCCAGCATAAAGCCATCACCTCCAAGGGCAATTAAAATATCTGCGCCTTCAGGTCGAACCGTTGGATAAAGAGCTTCCAGCGTTCTCTTGGCTTGAAGAGCTTCAGGTGCTGAGGAGGCGAGAATGGCAATTTTTGGCATAAAAATTTTCCCTCAATGATGGCTGGTTTCGTGGAGTAAGGTCGTGAAGGCAGTGGGTTGAAGGAAACCTATGGTTTTGCCTTTGTGGGTTGTAATGGGGAAACGCGGGTTTAGTTTTTCATAAAGGTCATCATCAAGAGCCCCAAGGGAGCGCAAAATCGCAAGGAAGGCAAGTTCAGAAGCCTTGGAATTCCCATCATCGATTTTAAGGGCAACCCCAAGCCCTAAAGAGGGAAGAATGCCTATATGAATACCACCAGCTCCTCCTTTGCATATAACGGTACCTTTTGTCATTTTAATGACCAGTGTATCAAAGCCATGGTACCCCGCGAGAAGGTCAGGGTACTCGATAATAGCCGCAAGAATCGTTTGAATGGCCTTTTGCCGTGGATAGGGAAGGTGAGAGGGATCTGCGATGCGTGCCATGGCAAGTGCGATATTAAAGAGCGGGAAGGCAAAAGTGGGGATGCCGCACCCATCCGTGCCATGAGGCGTAAGATTTGTGTCCACATTTGTCATTTCTGCTAAAGCGTGTTCTACGCGCTTTTGCACGGGATGTTCCCTTGAGAAATAGCCCTCAAGAGGTTCATTCCTGTGGAGGGCTGTTGTCAGCATACCTAAGTGTTTGCCAGAACAAGCATTTTGTAGAGCGGAAGTCTCTTCAGTGAATGACTGATTGGGTTTTAAATAATTGGTGTAAAGAGGGCGGTGTGTACCACATTCAAGGATTCTTTCATCCTTTCCAATCTTTTTAAGCCAGGTTTCTAAAACATTTACATGCCGGATCTCGCCATGGTGGGAAGCACATGCCAAGGCGATCTCTTCAGGAGAGAGGTGATAAGCTTCAGCAGCTCCCTGTTCAATGAGGGGAAGAGCTTGGATCAATTTAAGCGCAGATCTTCCAAATACAGGCGTTTGAATGTCGCCCCAGTTGCGAATGATGTGCCCCAATGGGTCAACAACTGCAGCACTCCCTCGATGATAGGATTCAACATGTCGTCCACGTATTGCTTCAACCATAATAGGGTTTACCATGGTTCTTCCCCAAATTTATCTTCGATGAGTTGGACTAAACACTGAACGGCTTTTTCGGCCTCAGTTCCTTCTGCCTCAATTATGAGAACAGATCCTTGGGCTGCTCCCAGCATTAAAAGGCCCATAATAGATTGAGCAGGGACACGCATATCTTGAAAGCAAATAAAGGTTTCAGCTTGAAATGACTCCATGAGCTTCACAACTTGCGCAGAGGCGCGTGCATGGAGTCCTTTTCGATTTTGTATGACTACCTCTTGCTTAATCATATCATCCCGTTGATTTATCTAATGCATGGGATGCAATATGAATATATTTTCGGCCAGCTTCTTGGGCCAAAAGCACAGCTTCGTGAAGTGATTTTGTTTTTCGAGTCCTGGTAAGTTGTACGAGAAGGGGAAGATTCATGCCTGCCACAATTTCAACGTTTTGTCCTTCAAGAAGGGAATGCGCCAGGTTGGAGGGGGTTCCCCCAAACATATCTGTTAAGATCACAACCCCATGATTATCTTCAACTTTTTGAACAGCATTTTGAATTTCCTTGCGCTTTTCTTCTATATCATCATCGGGAAACAAGCCAATGGAGATAAAATTTTCCTGAGGACCTACAATATGTTCCAGGGTTTTTGCAAACTCTTTTGCAAGATTCCCATGACTTACAAGAATGATACCAATCATTTGACTTAACTCTTTTTTAAATCACGATGTCTTAATTTTACCTTGTTTTTTTGTTCTTGTAACCACTCTTTAAGTAATTTAGCTATAAAAACCGAACGGTGTTGCCCACCGGTACATCCCACAGCAATGGTGAGATAACCGCGGCCCTCGTCGATAAAACGAGGGAGAGAGAGGGAAAGGAGAGATTGAAGCGCTTTAAAATACTCAGAAAAGACTGCATCGTTTTGAATATAAGTTGCGACTTCTGAATTTTCCCCCGAGAGGGGGCGCAGCTTGTCTATGTAATAGGGATTTTTTAAAAGACGCGCATCAAAAACGATGTCTGCTTCACGAGGAAGCCCCTGGCGAAAGGAAAAGGAGATAATAAAAATGCTTAAATGAGGCGCTTTTTCGTGTGAAAAGAACCGACGGAGCTGTCCTCTTAAGTCCGTAGGGAGAAGCAGGGTTGTATCAATTACAAGGTCTGCATAATTTTTCAGAGGTGAGATTAAATGCCGTTCATGGCGAATGCCATCAATAACGGGGCGTTCATAGGCAAGGGGATGAAAACGCCGCGTTTCATTATAACGCCTTGCAAGTACATCGTCATCACACTCAAAGAAGATCAATTGCGTTTTTATATCAGGGTTTTTTGTCAACATTTTCATCTGTTGATGGACCTGCTCTAAAGAAAAATCGCGTGTTCTAATATCTATTGAAATGGCTAAGGGATGAGAAATTTGTTGATGTGCTAAGGTGACTGTTTCCAGAAAGGAAAGGGGCAGATTGTCGATGGTTTCATACCCCATATCTTCAAGGACTTTTAAAGCAAAGGAACGTCCAGACCCAGACATTCCTGTGATTAATAAGACAGGTCTTTGAGAAAGTTCATTCATCATTTTAAGGTCTTGCAAATTATTAACTTTCTTTATAGGAGCATATCTGCTCGCTTTTGAAGCGAATCGGGGACATTAATTCCAGCTTTTTTTGCGGCATGAAGATTAATGTAAAACAATAGCTGAGGCGGGTCTTGGATGGGGAGGGTATTTACGGGGACACCTTTTAAGATTTTGGCGATCGTTTCAGCAAGAGACAAACCAGATTCAGTCCAGTTGACACCATAAGCAGCCGTTGCCCCTCGTTTGACAATGTCAACATCGCTCCCAAAAACAGGAATATTATATGTCTCCCCTATTTTAATAATACTTTCTAAGGCCGTAATGACTGTATTATCGGTGGGTAAAAGGATAGCATCTACCTTTCCAACTAAGGTTTTTGTTGCACTTGAAACGTCGCTACTTTTGGAAATGGTGGACTCAATGATAATTATGTTTTGTTTTTGTGCAACTTCCTTAAGATCTTGCACTTGTTTTACGGAATTGGCTTCTCCTGAATTATAAACAACACCAATGGCTTTAACCTGGGGGAAAAAAGTTTTTACAAGCTCCAACTGTTTTTCAGGAGGGACAAAATCAGTTAATCCTGTTACATTTTGATGCCCGGTCAACTTTGCGGTCACAGGATCCGTCACTGCACCAAACACAATAGGTATTGAGGAAGTGACGGTAAGGACTGCTTGTGTCATGGGTGTGGAAAGAGTAACAATAACATTGGGATTAAGGCTCACAAGTTTTTTGCTAATTTGAACAGCTGTCGTGGGATTCCCTTGAGCATTCTCATAAGTCCACTCGAGGTTTTTCCCTTCAACAAATCCTTGCTGTTCGAGACCTTTTTTTAAGCCTTCCCGGAGGGAGTTTAGAGCTGGATGCTCGACAATTTGTCCCACAGCCACATGCGCCCTGGTATCAGCATAAGCAGATGGAATTTGCCAGAGACATAGGGATAATACAAAAAGGGGCAATTTAAACATTTAAAGGGTCTCCTTTTTTGGCATGGCTATACTGCAATTTACTTGAAGTATCTTTTCAATGCGAGGGTTAAAATACACTTTGAGGTCTTCTGGGATTTCAACATTTATTTTTCCAGGGCTTTTTCCTTTAAAAACCTTCAGAATCATGCGACCGACCTGCTCCCCAATTTTGTGTTGGTCATAGGCATATGCTGCTAAAGCTCCCCTTTGAACGGAATCGGGATCACTCACAAAAAAGGGCTTTTTTGTTTTAAGGGTTACTTTGACAATCGATTCCAATCCCGACACAATCGTGTTATCATTTCCGATGAAGAGTGCCTCCACCTCATCGATAAGTCCATTAACAGCGCCAGTGATTTCAGCCGTTTTCGAGGCGGGAGCTGTTTTAATTTGAATGTCCTTTTTCTTGGCAGCTTCTTTAAGGCGTTCAAGAAAGGAAACATTATTGACTTCTCCCGGGTTATAGATAACTCCGAGGGTTTTTAATTGAGGAAGACACTTCGTGATGAAGTCAAGTTGGTCTTCAACAGGCGGGATATCGGCAACACCCGTAACATTTCCACCCGAAGCCTTGAGAGAGGGGACAATTTTAGCTTCCAAAGGATCACTAATGGCTGCAAAGATAATGGGGGATTCCTTGACTTGCTGGACAACAGCTTGGGCTGAAGGCGTAGAGATGGGAATAACCGCGTCAAGCGAAAGGCTTGCGAACTTGCGGGCAATTTGTGCCGCTATAGCAGGGTTTCCTTGAGCGTTTTCATAGATGATGGTCAGGTCCTTCCCTTCTTGATAACCGCCTCTTGCAAGCTCATCAACGATACCTTTTCGAATGGCATTTAACGAAGGGTGATCTACAATTTGAGTGATCCCAATTGTTTTATGAGCAGATAGAGGTGAAATGAAGCAAAGAGTTAAAAGAAGGAGGCTTAATTTAAGTTTGGTTTGAATTTTTTCTAAAAGTGTCATGGCTTTCTCGTATTGGCAAAAGTTGATGGAAAAAACAGGCATAAAAATTGTTCCACCAACGCCAATAAGGAGATGCACGATATGACGTATAGAAATAAGTACTCATGTCGCTCTCCTTTCTTGATCCAATGACTTTATGATTTCATCCTACGATATCTCTAGAGAAAGTCAAGCTACTTTAGCTTAACCGCGGGGACTATTAGGAAGCTTAGGCTCATCCAACACGACGTCTCGCTGCTTGATCACGCGGGATTCAACCTTATCCTTGGACTCCGCGGTTAAACCGTAGGGTTGTAAGGTTATTGATTCATGAATACGGATTCTTAAAGAATTTCTCCTGCCCAAAGAGAATTTAAAAAATCTTCAACTGGCCAAACAATGACTTCTTGTGAATCAAGGCGCATGAGACGTTTCCGTTGTTCAAGCGTTACCAGATGAAGTTTCGCCTTATACTCATTTCCAAAGGTTAATAAGCCCTTTAGATCTCTGCGTTCAATAGGGGTTGATATTTTGCATTCAATAGCGATTTGTCCGTTTTGTAAAACGAAATCTACTTCATGAGTCCCCTCGTGGGTTCGCCAGAAGTTAATAGAGTGGTCGAGATCATTAAGATATTTATGAGCGATGAGCTCAAGGAAAATATAATGCTCAAAGGCCTTTCCAGCCTCAACTCCTTTGAATTCCATAAAGTTATATTTTTTAAGGTGGTTGGCAAGTCCTGTATCCATCAGATAGAATTTTGGAGTTTCTTTGATAGTTCTACGACTATCTCGCTTTTGGAAGGGAGTTAGAAAGTAGCCAATATACATTTCTACCAGGATCTCAAAATAAATTTTGACAGTTTTTGCATCAACTCCGCAATCACGAGCAATATTGGAATAATTGAGAAGTTCCCCTTGGCAGAATCCCAAAGTGTCTAAAAAGCGTGCGAATCCTTGAGAAGAGCGAAGGCTTGCTTCTAAATGAACTTCAGGTAAGAGATAGTCGATAACATATGATGAAAGAAGCTTATGAGAGTAAAAAGAAAGGTAGTGGCTTGGCAGAAGGCCTCTGTTCATAATTTTCTTCCAGTCGAGAGTTTTAAGTTCTGGAAAACACAGCGGCATAAACATCGTTCTCCAAGCTCGTCCACCTAAAAGATTAGAACCACTTTGCTTGAGTTTTCGTATGCTCGAGCCACATAAGATAAATTGACTACTCTTAATATTTTCAATCATCCAATGAACTTCGTCGAGAAGCTGAGGAATTTTTTGGACTTCATCCAGAATAATAGGCTTATTTAAAGTTTCCTCTGGCACCCCAAGGATCTCTTCGCGCAATAAAAAAGGGCGGTTGACATATTTTTGAAAAACATCAGTCTTTAAAAGATCAACATAAAGAGATTCGGGAAAATTTTGACGTAGATAAGTGGATTTCCCCGTTTTTCGAGCTCCCCAAAGAAAGGTGGAATAAGGCTTTGGCAGCATTAGATTTAAATATCGTTTGATCTTTTCCATAAGAGAATCTCTTCTTATTTTTCAAGTTTATAAGGAGTATATTCCTTAAAAACGGTGTTTTCAAGGAACATATTCCTTAAAAACGGATTTTTTAGGGGATAAGAACGTATCTTGATCCTCCTTGAGGAAGTATCATACAATATTTCTAATTACTAACATCTAGTCACTAATTATTGAGGTAGGATTAAGGACATACACAGGCCGCCATGGGCCTTTGACTTGGAGAGATGAATATCTCCCCCATGACTTCGAGCAATGTCTCGTGCAATGGTTAGGCCTAGGCCAACACCTCCTGTGCTGACGTTACGTGAGCGGTCAAGACGAAAGAAGGGTTTGAAGACTTCTTCCATTTTATCTTGGGGGATGCCGGGTCCATCATCTTCAACGGAAATAAGAAGGGACTCACTGTTTGAGCGGGCATTAATCCAGACTTCTTGTCCGTAGCGGGTCGCATTGTTAATGAGATTTGTTAAACACCGTTTAAGGGCTTGAGGTTTTATATGAAGGTGGGACAAGGGTTGTGATTCGTAATGAACTTTTTTGTTCATATGTGAGCGACCTTGGATAGCATCTAAAAGGAGAGCATTCATATCTGTTTCGCTTGTTTCTTCGAGCCCTTCCCCACGCGCAAAGGTGAGGTAGCCTTCCAACATTTGTCCCATTTCATCCACATCCTTTTGAAGTCCTTTAACTTCAGAAGAGACAGGCATCATGGCCAGTTGGAGCTGCATGCGGGTCAGGGGGGTTCTTAAGTCATGGGAGACGCCTGAAAGCATATCCAAGCGTTGCGTGAGTTGCCGATTAAGGCGCTCTTTCATATCCAAAAAGGCGCGAGCGACCTTTCGAATTTCAGTTGCACCCTCAGGTTTAAAATCGGGAAAAGACCGCCCCTTGCCAAAACGTTCTGCTGCTATAGCAAGGCGCCGAAGTGGCTTTACCTGATTGTGCATAAAGATGGAGGCAATGAGAAGGAAAAACGCAGATGTGATGCCTACCCACATAATAAAGAGATAGAAGGTTTTGCTTAACAAACGTTTTCGCGAAGTAATGAATTCCAAAACTCCATCCTTTGCTTGAACTCTAATCTCAATGTTATTTCTTGTCATCGTATAGGTGTAGGGAATAAAAACCTTTTTTGAGAGAGCTTTGTTTAAAAAAGGATCCCCATTTTTATTAAACGCCGTAGGGTTTAAACGGACCTTTGGGAAAAAGTTCATGTTGATTTTAAAGTTGGTGCCTGCAAGAGTCTTATAAAGCTCTTGGTTTTTAGGGGCAGCATTATGAAGTGCTGTCAGAGTGGAGATCTCACCTGCAAGCGTATCAGCAAGGACCTTGGTGACGTGATCCCAGTGATTATCAAAGAAGATATAGGCTGAAAGGGTTCCTACCAATACGAGAGGAGCCATGAGGATCAAAAGGGCACGTCCAAACATGCTTTTGGGAAGACAGGTTTTAAAAGCCTTAAAGGGGTGCTTTATCAAGTATTTCATGCATCCGGCAAAAGGATATACCCTTTCCCTCTTACGGTTTGAAGGTAGCGGGGGACTTTTAAATCATCTTCAATCTTTTTTCGCAAGCGGTTGATTTGAACGTCAATGGTACGGGGGTTCATATCACCGCCGTATTCGCTTGCTAAATCTTCTCGTGAAAGGGGCTTTCCACGATGGCGGGCAAAAATTTTCAAAAGGCTGCTTTCGACGGTGGTTAGAGGGATCATCGCTCCCCCCTTTTCTAAGCGGTTAAGCTTTATGTCATAGCTGACTTTTCCAAGGGAAAGGGAGGCGCTTTTTTCGAGGCTCTCACTCCGCCTTAAAATTGCCTGGATCCTTAAGAGGAGTTCTCGAGGATCAAAGGGTTTGGAGAGATAATCATCCGCTCCTTTTCCGAGGCCTGTAATACGATCTTCTGTTTCACTCATAGCGGTAAGCAAGAGAATAGGGATGTCTTTGAACCGCATGGGACCTTGGCGAATGGAGTCCGTTAAGGAAAGGCCATCTTCTTCGGGCATCATCACATCGAGGATAATAAGGTCAAAGATAAAAGTGTCCATCAGCTCTCGGGCATGGTTGGCATCCATGGCGGTTGAGACAAAAAAACCTTTCTCAGTCAGAAACTTATATAAAAGGTCTCTGAGACGCTCATCATCATCAACAAGTAAAAGATGGGATTTGGTTACTTTCATGGCTGCAGTATAGTCTAATCCTTAAATGAAAAGCAATTTACAATGCGCAGCTTGGTGATGGGATAAAATGGAAACGGCGGATTATACGGGTAAATAATCCGCTACCACTTACTAAAAATTATTCCACGAAGGCTATGAGTTCATTTGGTAGGATGAACTTCTGGACTTTGTGCAGATAACTTATGAAGGTAATATTGTGCAGCTGTTTCTCCTGATCGAACGGCACTTTCCATATATCCGCAGTCCAGCTGTGTGTGTTCTCCAGCGAAAATGAAACCACCAACAGGCTCAGCAAACTCTCGGAATTCCTTAAAGCCTGAGAGATTACTCGGCATACGTAGGCCAAAATCACAAATTCCATTTGCGGAATAACTTCCCTTGGCAAAGGGATCCTGGCTCCAGTTTTTGACTATAAAAGGAGGGGATGCGGCCGCTGCTGATGCAGAGGAAAACGATGAGGAGGAAGACCCTCCTGTTGCGCTCATGACTTCAGGTAAGCCTAAATCCCTTAGAACTGAACTCACCAAAGGAGCAGCTGTTTCTTCTGATAGTGTTAAACCTTTTTCTCCACCTGTATAGATCGTAAATCCAGGACCAGAAACAGGAAGCCAAGAAGTTGTCTGTGTCTCCCCATGAAGATAATAACGGAAATTTGGCCGTGTTACTCCCCTGACTTGCACTTTGGCATTACTTCCATAGGGAAGAGTTTGAATGGCTCGTTTTTGAAGTTCAGAAAGACCAAGACTTTCATCTAAGTCCAAAAAGCGAAGAACACTAAAAGGAATAGTCATAATAACGGCTTTTGCAATAACCTTATGAGGTTCCCCTTCATGATTAAAAGACAAATGAAATTCTCCATCTACACCTTTAGAAATACGCTTTAATTCATATTTTGGGTATATTTTCTTTGGATCTAGTCGATCTTTGATAGCGTCAATCATGCGCGTCATTCCACTAACAACACGATATTGATAGGCAATAAGATTACGCAGCCGTGCAGGTAACAGAAACGACTCTTTATATCCTAAAAGAGTTTTTAACTCTTTCAAGTCGTTTCTTAATCCATAAATGGCAGAAGCGTCTAACATAGAAGGAGAAAGCCCCTCATCCGCTCTCAAGTAGGTATGAATGAAGGATTTTTCAGCAGGGGTAAGAGCTTCAGGTAAAATCTGCTCTAAATTGCTTTGAGAGTAAAAACATTTAGATTCAAAAGCTTTTATTACAGGGGTTATTTTTGAAAGAATGGATTCTAACAATGCAATGTTTCCTTCTGGAGAAAAATCCTTTCCTTCAAGTCTCATGCGGATGGGCGATGTATATGTTTCTTTTTGTAAGGGAACACCAACTTCTTCTGCTAGTTTTTGCATGGATGTATGCTCAGGATCGATCCACTCGCCACCCATATTAAAGGCGGCACCCTCAATGTTTTCACTATAGGTTCGTCCTCCTAGTGTAGGCTTTGCTTCAAAAAGAGCATAATTTTCTCGTCCTTCTAATGCCCGAGCCGCTGTTAATCCTGCAAGCCCCCCACCTACGATTGTAACCTTCACTCTCGGAATTCGATCGTCTTCTTTGTCTTCCATAGCTATGCAAGCATTAAAATTAATGAGGGATAGATAAAAAGCAAAAAAGGAGAATGTTTTAAAGAACTTATAAATACTCATCGAGTTAAACCTCCATAAATAACGGCACAAAAATATTGTCCTTTATTTAATAATTTTATTGAATATGTCAAGGATTTTTTATTGTAAAATAATTTCTCACCTGAAATACGCTATAGACTTTTCAGTTAAGCATTAATTTGTCATAGAGATTCCTTTATACATATGCTATCGGATATAACAAAGGTAAAAATAGAGGTAGAGAATGGCTGACTATGATATGGTGGTTGTTGGAGGGGGGCCGGGGGGCTACGTCGCAGCCATTAGGTCTAGTCAACTTGGTTTTAAAACAGCGGTTGTTGAGAAGACGCATATGGGTGGGATTTGCCTCAATTGGGGGTGTATTCCTACAAAAGCTTTATTACGCGCCTCTGAAATCAACCATCTTCTCCACAATTTAGACGCCTTTGGATTTAAGGCAGAAAAGGTATCCTTTGATTTTAAGAAAGTCATTCAACGCTCCCGTGCGGTGGCCGAGCAACTTGCGAGTGGCGTGAGTTATTTAATGAAGAAAAACAAGGTAACAGTTATTGAGGGAGAGGCTCAACTTGCGGGTCGAAAGGGCAATGAAATTGACGTTATGGTCAATGGGAAAATGTCCCTTAAGGCCCTTCATGTTATTTTAGCAACTGGCGCGCGAGCGCGCGCCTTGCCCAACCTTGAGCCAGATGGCAAATTGGTGTGGACCTATAAAGAAGCCATGACGCCCGATAAAATGCCAAAATCCTTGCTTGTCATTGGATCAGGGGCTATCGGTATTGAGTTTGCTAGCTTTTACCGTTTAATGGGGGCGGAGGTGACGGTTGTAGAAGTTCTCGATCGCATCCTTCCTGCTGAGGATAAAGAAATTTCTGAGATTGCTCGTAAATCCTTTGAAAAACAAGGTATTAAGATTCATACGAGTGCTACTGTAAAGGGGATTAAGAAGGAAAAGGATTCTGTAATCGCCACCCTTGAAAGTCAAGGAAAGAGCCAGGATTTGAAGTTTGATCGCGTGATTTTGGCTGTAGGGATTGTTGCAAATATAGAAAACCTGGGTGTTGAAAAAACCAAGGTGAAAGTTGAAAAAGGCCATATCGTGACCAATGAATGGTGTGCCACAGATGAACCCGGAATTTACGCTGTTGGCGATGTGACAAGTCCGCCATGGCTAGCTCATAAGGCAAGCCATGAAGGGGTGTTGTGTGTGGAGAAAATCAAAGGCCTGAAAACCGTTCATCCCATGAAAAAGACCAATATTCCCGGGTGTACTTACAGTTATCCTCAAATCGCAAGTGTAGGACTTACGGAGGAAGCTGCAAAGGCTTTAGGGAAATATGAGATTAAAGTGGGGCGGTTTCCGTTGCTTGCGAATGGAAAGGCCATTGCCATGGGCGAGCCTGAGGGGCTCATTAAAACTATTTTTGATGGAAAAACGGGCGAGCTTTTAGGGGCCCATATGATTGGGGCGGAAGTAACAGAAATGATTCAGGGATTTTGCTTGGCCAAAACTCTTGAAGCAACAGAGCAAGAAATTATAGAGACGATATTCCCCCATCCCACCATTTCAGAATCTATGCATGAAGCGGTCTTAGATGCCTTTGGCCGCGTGATTCATTTTTAAACCTTTTGAGGCAGCCCTTACTTAGGTAGGGGTCTTTTCGGAATACACATTTGGAGAATCTATTCTTAAATGATATGGCAGCACTCCCAAGGTTTGCAACATTTTGGGCAAACTTTTGAGTCCTCTTCTCCATTGACAGAAGACCCTGAGTTTATTCGTTCTTCTTCAAGTAGTGCAGTGCTTGAACTTGTGCGCTTTTCTTCTCTGTTGACATAGGATCCTGAGTTTCTTGGTGCTTCAAGTGTTGAGCTTGAACTTGAGAACTTCTCTTCCATCGCGAAGTTCATTGCTTCTTTAAGAACTTCTTCATCGAGATATTTCTTCCCTATGAGATATTCAATAAGCCGTCGATATTTTTTTAAGAATTTGAAACACTGCTCTTTGGCAGTTTTGCTTTTGTTTATCTCTTTTTTTATTAATTTAAAGTATTTCTTATTAAAAAAGTCTTCCACGATAATATTAAATATTTCTTGAGGAATGGAAGGCTTATCCAACTGATACTGAACAGCTGTTAAGAGAATTACATCATCCATCAAACGATGGTCCTGAAGAATTTTAAGCGCCTTATCAAATTTCTCATCGTAAATATAGAGAAGAGACTCTAAGTAAGCTGCTCGAGCAAAAGTATATTCTCCTTCACTGAAGGTTACTTCATCAGAATATTCACTAAAATCACCGCTACTTTCATCACTGGTTAGTAAATCTGTAGCAGCGTCATTTTTTGAGGCGTCTGAATCCATTCCATAAAGAGATTTTTTTCTCGAATTCTCATCTTCAGAAGCGTCAGACTCTTCTTCCTTATTGACGTTATGGGGTCTATATTCTTTCTCCCCTTCGTCTTCTTCCTCTTTTGCCAATTGAAGTAACTTTTTGGCTTCATCTAAACGAGTAATTTCAGGGATATTCAGAATGACTTCGGCCTTTTTTAGTTTGAAACCAATGGATCTCGTCCGTCTTAAAATGTGATATGCTGGATCCTTCAAATCGGGATCTTCTTCAAAAGAAGGAGCCTTGTCTAAAATCTCTAGAGCAATCTCTGGCTTATCGTTATCGTCATAAGCTTTTGCGAGCTCAAGGCTTAAAAATGGAGAAATCTTACCTCTAAATTCTCTAAGTACCTCTTCATATCTTTCCGGCTTTTCGACACGGTCATAGTAATAATCTAATTGGTTAAATAAATTTTCATAGGCAATATATGTCCCATTAAAAGCCGCCGTAGTTAAGCAAAAGTAGAAATTAGAGTAAATAAAATCTAACGTCAGATTCCTCGCCTCATCTATGATGTTACGCTGAACACAAAAAGGCTGATTAGAAAAATAATATCCCCATAGCGGGGCTTCTAAGAAGCCTTTTCTATAGAGTTTTTTATAAGAGGTTTTTAAAAAATCCACTATTTCTTTGTCTAAGTTCGGATCGAAATAAGAAGTTAATTTACGGGCCATAAAGTTAGCTTTAAGACGAGTATGCTGTTTTGGATTAGGAGCGAGATTTTTAAAATCTGTAATAACAAAATCTGTCTCTGTTTTAACTGTGTCTAGAATCTGTTTAAGTTGTGGGATGCTGTCCACAGTGCTTTCTGCGAGCAATACTAATTGCCAATCATATACTGGATGGAGCTTAATATAAAGCCTAGCCGAAAGAGAGAGAAGTTCAGGAGATTCCTTTAAATAAGAGTGGAAATCATCTTCTTTTTTGCATATAGGGCTTGAGAAGAAATAAAGTAAATGATTTTTAAGGAGATCTATGCTAAGATCTCTGAATGACAGATAAAAAAATTGAAGA
>MEMA01000051.1 GCA_001767835.1 Alphaproteobacteria bacterium GWC2_42_16
GATAGAGAAAACAAATCCTCACTGGGAAGATTTGTACGGAACTTTATAATTTTCTGGATCCTCGACTCGCGCTTCGCGCTCTCGGGGATGACGCAGGTTGGGGAAACGCAGTATTCCTCTCATTTTAGATGCGTTTACCGTGTCTTGTGGCCCATCTACTTTGAAAGAAGTCCTTTGCATATATTTGCGCAATTCATATGGGATGCCGACGCACTTTCTAGGCCCTTATCATTCGTCTCTTCGAAACAGAGTTCTTTTGCTTTCGAACATTTACTTATGCACTCCTGACATTCATCTGGATTAGCATTGTTCACGTTAAGGGAAACAGAGATGTCGCGACACGCATCTATAAGCGCCTCACAAGAGGCTTTAGGAGCTGCATTTTGAGCGTGCCCTTCTTGAGAGGCCAAAGCAAAAACACATAGAAAAGGATATAGATATTTTGTCATTTTGTGTTCCCTTTGTCCGGAATGTCATTTTTCTAAGTATTCATTGTAAGGGTTAATAAACCCCTAAGCAACCCACTTTTTCAGTTCCTCATCAAGAGAACCAGCAGCTATGGCTTTACGAATGTTGGACAAAAGACGATTCATAAAATGAACGTTGTGACTTGTGAGGGCCTTTAAAGCGAGGAGCTCTCTCGCCTTCAAAAGATGATGGAGATAAGCTCTCGAAAGGGTTTTACAAGTATGACAGTCACAGCTTTCATCAATAGGTCTCTCATCCTCACGAAAGCGAGAGTTGCGCAAATTCATATGTTCATGCCCTTTTGAGCTTTCTCCCAGAGTTTCCCATACGAAAGGTGGAACAAGGGCTCCCCCGTGGCGGGCAAGGCGTGTCGGATGAACGCAATCAAAGGTATCAATGCCTTGGCGTACACCATAAAAAATATCACTGATGCCTCCAATTCCTAAAAGATGGATAGGCCTCTGAGGATCGAGGGGTTCTATAGCCATCTCAATTACTTCTGCCATTTGAGCTTTGTCTGCCCCTAAAGAGCCACCAATCGCGTGCCCAAAGAAGGGGAGATTATTCACAAAATCGGCGCTAATCTTTCTTAAATCGGGGTAGACTCCGCCTTGGACAATACCATAAAGGGCTTGATGGTCTGGATCTCCCCGCTGGAATTCCTTTAAACTTCTTTCTGCCCAGCGGTGGCTCATATGCATGGATTTTTCTGTGTAGGTCTTATCCACATGAAAGGGGGTACACTCATCTAAAACAACGATCAAGTCAGCCCCTAAATCTTGCTGGATCTGAATGGATTTTTCAGGGGTTAGAACGTGGGTTTTTCCATCCAGGTAGGATTTAAAGGTAGCCCCGTCCTCTGTAATGCTTAAAAGACTTTTGGGGCGAGATGACCGACGGCGACCTTTAACCTCTTCAGCAACGGAGCCATGGCCAAGGCTAAAAATTTGAAAGCCCCCCGAATCTGTGAGCATGGGGCCATTCCATCCCATAAATTTATGAAGCCCCCCCATTTTTGCCACAAGCTCCGCTCCCGGTTGAAGCATGAGGTGATAGGTATTTGAGAGAATAATTTGGGTCTTCTCGCGCCACATATCATCAGGTGTTGCTCCTTTAATAGCAGCCTTTGTTGCACAAAAGATAAAGGCCGGCGTTTCAACAATACCGTGAGGGGTTGTCAATCGCCCTAAACGAGCCTTGGAGGAGGGGCTCTCCTTTGTTATTTCAAAATTAAATTGAGAGCTATTCATTATCGAACCATAAACCGTGCTAAATAAACGAAAGGAATGCCCACAAAGGCAATAAAGACCCGAATAATGTAAGTTCCAATGATATAAGTAAAGAGAACGGTTTTCCAGGGCAAAGGAGAGGAGGCCAACACACTCCAAGCGAGAACACTGAAAAGTGCATTATCCAAGAAAGACGCAATGAGAGTGGAAAGGAATGTCCGTAACCATAGAAGCCTTGTCGAGGTTAGTTTTGAAAGAAAGGCGAAAATCCAGATATCATTGAACTGGCCGATCACATAAGCGATCAAGCTTGAGATCAAAAGGGCAGGGGCAGGGAGGAACAAGGTGCACATAGCATTATGGGCGCTCTGGTAGCCCAAGGCGGGCTTAAAGCCTATTGTTAAAAACATGAAAATCGTTATCAAAATCATTGCGGAAAAGCTGAGCCAGACGGCTTTTTGGGCTTGGGCCTTGCCATAGTATTCGGTCAGGATACCACTCACAAAAAAAACAGAGGCAAATACAACAGTTCCAAGAGCAATAGGCTCATCAAAAAAGTCGAAGTAAGCCGCCTTTTGAACTTGAAGATTCGCAACAATAACGGCAACTGAACTGTAAACCACGAGCCCCACACTTCCAAAAAAACGCATCATAGCAAGGATAAAAAGGCCACACCCAAGAAGCAATGCAAGGGTTAAGCCTTCTGATGAAAACTGTTGAAGCCACATAATCATAACATGAGGGGACAGGGACATAGGCCTTTATCCTTAAGCACAAATTTAGAAATCATCCCATCAGGTAAGCAAATTCGAAAAAAATTACAAATATTATTTTCCGCTGTCTTCTTTAACACAAAATTAAGGAGTTTTTTCTATCCTTCAAACATGTTGATTTTAGATCAGCAAATTTAATTAATAGGAGAGGAAAATGAAAAAGACAACTATAGTAACCGCTTTTACAGCACTTTTATTCTTTAATTTCAATGGACAAGTTGAGGCTCAAAATGATGTAGACTGGCCATGCACCCTTCCACCCGGAACATGGCAGAGTACATGCAGTGGTAATAAAATTACTTTTGATCAGGCAACACACAAATGTAAATTAGAAACGACCTGCGATGATCACCTTGGTACTCCAAAAGATACAACAATTGAATGGGAAGTTCATTTTATTAGTTATGACCAATTCCAGAACTGTGATGGTGTTTTGCAGAACCTCGGTACAAAATGTGAGTACATAAATCCATCTTCACCTTCAAAACAACGTACGAATTAGTATTTCTTTCATGATGAGCTACGAAGGCAGCCCCGTGGATTTACTGCGGGATTCAGATGAAGTAGTGCCTGTGGGTCCCGCGATCAAGTAGCGGGACGTTGAGGATCTTACAATTTACGACGCCCACTTCTTATACTTCCAAGGCCTTCCCCCCTTAAAGTAGCGCATATCCTCTTTAAGAAGCCAATCAAAGAGCTTCTGATCACCATAAAAACGAGGGGTATAATCTGATACATACTCATCAGGGGAATGGATAGTATCCCAATTGAGAGGGAGTGTTAATTTTGTAAATGATGCAACTGCATGCGGAGCAGTATTGGCTATTTCAGTCCAACCGACACTATCTGCATACTGCATGGGAATACTTGGATTTTCAGACGTTTTTTTAAGAAGAAATTGATAAAATCCGCGATCACTTCCGTAGTCTCTTATGAGATAAGGTTCTCCCACATCTTGTAAAAATTCTACTATGGAGTTTCTCCCGGTTATCTTAGGGTGGTTATGGTAATTAATGGGGAATCCATCCATTGAGATGAATCCACCTGGCTTCAATAAATCATAGCACTGGGAAAAAGTACCCGCCGGATCAACAAGATGAATAAAAGTATAGCGAGAGACAATCCAATCAAATTTGACGTCCTTTAAACCTATTTCCTTAGATTTTGAAAAAATGTCTTCAATGTTTTCTATGTTAAAAGCGCCAATGTTATATTGTTTACAGCTTCCTATCTCTTGAATATCAACACCTTTATACTTCTCGCCAGTTACACTAACAATGTGTACTTTGATTTTAGGGGACAAATTCTCTTTGTTAATATACCTCACCAAGGCCTTCCCCCATGAAAAATCTCCTGCTCCTACATCCAGAACGTAAAAATTTTCCTGTTCAGTCGGGGATTCTTTCAAAATTCTATCGAAAAACGCATTGTCGTCAATTCCTAGAAAACCATAATAGTCAGATCCGTAAAAATGAAATGTTTCCTTTGCTTCTTTACGAGATGAAATTTTATCAAAGGCGTCTTTAATGTCGGTTTGAAGGCGCTCAGATCGTGTCTCATGAAATTTTTGAATTTTTTGGATACTTGTTGAGCTGGAAACTTTCTCATCCTGCTCTGGCTCCATTGCAAAACAGGAGCTGCCTGCCAACAAAACTGTCATTAACATCAATAGTTTTTTCATTTTGCATCTCATTAATATTTTACTTCAGCAATGTATGTAAGAATTATCATTTAATAATACAAGAAAAAACGAAAAAATATTTTTTGAAATTGTGCCTCAAAAAACATCTAAAATTGAGAACCTAACGATCTCAGTGTACATTTATTGAACCTGTTTTTTTAAATACAAAACTCCTTGACAGTTTTTAAGGGACAGGGTAGTGAAAGAGCGTGTCTGGACAGTGTTTCCAGACCATTGCCAGTGTTGGCTTGTTTAAATAAGTGAGAGAATCGCATGTTTGCAGTCATTAGAACCGGCGGGAAGCAATTGAAAGTTACCGCAAATGACATTATTAGAGTCGAGAAGCTGGTCGGTGCTTCTGGCGACGCTGTGGAATTTTCTGAAGTCCTCATGATGGGTGAGGAAAGCTCTGTTAAAGTTGGAACACCGCTTGTTCCGAAGGCAAGGGTTTGCGGAACGATTCTAGATCAAATTCGTGATGATAAGGTCCTGATCTTTAAGAAAAAGCGCCGCCATAACTATCGGCGCAAAAACGGACATCGTCAGTATCTCACCGTTGTGCGCATTACAGATGTTTTGGCGGAGGGTCAATCTCCAGCAAAGGCTGCGGCACCTAAGGCTAAAACAAAGCCAGAAGCGAAAGCCAAAGAAGTTCCTGTAGTGAAAGCTGCACCAAAGAAAACGGCAACGAAGGCCAAGAAACCTTCACCAAAATCGTCTAAGAAGTAAGGAGACTTGAGAGATGGCACAAAAGAAAGCCGGAGGAAGTTCTCGTAACGGTCGTGATTCGGAAGGGCGTCGCCTGGGAGTGAAGAAATTTGGTAGCGAGGCAGTACTTCCTGGCAACATTATCATTCGTCAACGTGGCACTAAATATTTCCCAGGAAAACTTGTGGGGATGGGTCGAGATCATACTCTTTTTGCCCTGGCAGAAGGAAAGGTGAAGTTCTCACATAGGGCAAATGGTAAAACTTTCGTTTCAGTTGAAAGTAATAATTAGTAATTAGAGGTTGGGCATTAGAAGTTTCTAATACCTAATCGTTAATATCAAATAATCTAATATGAAGTTCCTTGATGAAGCAAAAATATTTATTAAAAGCGGCGACGGCGGTGCTGGCTGTGTTAGTTTTCGTCGCGAAAAATTCATCGAATTTGGAGGCCCCGATGGAGGAAATGGGGGCAGGGGAGGAGATATTGTTTTTGAGGCCGTCTCAAATCTGAATACCCTTATTGATTTCCGTTATCACCAACATTTCAAAGCCGAAAAGGGAGAGCATGGAATGGGGAGCTTGCGCACGGGAGCTCAAGGAAAAACTCTGCACATTAAGGTTCCTCTCGGCACGCAGATTCTTGGCGAAGATAAGGAAACTCTTCTCGCTGATCTGCTTGAGGAGGGACAAAGTGTGACCTTATTAAAAGGGGGCGACGGTGGCTTTGGGAATGAACATTATAAGTCCTCAACAAACCGGGCTCCCCGGCAATCAACGCCAGGCTGGCCTGGCGAAGAAATGTGGGTATGGCTAAGGCTCAAGCTTATTGCAGATGTGGGGCTTGTGGGCTTGCCCAATGCAGGGAAATCAACCTTTTTATCGGTAATCTCGCGCGCTAAACCAAAGATCGCAGATTATCCCTTTACAACGCTTGTTCCGAATTTGGGTGTTGTTTATTTGCATGATCGCGAATTTGTCGTGGCAGACGTTCCTGGGCTCATTGAAGGGGCCCATGAGGGTGTTGGTCTAGGCACGCGCTTTTTGGGCCATGTAGAGCGCTGTAAAGTGATTTTACACCTCATTGACGGAACCATAGAGGATGTGGTGGCGGCCTATCAAACCATACGTAAAGAGCTGGAGCTCTATGGCCAGGACATTGCTCACAAGCCTGAGGTTATTGTTTTGAGTAAATGTGATGCTTTGGTGCCTGAAATTGTTAGGGAAAAGCAGCTACAGTTCAAAAAAGAGACAAGAAAAGAAATTCTGGCTCTTTCCTCCTTAACGCGCCAAGGACTCCCCGACGTTTTAGAGACTTTAGTGGCTCATGTTTTTAGATCTTAATGATTTTTAAATTAATTTAATGTATTGTTGTAATATAGGCCTTGTATATTCATGAGGGGGCTCATTATGTTACGTGAAGAAGAAATCAGGAAACGCGTCAAAATTCTTAGGCAATTTTATATGGATCTTGTCGCGTATGCACTCGTTAACTTTATTATCGTGTTGATTTGGTTTGTATTTGATCAAACGGGTACCTTTTGGCCAAAGTATGTCATAGTAATTTGGGGAATTATTTTAATTTATCGGGCCTCACGTATGGGAGTTCTTCCGCTTATCTTCCATAATTCCTTTCTCTTTAGTCAAGAGTGGGAGGAGCGTAAGGTACGGCAGCTCATGCGAAAACGCCCCTTTTTTGATAGGGAGACTTCAGAAAAAGATAAAAGTAAAAAGAAATAAACGCTGGCCAGTTTTTATCGAGCTCTCTAGAAAATTCTAAGCCAACAGGGCTGGACAAAAATCCCTTTTTTATTTATAGACCTAAGCGATGGGCCCAGATAGCTCAGTCGGTAGAGCAGAGGACTGAAAATCCTCGTGTCGGTGGTTCAATTCCGCCTCTGGGCACCATCCATCATCATTGCGGCGGAGTAGCTCAGCTGGTTAGAGCAACGGAATCATAATCCGCGTGTCGGGGGTTCGAGTCCCTCCTCCGCTACCATCTTCCAAAAATGCTTTTTATGTTAATCCCTTGATAGACCATAAAAAAATAATTTATTAACTTTTTTAAGATAGTATATAATAAAAGTAAGACACGAGGGAGGTTACTATGAGAAGATTAATTTATTTGTTTTCATTTATATTTTTGTTTTCATTGCCGGACTTACATGCGGTTGAGTCGCAGCAAGCCTCTTCTCATGCAGAGCAGGAGGAGATTCAAAATTTTAAGAATTTAAAGACAGCCAATACTGTGAACCCTGTTATTGATGAATGGTCTACGGGAACGGGAGGGAGCTCACCATTTGATTAAGAGAAAGGAAAGGGAACAATGAAATTTTCACTAAATTCTATGATCGTTTTAGGATGCGCCATGACGCTTTTGGCCGGTTGTGGGCCAAAAAAAGTTGAGGAACAACAAAACACAACCAAAGCTCAGCCCACACGAACCACAAACGCCGTGCCGCCTGAAGAACAGGAAACGCTCAAGATTGAGGAAGAAAACGTTTTTGATGAAGATCCTCCAGGCTAGAACAAAGCCTCATTAACCCTTTTTTCATACTCCCCCTCTAAACTTAAATAGAGGGAGATTTTAAATGAAACCGGTTCTTCAAATCAAAATCAAAGGCATGCGGTGCGTGACATGTGCAACGCGTCTCGAAAAGGCCATCGCAGGCGTTTCGGGCGTAAAAAGCGCTCATATTAATTTTGTAAGTGAAAAGGCTGACGTTAACACAAATTCTACAGATTCACAGCTTCCACACAAGATTTTAGAGGCGATTAAAAGAGAAGGCTATGAAGGAGAACTATCCCACCAAGGTCTCGGGGAGGAAGGTCATCATCACGAGCATACCTCACTAAGCTATGCAGATTTTATTATTGCAGCCCTTTTTACCCTTCCCCTTTTAGCTAATATGATTGGCTTGTCCGTTTCCCCCTATCTTCAGCTTCTGTGTGGAAGTGTCGTTCAGTTATGGGCGGGACGGCGCTTTTATCAATCTTCGTGGCAAGCATTAAAACACTTTGGAGCTGGGATGGACTTGTTAGTTGTTATAGGAACGTCGGCTGCCTATGGGTATAGCGTTGTGGCTGTTTTCTTAAAGGCAGGAGATTTATATTTTGAGGCCTCTGCTATTGTGATTACCCTTGTGCTTCTTGGGCGATTGCTTGAAGACCGGGCGAAGCTTTCGGCGAATGCTGCTGTGAGGTCTTTGATGAAACTGACCCCTCCCACGGCATTTGTTGAGCGTGAGGGTGTTTATGTAGAAGTGTTGACCCAAGACATCAAAAAAGGAGACAAGGTTTTAATCAGAGCCTGGCAGCGTGTTCCTGTGGATGGCCTCATTGTTGACGGCAAGAGTGAGGTGGATGAATCTATGATAACAGGGGAAAGCGTTCCTGTTTTAAAACAGCCAGGAGATAAGGTTATTGGGGGAACCACGAATACCTCGGGTAATTTATATCTCGAAGCGACATCGGTTGGGAACCAATCAACTCTAGCGCGTATGATTCGCATGGTAGAGAAGGCTCAGTCCTCACGTCCACCGATTCAGCGGTTTGTCGACAAGGTAGCAGGATTTTTTGTACCTTTTGTTCTTGTCATCAGTCTTATGGTTTTTGGGACATGGCTTATACTCGGCTATCCCCTTCAAGTTGCTTTGATTTATGCTGTGTCTGTCCTTGTGGTTGCTTGCCCTTGTGCTCTAGGCCTTGCGACGCCTACTGCCATTATTGTGTCCATGGGAGCTGCAGCACAGAAAGGAATTTTAATTAAGGATTTAGAAAGCCTCGAAGCTTTAAGACTGGTAGATCATGTTGTGTTTGATAAAACAGGAACTCTGACAAAGGGCGAGTTTTCTCTCACCTTTATTAAGCCCCTTAGTGGTCACACTGAAGATGAGATTCTTCGGCTTGCCGCCTCTCTCCAAAAAGGCAGCGAACATCCTCTCTCCCAGGGTTTTTTAAGGGCAGTCAAAACCCCAGCTTTTCTTCCGGTGGAAGACTTTAAATCGTTTCCGGGGAAGGGAATTCAAGGAAAGATTCAAGGGAAAGCTTATGCCCTTGGATCTGAGAAAATGATGGAGGAATTGGGGATTGATCTTCCCCCCTTGCGCCAATCAGACCAAACTGCCGTTTGCTTGGCTGAAGAGAGTAAGTCCCTGCTGGGCGTGTTTTACCTTTCGGATATGCCACGGCCTCATGCGCGCGAGGCGCTGAAAACACTGAAATCCATGGGCCTTAAAACGGTGATGTTGACAGGAGATAAAAAGGATGTGGCGCATATGATAGGAAAGCGGGTTGGCATTGAAGAAGTCCAGGCCCAACTCCAACCCAAGGATAAAATTAACTATATTAAGGCTCAGGAAGAACACCACAACTTGGTGGCCATGGTAGGGGATGGGGTCAATGATGGGCCAGCCTTAGCGGCAGCAACTGTGGGTTTTGCCATGGGTTCTGGAACGGATGTCGCCATGGATGCGGCACCCATTACCCTCATGCGCCCTGCTCTTGAGCTGATTCCTGAAGCATTTATCCTTTCAAAACATACCTTTCGTATTATTCAGGAAAATCTTTTCTGGGCCTTTATTTTTAACATTGTAGGGATAGGGTTTGCAGCCTTTGGCAAATTGAGTCCTGAAATTGCAGGGGCCGCCATGGCCGCGAGCAGCATTATGGTCGTGCTTAATTCTCTTCGACTTAAAAGAGTTTAAAGCTCTTTCCTAGAACATACTCTATTTTACCATAAGGGAAAACTTGATGCCCCGCGGATTTGACCCGGGGTCCAGCTGAAGCACTATCTGGGTCCCGCGATCAAGTCGCGGGACGTCAATGCTGAGAGAGCCTTATAATTCTCTTGATGTTCCGTGGTTTAACCGTAGGATTATAAAATTATCGATTTATGAAGACAGATTCTCTAAAATTAAGAGCTTAATAAAAATTTAAGGTTTTGTGTTTATCCTTTCCCTTGTTATAGGAAAGTTTTTTAGGAAAAGATCTAAAAAGGAGGATCAAAAGATGATTAAGAAATTACTTATACTTACAAGCACAAGCATGGCATTAGTTGCACTGGGGGGCAATTCGAGCCAAGCAGCAGATGATCCATGTGTCGCCGCATTGCTAGCCGGTCAAACAGCTTGCATCCAAGGTGTCGATGGGAAAGGCGGGTGCGAACAAGCCTTCCCAAAGCCAGATGAGGAAAACGCTCGAAAGAATTGCACCATCCACGCATGTCAAGACGCATATGAAGATGCAATCCTGAACAAGTACTGCCCAGATTGCCCTTACGCAGTGGGGAAAGTTTTTGATAAGTGTCAAGAGGGGTGTGGCAACAAATTCGATTTAAAAGAGAGGAGAAATAAATGCATTGCTGCATGTAGTTTGGCACAGCAAACGTCTTACCTCCAGTGCCCAAAAACTTCAACTGCAGCTAACCCATAAAAAAGCTCATTGTGCTGTATAAGCAGAGGTCCAGCCATTCTAAAGGCTGGATCCTCTCTTTCATACTTTTGGCATGTCAAATTGAAATTCTAAAAGTCAATTTGACATCTTTTTGACGAATTTTATTATTCCTTCCCGTCTAGCGTTGTTTTTGTCCAAAGGTGACAGATGCCAATGACAACAGATAGGATTGACAAAAAACCTGTGTAACATTAGTTCCTTTTTATAAGCTTGACCAAATGCTTGACCGGCCTTAGATTTCAGAAAAAAAGAGGGAGGAGAGATGAATCTTCAGTTCATCGGTGCAACGGGGACCGTAACGGGGTCCAAGTATTTGCTCACGGCAGAGGGGCAAAAAGTCCTTATCGACTGCGGCCTTTTTCAGGGATTGAAGGAGCTTCGCTTGCGCAATTGGACGCCGCTTCCTTTTAAGGCTTCAGAAATTAAAAGTGTTCTCCTAACTCACGCCCATATTGATCACAGTGGGACGATTCCGCTTCTCGTCAAAAATGGCTTTCGAGGGAAGGTCTATTGCAGCCATGGCACCTTAGAGCTTTGCAAGATTCTTCTCCCCGACAGCGGTTATTTGCAAGAGGAAGATGCAAACTTTGCGAATCGTCACGGGTTTTCAAAACATAAGCCTGCTCTTCCCCTTTACACCCTTCAGGAAGCGGAGGAATCCTTAAAATATTTCCATCCCTTAGATTTCGATGCTCCCCATGAATTGGGTAAAGAATTAACCTTTGAGCTCTTTCCGGCGGGCCATATTTTGGGAGCCTCAATGATTCAGGTGAGAGACAAAACCAGAACTCTTCTTTTTACAGGAGATTTAGGAAGGTCCAATGATCTTATCATGAAGCCACCCCGTGCTATCGAGAAGACAGATTATCTTGTTTTAGAATCCACTTATGGAGATCGCCTTCATAACTCTCCGAGCGCAAAAGAGGAAATTGAAGCCGCGATCAACCGAACGGCAGGAAGGGGAGGGGTCACTATTATTCCCGCGTTTGCTGTCGGAAGGGCTCAATCCATTTTGTATATTATCCATCAACTTAAGCAAGAAAAGAAGATTCCCGATCTCCCTGTTTATTTGGATAGCCCCATGGCCCGGGACGCAACAAATTTATATTGTCATTTTGCTCCGGAGCATCGTTTGTCTCTAAAAGAATGTTCCTTGATATGTCGGGTGGCTAAGATTGTTAACACGCGGGATGAATCAAAAGCATTGGATCAAAAACAATTTCCAAAAATTATTGTCACTGCCAGTGGTATGGCAACAGGAGGACGCGTTCTCCATCATTTGAAAGCATTTGTTTCTGAACCTAAAAACACAGTGCTTTTTGTGGGTTATCAGGCAGCAGGAACGCGAGGTGAGGCTATGATTCATGGGGTTGAGCAGATCAAAATGCATGGAGAAATGTATCCTGTGCGTGCTGAAGTTGTTTCACAAGATTCCCTATCGGCACATGCGGATTATTCTGAAATTCTCGTGTGGCTGAAGAACTTTAAAACACCTCCGAAACAAATATTCTTAACCCATGGTGAGCCCAGGCAAGCGCAAGCCTTGTGCCAAAAAATAATTAAAACTTTTGGATGGAAGTGCACGATACCTGACTATCTTCAACGGGTAGATTTAAAATAATGACAAGGAAAAAACCCCTTCCAGCTCCTCTTGTTTCTGTAACCTCCTTAACCTTAAAAGCACGAAAGTTGGGGATTGATACGCGGAATCATTTCGTTGCTGTGGTCAGTGGGAACTGTAGCCTTTGTAAATCTGCGGGGTTTCGTTCAGAAGCGCGCATTCAGATTGAAAATGGGGGAGAGCCTATTATCGCGACTCTTTATGTAGCCTCCTCAGCCTGGATCAAGCCTGGAGAAATCGGTCTTTCATCCCGCGCTTGGGAAAGGCTAAAGGTGAAGGACGGACAAAAGTTGATTGTGACCTTAGCGGAAGCCCTCGATTCATTTGCCTATGTTCGGGCAAAGCTTCATCGGAAGGTTCTCAGCGACGCACAATTTACTGCTATTATTCAAGATATGGTTCAAGGAAAATATTCTGATATTCAATTGTCTGCCTTTGTTGCTGCTTCTGCTGATTTAAACCAAAAAGAAACAACTTCTTTAACAAAAGCCATGACCGCTTCAGGGCGGGTTTTAAAATGGTCCGGTTTTCCTATTGTTGACAAGCATTGTGTAGGCGGGCTGCCCGGGAATCGTACTACGATGATTCTTGTTCCTATTGTTGCAGCATGTGGCCTCACCATTCCTAAAACCTCCTCTCGCGCGATTACCTCGCCGGCAGGAACGGCAGATACCATGGAAGTTTTTGCCCCCGTAACTTTGACCTTAGAACAGATGCGGAAGGTTGTGGATCAAGAGGGGGGCTGTATTGTTTTAGGAGGCTCAGTTGATTTAAGTCCTGTTGATGATTTGTTGGTTCAGATAGAAAGAGCGTTGGATTTGGATAGCCATAGCCAACTTATTGCCTCTGTTCTCTCAAAGAAAATGGCAGCGGGATCCACCCACGTCATAATTGATATTCCCGTGGGTCCAACTGCAAAAATTCGTTCGGCGGAAGAAGCACATGTGCTCAAAGCTCTTTTTGTTGATGTGGCCAAGGAAATAGGCTTGGCCGTTGAAGTTGTTGAAACGGATGGAACTCAGCCTATTGGACGCGGTATTGGCCCTGCTCTTGAAGCACGGGATGTTCTTTCCGTTTTAAAGTGTAAGAAAAATGCTCCTCAAGATTTGCGACAGCGCTCTCTCTTCCTGGCAGGAAAACTCTTGGAGCTTTGTGAGTGTGTGCCCCAGGGTAAAGGGCATGACCATGCACGGCGGATCTTGGATGACGGGCATGCCTTTAAGAAATTTGAAGCTATTTGTCTTGCCCAAGGGGGATTCCAAGAGCCCACTTTGGGAGCCTTTACACACAAAATTTTTGCGCCTATCGCGGGAAGAGTGTTGGATATAGACAATCGGCGGTTGGCGCGCATTGCCAAGCTTGCAGGTGCACCTGATTCACCTCAGGCTGGGGTGGATCTAGACGTTTTCTTAAATACGGACGTTGAGAAGGGGGATCCCCTCTTTACAATTTATGCTGACTCTCCTGGCGAATTAGACTATGCCTTACATTACTTTCACCTTCATCGTGATGT
The DNA here is from genome assembly GCA_001767835.1 of Alphaproteobacteria bacterium GWC2_42_16. Taxonomy (GTDB): domain Bacteria; phylum Pseudomonadota; class Alphaproteobacteria; order UBA9655; family UBA9655; genus UBA9655. The sequence continues at coordinate 13,447 of MEMA01000051.1, forward strand.
GATTTTGATAGGAGAAAAGCCTTAATGCGCCCCATTCTCTTTGAATTCCCAAAGCGTTCGTCTCTGGGGCAGCACATAAAAGAAAGGCTGAAAGCAGAAGAGGGATGCTTTACCCTTCGCCCTTTCCCCGATGGTGAAAGCTATCTTCGCATTGAAAGTAATGCTAAGGGAAGGGACGTGCTCATTAATGCAACCTTGTTTCGGCCAAACGGATGGGTTTTAGATCTTATCTTCCTTGCTGATACCCTGCGAAGCCTTGGGGCAAAACACATCAAGCTCATCGCACCTTACCTTGCCTACATGCGGCAGGATAAAGTTTTTCAAAAGGGAGAAGCGTTGACCTCAAAGATCTTTGCTCAGCTTCTTTCAAATCATTTCGATTCATTATTGACTGTGGATCCTCATCTTCATCGCACCGAAAGTTTGAGCGAAATTTATAAGATTCCAACGACAGTGGTGCAAGCGGCGCCTTTGATTTCAGCATGGATTCATGCAAATGTTAAGGATCCAATTCTTATTGGACCTGATGAGGAAAGTCGTCAATGGGTTCAAGGAATCGCAGGGGAGTTGCCCCTTCTTGTTTTAAAGAAAGAACGTAACTCCAAGGGCCATGTCAATATTACCTGGCCCACCTTTAAAGACGGCAATGAGAAAACGCCGGTTTTTGTGGATGATATCATTTCGTCAGGCGAAACCATGCTTCAAGCAATTAACCAAGGCAAAACCCTGGGTTTAAACAAACCAGTCTGTGTGGTTATTCATCCCATCTTTGCAGGGGACTCCTATGAAAAGCTGCAACAGGCAGGCGTTTTGAAGATTGTAAGCTGCAATTCCATTCCCCATCCCTCAAATGTTATTGATTTGGCGCCTTTGATTGTGCAATCTTTAGGTTCTTAGAGGGCAATTTTGACCATGAAGGAACAAAGCCTTTCTTTCTCTTGGCCTCTTGATTCTTTTTAAAGTTTGTGTATATTTAACATTAAAGATCAAATTTGCACAAACTTATGTCTTACATTGCACGAAATATAGAAACAAAGTTATTTGATTATCTGACCCTTTTCCCTGTTGTAGGCCTTACGGGGCCTCGCCAATCAGGAAAATCCACGTTGCTTTTAACGAAACTGAAAGACTATGAATACATCACCTTTGATGATTATAGAAACGCGATGCTTTTGAAGGAAGATCCAGAAGGATTTATACGACGTTATCAAAATAAAGTTATTTTTGATGAGGTTCAAAAAGCCCCTGAAATATTTAATATGATCAAAGTTATTGTTGATAGAAATAGAGAGCAAAAAGGGCAATTTATTTTAACCGGTTCAAATGAATTTCAAGTTATTAAAGGGGCGTCTGAAACTTTGGCGGGAAGAATAGGACTCCTCACGCTTCTCCCTCTGGAATTTCAAGAAATTCCAGAAAATTTAAGGATGGAGGCTCAATGGAAAGGAAGCTATCCTGAAATCGTCACCCACATATACAAACATCGGGATGAATGGTATGGGGCCTATATAGAGACCTATATTAATAGAGATGTAAGAGAAATAAGCCGCATTGGAGATTTGAGAGATTTTCAAAGATTTATGCGACTTCTGGCCATGAATACATCGCATCTTATGAATCTATCGACTTTTGCAAAAGACATAGGCGTTTCAGTTCCCACGATTAAGAGATGGCTCTCTGTTCTTGAGGCTTCTTATATCATTTTTCTTCTTCCTCCTTTTTATGAAAATTTTGGAAAGAGAATCGTCAAAAACCCAAAAGTTTATTTTTATGATACGGGAATTGTCTCTTACTTAGTTGGCTTAGAAACTGCGCGCCATTATGAGCAAGGTCCCATGGGAGGGGCTCTTTTTGAGAATTATATCATCGCTGAAATTATCAAAAAATCTATACATCTTAAAAGAAAAACAGCCTTTTATTTCTTACGAACCAGCCATGGCGTTGAGGTTGATCTTATTGTGGATAAAGGAACGCATAAAGAATTTATAGAAATAAAGAAGGGAAGTACGTTTAAGCCTTCGATGGTTCAAGGGTTGCGAGATTTTATTAGGGAAGAAGATGCCGGGTACCTTATTTATCAGGGTAAAAATGACTTTTATAATCAAAACATCCAAATTCAAAACTTTCGTGACTTCTTAATAGACAAGCAAGCTTGATACGTATGTGAACCCGCGACAAGGAACAAAGCCTCTCTTGACCTTCTAAAATTTCCGTGTTTAGTTTAATGACCCCTCAGAAAGAGGGATTAACTTTTTATAAAAGGAGATTTGCTATGATTACATTATTACGACTTCGACTTACGAGCTTTGATTTGTATCTACAATATTTTTCGCACTTTATATATAAGGATTACAAAAAATGGATATCAAAACACCCTTCAAAATCGTAAGTTTTATTTTCGTCACAACCTTTTTCTCATCATTGCTTTTTGCCTCAAATTCCCCCCCTCCAATCATAGCCATAACTCAGATCGAAGATCATCCTGCGGCCAATGCTGTGCGTGAAGGCGTGCTCAAGGCTTTAAAGGACAAGGGGATTGAGGATGGTCCAAATTACACAATTCTCTATGAAAGCGCCCAAGGGAGTTCAGTGACAGCCGCCCAAATCGCTCAAAAATTTGTAGGCCTCTCGCCCGCTGTCCTTGTGCCTATTTCTACAACCTCAACACAAACAATGGCCAAGGCCGATGAACTCTATGGGATTCCCATTGTTTTTGCAGCCGTAACGGATCCCCTTGCTTCGGGGATTGTGAGCTCCTTAAAGCACCCAGGAGGCTATATCACAGGTGTGACTGATGCTGCACCTGTTAAGGAGCAATTAAAGCTATTCAAAAAAATCCTTCCCCAAATGAAAACATTGGGGGTGATTTACAATCCTGGGGATAGCAGTTCACTAACCCCCCTGGTGCAGGCAAGAGAAGCTGTTAAAGACTTAAACATTACTCTGATTGAAGTGACGGCCTTTAAAACTGCAGATGTTCCAGGGGCTGTAAAGAACCTTATGGGAAAAGAAGTGGATGCTCTCTTCGTCCCGCTGGATAACACTGCTTTGTCAGCTATGGAGTCGATTTTAAAGATTGCAAATCAGTATAAGATTCCTGTGTTTTCAAGTGATAGAGATTCAGTTGCTCAAGGGGCTTTGGCTTCTTATGGATATAGTCATTTTGATACGGGCTATACGGCTGGAAAAATGGTTGAGCAAGTTTTAAAAGGCGCAAACCCTGGAGATATCTCTGTTGCAACGGCTCAAGCTTTGAATGTTTATATTAACTCTAAAACGGCGCAATACCTTAAAATCTCTATTCCTCAGGAGATTTTGAAACAAGCGAAGTTGTGATGTAGGGAAACGATCCTGAGCTCCTGGATTGAAGGAGGGAGCTCAGGAACATCATTTGATACAATCACAAAATACCATCATTGGGTCACCACTTAAAACATGAACACTGGCAGGATATTGCGACAAAAAATGCCGATGAAATATCCGGAAAAATCCCCTGGGTTACAGGAATAGGGGAATTTCCTACATCTTCCATAAAAATATCATATTAACGGCATGATATTGTTCCCTACCCAAGGGAAATTCCCTGAGTGTCATTCTTTGAAAAAGTCTCTAAATTTGCATAGAGTTTCAAGTGATTCTGAGGTAGGGTCTTTTAATAGAAGTCGCTGGACATTTGGAAAGAAGGAGCAAAATCCTTGTTATGGGAAACAAGAAACCCGGCCTTCTCGATGAGGTATATTCAACACATTTACAACAAATTAATGCTATAAAATTCACACGTCGTGAAATTGATGTCATTGCATTTTTTGTGTGTGGGCGAGCAGCAAAAAAAATTGCAGGCTTTTTTTCCATATCACCAAAAACCGTTGAAAACCATGTTCACAACATTATGGTTAAATTGGGATGCAATTCGCGAGAGGGGATTATCGATTTTATAGAAAAGTCAGATAAACTCTCTATTTTGAGAAAATACTATGCAATAGCCTTAATCCAAGCCGCATTTGAAGCGACTCTCAAAAAAATTACAAAATTAACAGAAGGCGAAAAAACGAGCTGTGTAATTTTAACAGATGCTGGCCATACATGTGATGTATATACGATTCTCTGCTTGGAGAGCTCATTAAGTTATGCTGGCGTTAAAGTTTCACGTGAAAAGATCACCACTCTCGAGTCAATAGAAACATTTTGTAAGGTGAAGTGCGGCATACTTCTAAGGGCGCCTCAAACCCATGAAGGCCTAGGAAAAGAGCGCTTTTATTTTATTCCTAAAGGAGAAAACACACTCCTTGAGCTTCAATATAGAGTTGGCTCAACCAGTTCACTTGAGCTAGCAGTTCAGAAGGAATACTACCTTTTTGTATTTGACCTTTTGAAGCGAATTTTTCCTCAAGCTGATTTCAAGCAACTTATTGAGGAGTTTCTTAAACACTCTGAAGGGGTGGAGTCTCATCAGACCTTATCGGGAGGCTATGAGAAGACAGAATTGCAGAAAAGAGAGCCCCTGAGCAACTTTCAAAAGAACTGGAGGCATTTGTATATTGGTTTTGTCGTTCTTCTTTTTTTGGGAGGGGCGGCAGTTCTCAATTATGCCCTAAAGGGCAAGAACTCAGCCTCCGATCAAAAAGCGGCTTATTCAAATAGCCAGGAAAAAAACACACGTTCCGACATAGATGTTCCCACAGATGCTGTCCTTTTAAATCGTCCTGAGCTTTTGGATCAAATTAAGAAGCGATTTAATCTCCAAAAGAGGGGGATTCAATCCGTCGCGCTTGTTGGGATTGGTGGGGCGGGCAAAACAACTCTTGCGCGCCAATATGCCTATTCTCAAAAGGTGCCTGTGTTATGGGAAATTAATGCGGAAGGCAAGGAAAGCCTTCAAACCTCTTTTGAAAGCCTTGCAGAAGCTCTAGGTAAATCGGATGAGGATCAAAAAATTCTGCGGGGTTTATTTAAAGTAAAAGCGCCTCTTGAACGAGAAGCCAAGATCCTTCAATTCGTAAAAGAGCGCCTGAGGCTTCAAAATGGATGGTTTTTAATTTTTGATAATGTCCAGCAATTTACTCATGTTCAAAATCATTTTCCTAAAGATCCAGAAATATGGGGAGAGGGAAGAGTTATCCTTACAACTCGCGATCGAACCTTCGGAAACAACGCCTACGTTGACAGCCAAATTGTCGTGGGAGAGCTTAACGCTGGTCAACAATTAGCTCTCTTTACAAAGATTATGAACAATGGGGGGCATCTTTCTTTTACAAAGGGCGAACAGGAGCTTGCAAAAAAGTTTTTAGAACAGATTCCCCCCTTTCCATTAGATGTGTCTGTAGCAGCCTATTATATAAAAGCCACAAATGTGTCCTATAAGAATTACCTGGAAAATATGCTTAAATACAGTACTGATTTTTCAAAGGTACAGGAAAAAATACTCCAAGAGGCGGGGGACTATACTAAAACACGCTATGGTATCATTACACTTTCCTTAAAAGAGCTCATTGATACGGATCCCCTCTTTCAAGATTTGCTGCTCTTTATCAGCCTAATTGACTCTCAGCACATTCAGCATCAGCTCTTAGTAAGGTTCAAAGGAAATATTGCCATTGATAATTTCATCTATCACTTGAAGAAATATTCTCTATTAACGAATGACTCCTCGAGTCCACATGCCGAGAATGGTATTTTTTCCATTCATCAAAGTACGCGAGCGATCATTTTAGCCTACCTTAGAAAAGAATTAAATTTGAAGGAACATAAAGATAAAGTTCAGTATTGTGCTCGGAGTTTGGAAAATTTTATGAAGGAGGCCGTGGATAAGGAAGATTTTGCAACGATGAAAAGCTTATATAGTCATGCAGAACACCTTTTATTGCACGGTGAGTTGCTAGATGAAAAAACGGCTCATTCCCTAAAAGGAGAATTAGGATGTATTTATTATTATTTGCGGTATTCTACAAAGGCCCAAGAACTCCTGACAGAAAGCCTCTTAAACCTGAAAAGATGTTGTCGGGAGAACCATACGAAGATCGCGCGCTTTTTAGTCTATTTAGGTAATGTGCATCGTACCCTCGGGGATTATGAGCAAGCGAAAAAGCTCTTTGAGCAAAGTATACAGATTTATACAAAATATGCACCGAATGCTGTGGGCACAGCACGGGCTTCGGGATACTTGGGGGCAGTTTATCATTCTCTTGGCGACTTTGAGCAAGCCAAGTCTTTCCTAGAACGTGGGTTGCGCATTTATAAAAAACACCCACCAAATCATATTGGACTTGCGTGGTCATTGGCCCATTTGGCAAGAGTTTATGGAACTCTTGGAGAGTATGACCAGGCTATTCGTCTCTTTGAACAAAGCGTGGAAATCTATAAGGCACAAGCTGAAGATTATGTGGGAGCTGGGTGGGTTGGTGGTAGTTTAGGAGAAATGTATATAAGGGTTGGGAACTATGAGAAGGCTCAACAAATATTAGAAGAAAGCCTTGAGATTTGTCGAAAGCATTTTCCCGAAGATCATGTCTTTATGGCGGAACATTTTGCTCATTTTGCCTTTTTTCATGCAAAGCAAATGAATTATGCCAAGGCCAAAGTGTTTCTTCAAAAGGCCTTAGCCCCTATCGAAGAAACCTATGGGAAAGATCATGTTAAAACAGGAAATTTGTTGTTGTGGTTAGGCCAGATCTATGCTGTAGAGCATGATCTATTGCGAGCAGAAGCGTCCGTAAATCGGTCTTTAGCCATTTTTCAGAAACACAAACATCCGGATCAATATCTTGTATTAGAAGGGCTTTCAGACATTTATTATCAAAGGTCTTTAGATGCCAAGAAAAGAGGGCTCTTGCAAGGAATGGGTGAGTTTCAATCCAAGGCAGATGCCTTTCTTAAACAGGCTTTGGAGTTTGTCAATGCACATTTTCCCGCCGATTCGCCCCATCTTATAAGGCTTCAAGATAAAGTTAAGAAAAGAGAGTTAGAACGAACAAGTTACCATCCCCCAAGTGAGGGGATGGTTAGAAGAGAGATCATTCTCGCTCCATTTTTTTACGAGCGAGTTTGCGAGCACGTCTGATAGCTTCAGCTTTCTCACGGGCTTTACGTTCAGAAGGTTTTTCGTAATGTCGGCGAAGCTTCATTTCCCGAAAAATACCTTCTCGTTGCATTTTTTTCTTGAGAACACGAAGCGCTTGATCAACATTATTGTCACGGACAATAACTTGCATAAACCGATACACCTCCTTCAAATTAACCGATGTTGAATAAAACACCGCAACTATAGTATAACTCACCTATGATGAAAAGAAAAAAGATTTTCAGGTGCGGGCGTCTTCCTTCGGAATTTTTTAATCGTCCTACCCTCTCTGTGGCGAAGGAGCTCCTTGGAAAAATCATGGTGTATGGTAAATATGCTGGCGTGATTACAGAAACAGAAGCCTATATAGGACAAGATGATCCAGCATGTCATGCTGCGCGTGGAAAAACACCACGGAACTCTGTCATGTTTGGCCCAGCAGGGGTAAGTTATGTATATTTTATTTATGGGATGTATCATTGCTTGAATTTTGTCACGGAAGAAGAGGGAAAAGCTGCAGCCGTTTTAATTCGAGGGTTAATGTTACTTGAGCCTTCCCAGGAACACTTGAATGGACCTGGGAAACTCTGTCGACATTTGGGAATAACATGCGAACATAATGGCCTTGATTTGGGACAAAGTGAGTTTTTTTACGTTAAGGACTCTCCCCTTTCCCCACCCTTTGAGGCAACTCCACGTATCGGAATTCGCCAAGGTCAAGATAAATTATGGAGATTCGTCGTTAAAAAAGAAAAACAAAAGTAATTCTTTCTTAAAGGTTTTTTTATAAGCTCTGTAGAGAGTAATGAAAGCCGGAAACAGACCGTTGTTGAGTGGAGACAAAGATTGGTCAAGAAAGAAGAATCTAATGAGAAGTTAGAAGTTCACACGTGCGGTTATTTGCGAGAAAAGAAAGCACGGCTTGAAACTGAGAAATCATTGGAGGATACGACACGACAACTATACCTTGCGAATGAGGCGCTTAGAGAAAAATATAATGAACTCGAGCAATACATTGAAGAGCAAAAGTTCTCTTTAGCCTTAATAAAAATGGCTCAAAAAACCAATAATTTCGATGACGCCCTTCAATTTTTCCTTAATAAAATTTGTAAGCTCAAAGGATGGCCCATCGGGCATGTTTACCTCTTGAAGGAGGATAATGAGCATAAGCCTAGCCCATCAGAAATTTGGTTCTTTAGTGAGCCTAAAAAATATAAACCTCTTTATAAAAAAATGGCTTTTGCAAATCTTAAGAAGACCTATCACCTTTCGGAACCTTTATCGACGATAAAAAAGGCTATTTTTATTCAGAATCTTGGAAATGAATTTTTGTTTCTTTATAAGAATATTTGTCAGAAGTTGGGAATTCAAAGTATTTTGTTAGTGCCGCTGAGAAGTGACAATAGAACCATTGGCTTTTTAGAATTTTTTTTTACAACTCCTGAACAATTTGATAAAAAGGCAGAAGTGTCTCTTCAGGCTTTTGTTCGTAATTTAGAAAACGTTCTAGAGCGCCAAAAAGCCAGAGACATCGCCAAGGAAACAAGCAAAAAGCTGAGACAGGCTCTTTTAGATTTTAAACACGTCGCATACCATGATTATTTAACCGGTCTCCCCAATCGACGGCTTTTTGAAATTATTCTTAAAAAGGATATTGCTAGTGCAAGGCGCCACAAACAATTCTTGGCGTTGCTTTATATTGATGTGGATAATTTCAAAAAAATTAATGATCAGTTTGGGCATAATATTGGAGATGAATTTTTAAAACATTTGGCTAAACGTTTTCTGTCCATAATTCGTACTGAAGATTTGGCCGCACGAATTGGGGGCGATGAGTTTGCCATTGTAGCTCAAATTGATAAGCTACAGGATGCTGAAATTATATGTAAAAAATTGATCCAGAAGATCCGAAAACCTTATAAAATTAATTCCCAATTCATTGCTGCCTCCATAAGCATTGGGATTGCCGTTTACCCAAAATCAGGCGCCACCTATGCCACATTGTATAAGCGGGCTGATGCCGCACTCTATAAAGCGAAAGAAGCCGGAAAAGGGACCTATTGGAGATAAAAGATCAAACAAAATCAAATAGATGCATAAAAAATCGACTCTGAGCAAAAGAGTACTAGCAAAAGGGGAACTGAATTGCTATATGGATAGTGTAAGGCTCTTTTATAAGGACTAGATCATACCTATGCCCGATGTGACTACTTTTCTGCCTGCGGTTGAAAATACTAAGTTTTGGGCGAAGTGGGAGGATCATGCCATAAGGGGGGCTCTCTTCAAGGTTTGTTCGTGTCTGTGTTTTTCCGGGATTAATGGATTTGTTCGGTACCTGTCGCTAAGTGCTGCGGAGTCCAACCTTACGCCGCTTCCCGCAACAGAGCTTGCTTTTATTGAAACCTTCTTTGGTTTATTCTTAATTTTGCCGTGGATCCTTTCCACGGGGAAAATCGCTTTTAAAGTGACTAACCCCCCTCTTTATATTTACCGTGCTTTTGCCGCTTCTTTTGGTATTATTCTATGGTATACGGCTCTTTCAAAAATGCCCATTGTTCAGGTGGTCGCCTTTAAATATTGCGCACCTATCTTTACCGTCTTAGGGGCGCGCTTGTTCTTAGGAGAACGATGTGGGTGGGCCCGTGCCTTTGCTATTGGAACCGCATTTGCAGGGGCGCTTATGATTGCGGCACATGAACTTGTTTCAAATGAGATCGATTGGATGGATATGGGTGTAATCATTCTCTTTCCTTTAGGCGCAACGGCTTGCTATGCAACCTCTGCTATTTTGGCTAAAAAGCAAGTCAAAAATGATACCCCTCAAACAGTATGTCTTTATCTTTTCCTTTTGTCGCTTCCCATTTTAGGCGTTGCGGCCCTTCCAAACTGGGTAGAGCCTCTTGCTTGGCAATGGCCTTGCCTTATTATTATGAGTGCTCTTTTAGCAACTGCCTATATCTTCTTACAACACGCTTATGTTGTTGCTGATATTACTTATTTAGTTCCTATGAGTTTTACGCGTTTAGTTGCGGGTGCCCTCATAGGCATGTTCTTTTTCCAGGAATGGCCAACGATTTGGACAGGCGTTGGAACTTTCTTTATTCTCATAGCGACTGTGAGCCTTTGTAAACATGAGGTGCGATACATGAAAGCTAAGAAAGTTAAGAAAGTTAAGAAAGCTACGTTACTTCCTGCCGCCGCGTGATATAACTCATGATTTCGTCATGCGTGCACTTTTGGAACGAGGCGCCTCATTTCCGAGGTGCGTTTTGGAAAGTTTCCTCCTTTTTATGTTTTTCCGGCATTAATGGCATTGTAAGCTACTTTTCTCATGCAGCTGAAGCTGCAGGCCAGGTTCCTTTACCTGCCTTTGAGATTGCCTTTTTTCAAAACTTGTTTGGTCTCATTTTCCTTCTTCCCTGGCTTATGCAACATGGCCCTAGCTCTATAAAAACCCAGTATCCTTGGTTGCAAACGTTTCGGATTATACTCTCAGCCATTGGCGTTATCTTGTGGTATATCTCTCTTGCACATATGCAGTTGGCTCAAGCGGTTGGGTTAATGTTTTTGGGGCCCTTAATTACGGTGGTGGGCGCGCACGTGTTTTTAAAAGAAAGTATTAGCAAAGAACGGGGGCTTGCTATCCTCATCGGTTTTGTTGGAGGCGCGATTATTTCTCAGCCAACTTTTTCGGGTCTGCTGAGCTTCGTAGCCTTTCTACCCATCTTAGCCGCTATCTGTTTTTCTGGGGCTACCCTTATGATACGTCGTTTAACTGCGGGCGATTCGCCACAATTAATTGCAGTCTACCTCCTGTTCTTTATGGCGCCTCTATTATTGATACCAACACTTTTATATGGGCATATGCCGCTTGCATGGCAGTGGCCCTGGCTTTTAATGATGGGAGGACTTACAACTGGGGCTCACCTTTTCTTAAATAAGGCCTACACCTCTGCTGAGGTAAGCTATTTGATTCCTTATGGCTTTACAAAATGGTTTGCTGGAGCTCTTATTGGAGTTATTGCCTTTGCTGAAATTCCCTCCCTTTGGACGTGTTTTGGAGCCTTTATTTTGATGGCATCGATTATAGCTCTAAACTGGAGTGAGGTTCGCCGGAACTCAAGTAAAACTCTAAAATCAACACTTTATGGAAATACTGCATAAAAGTTAATTGGTTTAGTTATTGTTAGCAACACTTGCATAAGCTTGGAGAGCTCGTTGATGAACACTAAGTTCTTGCGCTTGTTTTTCTAAGTTTTTTTGTTGCTCTTTTAAGACGGAGAAAAGCTTTAGCATAGAACTTTGAAGTATATTGAGCTCGGTCTTTAAATTTTGGTCAGCCGCAAGGTTAATAGCTTGTACTTCTTGGCTTAAGTGATCAACGGTTTGATCTAAATCATCCAGTTTTAAAAAAGGATTTTTTTCATAAGAAGCACGCAAATTTTCGAGCTTAGTGATCGTATTTTTTACAGTATCTTTAACTGTCATGTGCTTCTCCTCTAACTAATTTCAGGTGCTAACTATATCTTCTACTTACAAGCAAAAAACATTTGCATTGGATTACTTAAAATTTAAGAAATAATTTTTATACTTAACAGTATCTTAACATACTTTTTGCAAAAAAGTAGGATTTTTTTAACGCTTTTTTAATAAAATTAAGATAAATTACGAGGATGAAAAGAAAATTTCATTGATAAAAATTGGCTAAATATTTAGATAATCATGTTGAGAATCTCTATGAATTTATGTTATAGGTTTCTTGTGAAAAAAAGAATGTGGTATTTATGCAAGAAAAAAGAAAAACAATAACGAACTTGCCTCGGACTAATTTGATAGGTAAGAAAGTTAAGAACGAACTTGGTTCCGAATGGAGTGGGAGTAGTATATGATAAACTATACTTTAGTAACCGAAATTGAGGATACAGAGCTTGAAATAACAGAAGCGGACATTGAACGAATTGAAGCAAAGGTTAAGTGGTATAATCCCGAGAAGGGATATGGTTTTTTAATTCCCGATGATGAATCCAATGACATATTTATGCATTTTTCTGTACTCGATGCAGCTGGCTGTCGACGTGTGGAAGAAGGAGATAGGATAGTTTGCGACATAGGCCCTGGCCGTAGAGGAAGGCAAGTGCTTCGTGTCTTGGAGGTTAAGTTCGTTCCACGTGAGCCACGATTGGCTGCGGGATATATAGGCCAACGCTCTCCAACCTTCGACCCTGAGTCTCTTGAAGAAATTGAAGGTGAAGTCAAATGGTTTAATCCCCTCAAAGGATTTGGCTTTGTTTATCCGAATGATGGTGGGCGCGATATCTTCCTTCATGCCTCTGTGCTTCGCGCTGCAGGCTATGAATCGCTCGAGCCGGGTATACGCGTTTCTTTAAAGGTTTCAAGTTCAGAAAGAGGGCGTGAGGCTCGAATTCTGGCCGTTTTACGATAACGCAAACCATAGGCTTCGAAGATCACATCCCCTTTGTGTTTTTATTGTTCAGGGGAGACAAGTGAATTCAATGCTGCGTTCTTTTTGACGTTGAGCAGGTCTAAAAGTCGAGACATGTCTTGTCCGTTTTGAAGGGCATCCTGGACCACCTCCGCAAGGGACATCCCTCCCCAAGCTATGGCGCGATGAATTAGGTAAGGAGTGGGACTATGGGGTTCAACGCGTTCCAAATAGTCGGCAACTTCTCCTAGGATTTGATAAGCTTGCTCTCGGCTTTTAATAGTGACTTCACGAGGTCGTTTGGACTTCGAGACAGTTTTTTTTATTTGAGGGGGAACTTTTCCTTTCATGTCTTCAATTTCTCCATGGTTTTTTAAAGGTTGCTTAATAAGAGTTTGAAGGGCTTCTATTCTTGTACGGAGTTTAGAAAAGTTAGGGGAATTATTTTTTAAATATGACCTCAAAAGTTTTTCGAGGCTATGGGTGGTTTTTAAAGCCTGAGAGCAGCCTTTCTCCATGTCACTATAAAATGGAAGGGGAGTTTGTTGCATGCTTAAAAGAATCGTGTCTCTTGAAAAAGTTGCCTCAGTGTCAAAGGCAGGGTTTGTTTGAGATGAGGACGGCTTTGGGAGAGGCTGAGACAGGTTGCTTTTAGTGTAATCAATATAGGTGTATGAAGGCTTTGATTTGTCAGAGGGGGCCGAAATGATAACATTCAGTAAATCTTTACTCAGCTTTGAGTCCATCCATTCGTAAGGAATGATACGTAACTCACAATTTTCCCTTGCCATTTGGGGATAGATTTGCTTCCAAAATTTTTTAGTTAACTCAGAGACCAATTCAAGGCCTTTTAATAAACCGGTGAGACCTTCTAAGTTAAGCCAGGCTTCTGTGAGCCAAGCTGCAATTTGTAGGTCCTTGGTTTGATGGATAAGGGCGTCTTGGCATAAGTAACTGACCCTTTCCCAATCTGCCCGTTTTACTGCAATTTTCCAAACGCCTTGCGGGAGTTTGTCGTTTTCTTTCCGGCGTGCCTCTCGAATATAATCATATGTTTCTGTATAGCGCAGAAACTTGCCAGAGGGATTGTCTCCTCGAATAGGCTCTAGCAACTTTAAAAGTGCGAGCTCCTTTCTCATGTTTTACACTCATTCGAATTATCAAGAAGGGGTGCCTTGTAAGGAAAGTAAGGAAGAGAAACAGGAGTGCCAGGCGTAACTTGAGGTTGTTGAGAGCTTGAGCCACTGCCAGCACCAGCAGCAGTCTGAGATGAGCTAGAGACAACAGGAGCATTCAATGGCATGACCTTAAGGCTTAAGAAGACCTTCGCGACTAGGGGATCTGTAAGATGGGCGCATTTCATGTTCGAAACTACGTTTGTCAAAGGAATAGTAAAACTTAACGTTATCGGCATGGGATCTTCTAAGTTAGGAAAATCGGCGAGACTTGCTTGATTTATCCTTAAGAGCCTGAGAAGGGCCCACGCGCCATCATAAGAGAATGTAGCGCTTTTCCCTTCAACTTGAAAGCTTCCACTTTTGACAGGAGGTAGAGGTTGCAAGGGGCTATTCATAGCCCAGCGGAACCTTACTTTCATAGGGTCTCCTAGTGTCCAAAGACCATCAAAGGATTTTGAGCGCATATCAATAGTTGTATTTTTCGAAGTGAGATACCAGTTTAGGATTTCATTGGCTCTAACTTCGCGTTCTTGATTTGTGCGGAAAGTGACTTCGAAAGCAAAAGCAGGAGTTGGAAGAGTTGAATTGGGTACAAGGTACCCCCCAAAGAAGATGCGCACTTTATCCATTTGATCAATAAAGGCCAGCGCATCTTGACCTGCGGGGCCCAAGTTCTTAGATTTTGTAAGTGTCGTCCTGATGTTTGCAGATTGAGCATCCAACATCTCATAATATGATCGAATATCTTGGGGATTTGCATCTGGGCAAGTCGTATCAGCTTTTTCTGTAAAAGGAAACCTACCCGCAAGGTTTGCATTAAAGAATGCGGCTAAATCAGTATAGCTTTTAAAAGAAACATCCCCTGAAAGTTCAGCACAGCGCTCATATAACTTTTCTTGAATATTAATTAAAATGCTCATAAAGAAAGTGTCTTCGACAGAGATCATGCTTACAGAACTTGCATATTTGTCGCAGGTTGCAAGCGTTACTTCATTCAATGGGCCAAGAATATAGCTTTCAAGGCTCGTAAGGCCGTTGCCAGGGGCTTTCTGTGCATACCCAAGTAGTTCATTGATAATACCAGCCCACTTTGTCACAAGAGGCAAATTCCCCGGCATGCCTTGTTTGTTAATCTGAGAAAGAAAGTTAACTAAAGGTTCCGCAAACTCCCGCGCCAAATAATTTATACGATCACGTTGCAGTTCAAGATAATTATTAAGATCAGTTAAATTGTTAACTCCAAAAGCTTCAAGCGCGGCCATGTTTTCACCTGTCCACCAATCAAAGGAACCATCCTTAATGGCATAAGGAGAATCTTCACTTAAAATGCCATCGAGAGTTTCTAAAGGAGCATATGTTTGGCTGACCAGGAGAGACTTGAGTGTGGAGAAGGCTACGTTTGCATTGTTTGCAGAAAGAGCAAATAAGATTTGCTCTAAGTATGCGGCTGAGGCCCGGTAGTTTTGCACCTGAGACATCAATGCATCTTCTGGAGAGAGCGCAGAGGCAGCAGTGGTTGCTGTACTGAAAATCTCCGCATCAGTGACATAATTGACCAAGTTTACCGTCAGGCTTTCTCGTCCAATCTTTTGGAAAATAGGTTGAACCAGCTTTGGAAAACTTAATAATTTAGCATTAACGAAATCATTATAATCATTGATCAACGATGACGCTTGTTGCAACCTTAGCGTATCCCATAGAAGGAAAGTGCCAATTGGAATTGCGGTAATAATGGATTTCGGTTGAGCCTCAGCCATAAACGATTGGGCATAGAAAGTCGTTAAGTTGTTAAGAAGGGATGTGGCTCCATCGGAGGGCCTAGCAATTGCCAATCCACCTTCAACGGCGAAAATTGTTCCACCATCTACAAGAGGAGAGGTATACCCTCCAAGCTTTTGGCGGAAGCTTATAAAGTTTTTATTGATATCTGAAATTAATTCCCCAAGGGTAATGGATGTGAAAAAATTGGAATTCGCCATTTGTTGGGCAACAAGGTTATATTGTACGCCTGGACTAAAGCTATCTATGTTCAACCATTGGAGCTCTGAATTGTTTATAGAATCTATGGTTCGTTGGAGGCTTGTGTAAATCCCCCGTAATAAATTAGCATCATAGGCTGAATAATTGCGCGCTCCTGAAAATTGGTTTGTGTTTGTTATTAATTGGCCGAGGCCCGGGATTATTTGAGTTGGTTCAAAAATAGCACTTTGAAAATCATCAAATAACATACGTAACTTTATTGTTGCATTATCCACATAAGGTTCAAAGACAAAAAGATTAATATTCTTATGCGTTAAGGCATTAATATAATAGGACGTATTTTCATAAAAACCAGTAGGGACATCATAATTAAAGAGATATTTTAAGATATCAGCAATATCATGTAGGCTTGTGGTTTGCCCCAAGCCATTGAATTTATCCGCGTTCTTTTCAAGATCTGTCAAATAAAACACATAATTGCGTAGCTTATAAAATTCAGTGGTTCGAAGAGGGTCAATCCCATCACCGACAGGGTCCGTAACTGGAATAGGAATACCTATGCTTACCAGCTGAGAAGCCTTATAATTAAGTTGTTTGAAAATAGAACTGAGTATAATACGGTTATAGGCTATACCCATTATAAATTTGATTTTTGAATCAATGGAGCTCACCCATGAAGGAGGAATATAAATGGATCTTAAGTTGTTTACGCTGATTTGTGTCATTGTCTTCAAAAGAGTTTCCGCCTGATTGTCGAAGACACTCTTCTGGATTCCATCACTTTCCAATTGCTCCTGTGGTTTTTCTAAACTTATGCTAATTTGATTTAAGGCCTGGACAAGATTTAGTTTTGCCGTTTGTAAGCGTTCATTGGAGTGTAACAGTGCAACGGTTCCTAAAATGACGGCGATCGCCACCCCGATTTTTATAAAGCGAATAGCTGTCGTATTTCCCAAAAGAAGCTTTGAGATGGGGCGAGCCAAACCAATTTCTCTGAAAATCTTGCTTTCAAAAAGATCGTCCCCGAAGTATATATTTTTCGAATCGACTTTGACGCTTTGTTTGGCGGATAAGGAAGCTATTTTCTCTTCCTTTCCTTCCTGTGAAGGTGTGAAATGACTGTCACCAACAAAATAAAGCCCGCGCAAGAAAAAGGCTTCGTGATATCCTGAAATCTTGAATATGTGGTTCAAATAGGTCTTCAACCGTCCTTTGAGTTGATTTAAGGTGAGAGGGAACAAAAAGACACCATCCCGACCATCAATTATTGTTGCATCAGCATAGATTTCCTGTTGAGTGCGATAAAGGGATTGATTTATAGACGAAAAGGCTTCTTCAACCCATTCCGGATCGTAAGCGGATTCTATCGCGTGGTCATTTGACCACCCAAAAACATCTCGTTTGTTGTGAGTGGGGAGAGATTTACAAAAGCTTTCAAATCCAGGGACAAGGTCACATTTTGTGACAACAATATAAATAGGGATCCTGATCCCTGTTATACGTTGCATCAACCAAAGTTTGCCATAGAGATATTCAGCACGCTCCATAATAGCATTGTGAGAAAGAGCAGTTGCGCCAATGAGCTCCGAGGCTGGAATCGTTAAAACAACTCCATCTAAGGCACGTTTGGGGCGATAGTTGGCAAGGAGATTGAGAAAAAGTTTCCACTGGCTTTCATCAGAGGTCATTTGACTTGAATCGACAACAAGTTTCCCATTTAAATCTAATACGATGCCGTGATTATAAAACCACCAATTAAGGAGGGAGGGTTGAGTTTCATCTGTAGAAAAACTAGGCTTCCCAATGGGTTTATCCAGGGCAAGGCTATCAAGCAGGGCACTTTTCCCTGATCCACTTGTTCCCATCATAACAATCCAAGGAAGGGTGTACCTATACCGAGTTCCACCCATAAAGCTTTGCATCAGTTGCGAAGCGTAGAGAAAGGATTTGCTTAAGGAATCTGTGGCAAAAAATCCAAAACGCGATAAGTATAATTTGACGGGCACGAGAAAGGGAAACATATTTTCAAGGGAGGGGAAAGACCACTCATCCGTTTTGTCTGCAAAAGTACCTCGGAAAATAGCAATACCAATCACGGCAAAAATGATGGCGAGCACAAGAGCGAGCACTAAACTCCAGGGAAAATAATAAGATAATCGTGTTAGTGGCTCGCTAGACATGTCCTCCCCTACGTCGTTGTTTGAGCAAAGTTAATAATTTTATTAATGATAGACATAAGTTCTGCCGTAGCAGAGTACCAAATAATCCAAGAAACAACCAGATATGTCGTTGTAAGCCCTGCGATAAGGAAATACCAATTTCGCATGGCTGGAAGTTGTTTTGGCTGAGAGGCTTCGAGAGTGTGTGAATATGCCTCCGGAAAGAGATGAATCTGTTGCTTAAACAAATAGGGTTCGCGCCTGTTTATAAATGTAAAAAGACGCCAGCGATAGGCATGCAAAGCTCCAGCATCATTAAAATGACGATATTTACCCTGAAACCCAAGACCAAGTGCGTTCAGATATAAGACCGCTAATTCTTTTTGGACCGGACTTTGGTTTTTAAGGAGTGCGTTGAGTTTATCAAAGAAAACTTGTCCAGCACTATGTGTGCCATAAATGACTTGCTCTAATAAATTTGATTCCCAATAGGTTTTCCCGGGCCAATCTAAATTTAGAAAAATCTCATCTGCCAAAGCAACCATGATAAACTGGGCATCATTAAAATAGTTTTCGATAAAGCTGTCCCCTCCATATTTTGCTGTAAGCGCTTGGCCTTCTATGGTTGCTAAAAGCTTTGATATAATGAATTCGGCCTTTGCCTCAGGGGATGAGTCGGCCTCGCCATGATTTTTTTTAGCTGATTTTGAAAGAGCGAACTGCTTATGTTTTAATATTTCACCATAAAACTGTTCGAAGCATTCAATAATGTATGAAGCTCTTTCCTTATCACTCTTGAAGCGCGCCACGAATCAAATTCCTTTTATTATTATGGGGCCTATCCTTCATTTTTATCTGATCTTATCTTTTAGGCCAATCTTTTGATAGTTTACAGAAGATTTTATTAAAAATTAATTAATTTTCTTCTCCTGTAGGTTTTCCTTGGAATTATAAAGGACGACTTGAGTGGGTCGGGTGGCCTCATCATCTGATATATTAAAGATGCACAAGATACCTTTAGGATCAATATAGCGTGGATCTAGTTCGACAACAAAGAGCTGCACACCACTTGTTGCGACAAGGTTAAGTACAGGAACTTCTGAGACAATTGTACGTTCCGCTCCAAGAACACGGTTGTCTCTGGCCAGTATAATATTTTTGTCCGTCACGATGACACAATTGTTAATCCAGCGGATAAGGTCTTCAGTCTCCATGCCGGCTTGAGCAGTTGCTCCCAGGATAAGACGATCGCGAACCCATGCGGACTGGAGTTGCAGGCTGAAAAGGCGGTCTTTTAAGGTAAAAGGAATGACTGTATAGCTTTCTTGAATTTCGTCCAAAATTTTCTGAATATAATCAATAACCTGAGAAAAGGTACGTCGAAGGTCCAAGTGATCGTAACCATGAAAAGAAGGCGGAATTTCTCCATATTTAACGCCAGAAATCAAACCAGCTAAGCTGCATATTTCGCGGAAAAGCAGAAGAGGAGAAACACCCTTTGAAGAAAGGATCGCGTTATAAGGAAGGAGGCCTGCAACAAGCTTTAAACGAATATCTTCAATTTCCTGGAAGAAAGTACCTTTAATAGCTTTCTCTTCTACAGTTTGGACTCTTTGTTGAAGATAGCCAAGTTTAAGACGTAAACGCTCGGAGAGTTCATTGCAAAGTGCCCCCACGCCAGATGAAAGATCAATTTGAGGTTGAGGGGGTAGATAATGAGTCAAAGAGAAGCTCTTTGTGTCGTAAGTGACTTGCGCAATAGGTAGCGTCACATAGTGAGGGGGAGGTTCACTTCCGACATGAAGTGAAATGTTTGGTTCCAGAAGGGGAATATCCACTGGTTGTTCACCAGTGTTCATATCAATCACCTGACTGGATAGGGCTGAAATATAACGAGGAACCTCTCCTTTTTGAGGGGTTTCATGAATTTTCTGCGGAGGAATACATAAGTAAATAAATTGAGGCGCCTTTTGTAATTGATTTCTTATGGGGCGTAAATTTACTTCAAGTGCCGTTTGAGTTTCGGGTAAAGCCGAAATTGTTAACCCGTCTGGCATGATAGCCTCAAGCTCAATAGGGCGAAAAGTTCCAGAAGTTAAAAGAGCCTCATCTACCTTTAAATTAAGAACTCCCCAAAAATAAGGGAAGCTGTTCTGTAGGTAATAAGCTATTAAGGATTCTACGCGAACGTCAGTTTGTTGGAAATGTTGGGGCATCAGAAGCATGCCCTCATACCATTGAATAGGATTAAGATTTGGTTTTGCCATTTTTCACCTTGCTTTGAGGACATGGTTTACTCACAGGAGCGCGCTTACATCCAGCCGGTGGGCCGCATAGGGGTTGTTGCGCTATGGGAATTGGTGGCTTTAAGACCTGTTGTCCTTGACATTCTACAACCGGTGCTGTTGATGCGGTTGACTGCGTTGAGTAACAGGGTGGTTGTTCTTGACATTCGATAGCCGCTTGTGTTGAGGAACAAGGTGGCTCGGGCGGGCAAGTTACGGTGCCTAACTGAACTTGAGTGGGATCTACAGTTGAATCATCTTTTGATGTCGTGCTGACAACGTCTGCCATGGTCGTGCCGGGCGTTGCTTCGCGAATATCATAGGTAGAGAGATTTAAAAGATCGTCTTTTTGAAGTAGAATTTTGACAATTCCATTAGGGGATACCTTAATGCGATGGTCCCCATCTGTAAGATAATTGGCGTAAACATAAGCAGCATAAGCTTTGGGGGTGTTTTGTTTGGGGCTAAAATTCTGGACGGTTTGTCCCGGTACAAGTTCCCAATGCCAAATATCAAGAAGGGTCGGATTATCGAGGAGGAGCTGTTTCATGCTTGTGAAGTATTGGCTGGCGGACATTTGCCCGAAGGTTTTGACGAGCTCTTGATCATAAATGACAACCAAATCAACGGGCGTTGCTGAATTATTATTCGCATCAAGGTCTGTATAAATTGAAACACTATCCATCGTAAGTTGGGGTAATTGATCATTGCCGCAGGCGACAAGGCCAAGCGCGAGACATGCAATGAAAGCAACCACTATATTCCTTTTCATCCAAGATACGAGGGCTGTTTTCATGGCCGACTCGTATTACTTTGACTAATTTTGATGACATAAGCCCCAGGAATTTGTTTTGATATTTGTGAGGCTGCCTCTAAAGCTGTAGGGTAATCAGTATATTGGCCACTGTGAACATAATATATGGGATTCCCTTCTGGTGTTTTGGTCTTTATGGATTGAGACGAGATATTCAAGATTTGCAAACGGTCAACAAATGCTTGCGCATTTTCTTGAGAGGCATAAATGCCAAGCTGAACAGAATAGCTGTCGCCAACGCTTAGTTGTGTTCCTTGCGTTGAGGGTTGAGTTGAAAATGTTGTTTGAGGTGTTGCTGGCCCAGGGGTTGTTTGAGGCGTTGTTGGTGTAGGAGACGCTTGCTGTAGAGAGGGTGAAGCTCCTTTAGAAGATGAAGGCAAAGGCAAAGATGAAGGTAATGGTAAAGGCGGCGCAAAGGGGGACGTAGGGCTAGCTGTTTGCCCTGTGAGAGGAGATGTTTGTTGTCCTACTGCTGTTCCAGGTTGCTGTCCATTTATGGAAGTTGTGGTTGTCACCAAGGGTGGTAAAAAAGTTGGTGAGGGCTGCTGAGAGGGCGTTCCTCCCGTCATTTGTCCCGCTTGTTGGGGGGAAATAGGTATATAGCTTGTTATAGGTTGAGACTGAGCGAGGAGCAAACTTGATGTTAGGACGGGTGAAGATAGCCAGAGACCAAGCAAAAACCCCCCTAAAAATGTCAAAGAACCTAAAAGCATTAAGCTTAACGTTATAGCAAGAAGAGGAAGCCTTCTCATCGTAATTGTCGTTACGGGAGAATTCCCATTTACGGGAGGTGAAACGCTTTGAATTGGTAACGTTTGTTGGATAGGGGCTTGTTGAGGCTGTGCGTAAGGAGAAGGCATAGCTGCCCCTCCCGTTGCCATAGGGTGTATATTTCCTTGCGATGTTTGATCCTGTGCGGATGTTTCGCCCATCCTTCTTTCCTTTTAATTTTTTATAGTGTACAGAAAATCCTTAAAGAAGGGTATATATTTTCTATAATTTCATTGCGCTATGGACAGGAATGTGTCTTTTGAGCAAAATATGTGAACGATAAAAAGTGAGGGTGTATGCAGCAGTATATCATTGGTAATTGGAAAATGAATGGGACAAAGGTGGAAGCTAAAAAGCTCGCAGCTAGCTTTTTGAAGCGGATTCAAGAAGCAACGCGTCCTCTTCCTCATGTTATACTCTGTCCCTCTTATCCTTATTTATCAACGGTTGTTGAGGTCTTAAAGGGGACCGTCATTCAGGTGGGGGCACAGGACGTTCACCCGGAAAAGGCGGGGTCATTTACAGGCGATGTTAGTGTAACGCAGCTTGTCGATGTGGGCTGTATGTATGTGCTTGTCGGTCATAGCGAAAGGCGTCGCCATCACTTTGAAACAAGCCATTTGATAAGACGCAAGATTGAGGCTTCTATTCAGGGAGGCTTACGTCCCGTTTTATGCATCGGGGAAACGGCTGAAGAGAGAAAAAGTGGAAAAGCACTCCACATCATTGCCAATCAGCTGCTTTCTGATTTGCCTGAAACCTTTAATACTCACCAAATTATGATTGCCTATGAGCCTTTATGGGCAATCGGAACAGGAGAGGTGCCTACGGGAGAGCAAATTGAAGAAGTCATGGGCCTAATAAAACATGAGCTCGCCAGCCGTATGGGGGGAGGGGCTCTTGTGCCCACCCTTTATGGAGGATCCGTGACAGCCCAAAATGCAGCAGCAATTCTTGAACTGGCGCACATAGATGGCCTTTTAGTTGGAGGGGCGAGCCTTAAACTGGAGGATTTTTGGCAAATTATAAACGCTTCAACGCGCTGAAAATAGAGGTTTTTGAACTAACTTATGCTAAGATAAGGCTACAATTGAAAGGGAGAAACATGTCAAAATATTATTTTCTAATTGCAGCGCTCTATTTGTTCGGAGGCGCCCCATCACTGGCTCTAGAGGACTTTGATGCCTTTGTTTTAAAACAATGTAGCGATGAATGTAATGGAGAAACAGCCGATTGCCGCATTTGTTATAATAATGCTGTTGATCTTTATGACCAAGAAAACCCTGACTCTCCCGAAGTGGACTTTGATATCAACTATCATGAGGGAACTTTAGAGCTCCAATTCTAGGCATCTTTTTTCTTTAAACGAGGCTTCTCAGGAAAGAATGTAGGAAAATAACTATGTAAATGTAACATTTCATGTTAGATTTGCATACATGATAGAGCGGAAACTTACAGCAAAATTAGAAAGCGCTTCTGGCTAAAAACCCAGCAGTGGTATTAATTGGACCGCGCCAGGTTGGGAAAACAACACTTGCTTTGGATATATTCATACTTGCCAAGGGTTTTACCTGGATTTAGAGTTGCCGAGTGATTTGGCTAAAATAGCTGACATCGAAGAATATTGCCGCTTAAATCCAAACCACTTGCTCGTATTAGATGAAATTCAACATATACCAAGCCTGTTTTCTCCTATCAGGGGAATTATTGATGCACGTCGACGTCAAAACAAGAAAACTGGGCAATTTCTCTTTTTAGGCGCGCCTTAATTTCATTCAGACCTACCTAGTATAACGTTTCGTAAAAACCTATACATTTTTGGTAGTTATTTCTGGATTGCTTCGGAGCTTTTAGCTCCTCGCAAAGACGCTGTTTTTTTGTCATTGCGAGCAACTCACCACTCTCAAAGGGGTGGAGAAGTAAGTAATGACGATGTTGCTTTGTTTTTAAAAGAAAAAATGGTTCCCTTATCCAAACTCAGGTTACCTTATAATTCTTTCATAATAAAAAAGCCACACAGATTGTGTGGCTTTTTAGGGAGGAAGGCTTAATTATAAATTATTAGGCAGCGATGGGCTCAGCTACAGGCATGCTCTTCTTAAAAAAGCGATTGTAAATCGTTGACATTCCACTTCCCACGAGCCTTCCTGTTGTAGAAACAAGCTTTTTTGTCGCTGTGAAAGCTGTTGGACCATAAGCTTCTGCATAGCTTGCTAGTGTCCCTGCTTGACGATAAGCTTCACCACTTGCAACTTTGCTTGCACTTGTTCTAATAACCTTATCTGCTCCAGGGATCAACCATGTCCATCCAGCACTGGCTTTAGATGCAGCAGCAGCTGCTGTTTTTCCAGCGAAACCTGCAAAACAAGGAGCAAAATGGCTCAAAGCAACGTTACCACACATGCGTATCCCAACTGGAATAACCAAAGGTTCGGCAATGTTCCAAGCCGTACCAGCTATTTTAAATGCCGCCATTTGAGCTAGCTTTAAATTATAAGAGGGATCTCCTTTAAAAATCAACTCACCAGCTGCAACTTTCTTTGTAACTTTCTTATACTTCATTGCCATTTCAGCATAACGCTCAAGGTCTTCACCAGAGTACACCATCTTCTGCGGAATAATATGAAAGCCTGGAAAATCAGGATCTACAACGTCGTTCTCTGCCTTAACAATGCTTCCAAGTATTACTGAAGAAATAAGAAGGGAAGAAATTAAAAACTTAGTATTCATAAACCACCTCTAACATAAAAAATAACGGGAAAAACGTATCCCCTCTAAAAGTGAGGGAGAGTTAAAATTTGTGGTGGTATAATTTTTGTGTAATGCTTAAGGAAAATCA
>MEMA01000052.1:0-162850 GCA_001767835.1 Alphaproteobacteria bacterium GWC2_42_16
TGTTTCAACAGACGAGTCATCATCTACTCTGTTGTAATCCTTCCCTGCAAAAACAGGTGACAAGGATGATGTTAAAAGAGCGATACTTGTTGTCGTGCAAAGAATTTTTTTTGAGTAAGTACTCATATAGTCCCCTTTATTTTTTATTTTTCAATGAAATTGAACCTTATTAAGGATGACCTGTCAACTAAATTTTCTAAAATTTTACTAAAATTTAATATTTATAATCTATTAGCAGTCCCTACTCGGAATTTTTAGATAATTTCCTTCTCGTGTGTGGTAGGCTAAACGTAAAAAAAGATCATTCCAGTCATCATTCTTAAAGGGTTGGCTAAAGGACTTTACCTCATTGCCTAAAATTTTATTACCAAAGAGGATAAGTGTTTTTGGTGATACAAAATGATATTCAAATCTCTATCACCAAAAAGGCAATGGCTTAATTTTGTAAAGAAAATTTTGCAAAGATTTTTTTGAACTCAAGGCCTTCAATGAGGAAAACTCTCTCAGAAGTTTATTGCAGAATGTTTTATTGACGTTGCCCTAAGAGTGTTGGATTCGGATCCAACCGATATTTGTAGAAAGGATGGTCATGAGAAATAATCCTCTCAAGCAAAAGGGGTTTTTGGCCACGGAGGAAGCAAAGCATTTTGGATTGGGAGAGTTCTTGTATTTCAGCAGGTGTCATGAGTTTTTCTTTTATTTGACTGACGGATTCAGATCCTGCTCCTTTGAGAAAGTCCACGTATTCCCTTGTGGCATTGGTTCGGGTTACAACTGTTTTATCTCCCATTAATGACGATACCCAGGACGCTGTTGCTGTGTCCGTTCGTCCTAAATTAAATACACGCACGGTTGCAGAGGATCCAAAGATCACATCTGCTTCTTTGCCCCAAACGGATTCAATGGAGGATTTATCTTGAGCCACCATAAAGGCCTCTATTCCTGCCCCCGCTGCAACGGTCACAATGTTCAGTAACTGGCGCATGGCTCCAAGACGGGGGAACTCATCAAGGAGGAGGAGAATCTTTTCTTTCGGGTTTTTATATCCAGATTGGCGAATGACAGTCCCTAAAACAATGTTTGTAAAAAGTCGCAAGAATCCTGACATGGACTCAATCATGTCTAGAGGAATCACACAAAAGACGTCTATTTTATTATCGAGAAGATCTTCAAAAGAAAAGTCCCTGAGGGACTCCCTTAGGGAGACCTCCCTTAGGGAGTCATTTTTTAAAGAATCATTTTGAGAGGTCAGAAAGATTTTGTTTTTCTCAAATCCAATCCATGAAAGGTTTCGTTTGAGGGTGGTCATGAAAGAGCCTCTTTCCTCATCCCCTGCAGCCAGCAAAATATGGGCCATTTTAGAAGGTCGTCCTTGAAGAAAGTCTTCTTGCTTTTCCCATTGCTTGAGTCTTTGAATAAATCCTGGCCCACAAACAAAATCATAAAGCGTATTCAAGTTAAAGGCTTCTTTTGGAAGGGTGTGCTGAATGACTTCAAGGCACACTTGAAGAATGTCAAAAGCCATTTTGTAAAAGTGTTCGTTATAATGATTGGGAGGCTCAAGCAAGCCTTCAATGATGGTTTGAGAATCACGTTGGAATTCTTGTGGTCGAATATAATCGAGTGGATTCCAGCACCACTGGTTTTTTTCAACAACATCAAAGGGGTTCAAAACCACAACAGTCCGTCCTTGTTTTTCTCTTGCTCTTTTTGTCATGGCAAAGAGCTCCCCTTTAATGTCTAGAACAGCGATTGGGCCATGATGATCGAGGATTGCTGGAAGGACACAAGAAACTCCTTTTCCTCCTTGAGAGCCAGATATGACAACATGATGACCCCCAAGCCATCCTTTTTGAGAGTTGGGAAGATAGCGCAGTATCTTTCCTCGTGTACCTGATTGATAAGAAGGAACACCTAAAGGAAGTCCCTTTTTATTGTTGAGGAGTTGTTTTTCTTTAGCCTTTTCTAAAAACCCAGACTTCCAAGGGCCTTCTTTAACTCGATAAGCCCTGTCTAAGAACAATCGTCGGCTTGGGACTAAGACTAAGGGGCGGAACGAAAACCGAGCGAGAAAAAGCGGCACTGTCGAAACAATAAACCAAACCAGATAATTTAAATCGTTGTTCATTATCCGCATTTCTAACCAAGACAAAGTTTCGAAAAGAGCTGTGTCTAAAGGAGCATGGAGTCTTAATTTGAAAAAGACTTTTTTGGTTTCCAAAAAAGTCAGATAAAAAGGCTCTAAAGCCAGGATAAAAGTTATGATCAACAAGGCAAAGGCAAAAATTTTAAGAACTTCCATAGAGCGCGCTTCTAGAGATAACAAAAGACAAGAAAACAGAGTTAAGTTCAGAGAAAATGCAAAAATGGCTTTAGATTGAAAAAAGAGCGGCCAACAAAAATGGGGAGAAAAGAACCAAAGAGTGAGTCCTATAACAAATGTTAGGAGAGGGATTAGATATCGCATGGGGAATTCTCTTTTGTAAGAAGGATGACTTTAAAAGCTGAAGAGGTGTTTTGACGGATGTTTTGTTCTTCAAAGCGCTCAATATCTGAAAGACGATATCGAACACCTTTATTCATTTTAATAAAGAGAGGTCCCCGCCCATTCCATCGCCACTGGCTTAAAGTTGCAGGGGTAACGTTCCAGCGCTCAGCTAAGGCTTCTGGAGTCAGTAATAGTTTTTCCATAAATGTTTTTCCTTTCTTCTTATTCTTATGGACTTGGCCTCGCTAATCGAGCCAATTGCCTTATGAAAACACAAAACAAAGTTATCGTCAACAGTAATTCTGCATCATATACTTTATTTTCTCTGCATATACAAATATGTATATTCGAATGTAAGATTTTGTTACTTCGAATGCATAAATAATGATTCTTCGAAGAATCAAAAATGATCTTTGGAGAGACATTCAATGACAAATGAGAAAAGGTGGAACATAGGAGGGATATAGGTCAAAAGGTCACAAGCTATTCTATTGGCATAGATATCAATAAAATAAAAAAGATAGAGCTCCATCAATTACAATGGAGTGCTATCTTGGGTAAACATACATTACAGAGGAAGCTCTTGAAAAACCTCCTTTCATTGGGCCTATCTATTGTTTTGCGCATCTTTCAGCAGAATGCTGAAAACGTGATGAAGATTCCTCGTGCTGGCAGTAAGACCTTCTAATACCCCTATCAAAAGAAAGAGACGTTGAAGTTGCCATTCAAATTCGTTGAGAAATTCAGAAGACGCGGTTATGTTAGGCTTAGCCATGATCAAATCTCCTTTGTAGATTTGGTTATCGGTTAGTAGCGGGGGATGTTTCTAGCGTCCCTCGTTACGCTTATGAGTTTATCTGCTTTGCCCATAAAATCAACAACATTTTAGAGGGCCATGTTTTTTACCCGTTTAGATTTAAGAGGGCTTTGGACCATAAGAAATTTCTTTTATGATAATGCCCACCTGTGTTTTCTCCCTATTTTAAAGATTGTCAACCAGTTAACAACTGCCCAAAATCAATGACTTCTGCAAAGAAACCGCTATCGATTACATCTTCATGAACCCCATTGACATGAATTAAGACCAGCCTACAAGAAAACCCTTTAGGATAACTCAAGCTTTTTAACTTCTGTTCGCCCTCCTTAATGACTTCTTTTCCAATGGGATGCTTTGAGAATTTAACCTCGCAAATGTAAAGGTTCCCAAACTTTGTTTGAATAAGATAATCAATTTGGCACCCAGGATATTGATTCGTCTTCCTTTGGAAAAAAGGGTTGTCTGCAATAACTTCTTCTGGCTTGATTCCTAAATAATTCTTTATATACATTCTGTTTGAAAGGACAAGATTTTCAAACTGTAGGCCCATAATGATGTCCCAGCTTGGGAGGGAGGCCAGGGACTTAAAGGCAAACTCGTTGTTCTCAATCTTGAGGCGGGCCCTATCTATGTATTTGAGATAAAACCTTATATAATTATCGCTGAGGCGAAAATGGCTCAGCCGAGAGACGTCTCCTGAAGAAATTTGCCATGTATAATCCCTACTAATAAAGCCAGATTTCACAAGATCTTCTAGACAGGTGCTGATAAATCCAGTTTGGGTGATTTTCAAGGAGTGGCAAATATCCTTAATCTCCATAGGACCATTGGAGAGTGTTTGTATAATCTTTTTGTAAGTGGAGCTTCGATCGGAAAAAAGGTCAGAGAAAATATCGTTAAACTCATTAACTAACGGACCGCCTTTTACGAAGCATAAATCTTTAATATTTTCCTCTGCAGATAAAGTGGGTTTGATTTCTTCAAGGTAACGGGGGACTCCTCCTGTAATGGAAAGAACTTTAAGTTTTTCATAAGACGATACATAACTCCCACCTCGCGACCAAAATTGATTACAGTCCTTTAAGGGTAATTCCTGGAGTGTGAGTCTGTAGGATATTCTTCCTAAAAATCCCGCACTTGATAAAATGTTTTTATCAATCCAGGTGGAGACAGAGCCGCAGAGTATGAAGATAAGCTTAGGATTCTTTTTAAAATGCAAATCCCAAGCATTCTTTAATTTTCCAAGAAAATCAGGGTCTTTTGAACCCATCCATGAAATTTCATCGAAAAGAACAATAATTCTTCCTATTTTAATTTTTTCAGCAAGCAACGTAAATAGCTTGCTCCAATCGTCAACGTAGACTTCAGGAAGGCCAGTCTGCATACTCAATTGACGAGAAAATTCATTTTTTTGAGATTGAGCCGTTGTCTCATCTGTAGGTGGTAATCCAGAAAATTGGTAAAAAGTATGTTTTTTTGCAAACTCTTGGATAAGACGACTTTTACCAATTCTTCTCCGCCCTTGAACGACAACCAGACTGGCTACATTCTTTTTAAAGAGCTTGGAAAGGGCTTGAAGTTCAGTTTGCCGGCCAATAAAAGGGAGGGACATTTTTAATTTATCCTTGTGAAAGACGATGACTTCATAGTACGACTAATAAATTAAAAATGTCAATCATTAGTCGCGAAAACAGAGAGAAAAATTACGACGATAAATCGAGATTTAACTGTTTTTAGTCGTTTGTTTTTCCTGTCATCCGCTTGCCAATTTTTTCAGTTGCCGCAATGAGAGGTTGGCCAATGAGGTGAGCATAGCGAGCTGTGGTCTGGGTTTGTTTATGTCCTAAGAGTGCCCCTATAATGGGGAGGGATAATCCGTTGCTGGCAGCAATAGAGGCAAAGGTATGGCGTAAGTCATGGAGACGAACATCATCAAGCCCAACCTTCTCTCGAATCCGCCTCCAGGGTTTTTGCAGGTTAATAAGGTGAGCCCCTTCTTTGCCCCCACAAATCACAAAAGGATTCCCAACCTCCTGAGGAATGTGTTTTAAAAGGTCAATGGCGACTGTTGAAAGATAAACAAGTTTTTTGCCTGTCTTGCTGTCCCGAAGACGCAGACACTGGTTCTCTAGATCTACCTCTTCCCATTTGAGGGTGAGAATTTCATTGAGGCGACATCCTGTAATCAATAGCAAGCGAATCGCATAAAGAGGCCAGGGATTCGTATTGTCTCTCTCCTCCTCAGCCAGGGCGCCCATCAAGCGAGCAATTTCGCCCTGGCTTAAAAACCGCTCTCGTTTTGTTTCGCTGTATTTTTTAATGTGAAGGCAGGGATTGGAATGGTTTGGTCGGTATCCCCACAACTCTGCCAAGTTTAAGGCTTTGGACAAAAGACTCCGCACGCGATTCGCTGTCGTCGGAAGGTGCTGCAAAGAATGGTGAAGTTTGGAGATATCGCTTCTCTCTATGGATGAGACTTTTAATGCACCTAAGGCGGGCAGAATAAATTGATTCCACAACCTTTGGTCTTCTTTGCAGCTTGACAGTTTTTTGTGGGGGGCATGTTCTTTCATATATTTTTCTGCAAGTTCTTTGAGTATTGGAGTTTGGCGCACCTCTTGTTTTTCTCCGGAAGGATCCTTCCCTTGGCTCACTTCCAAAAGCCACCGTTGGGCTATATTCCTGGCTTGCTCACAAGTCATAATTCCATGATCGCCAATCTTAGGACGGCGTTGCCTTCGATCCTGAGTGCGATAATAAAGGAAATAACTCTTCTTCCCAGTAGGGGTAATTTTACAAAAAAAACCACTGATCTCAGAATCCCATAGAATCAGATCCTTCTCTTGTGGGAGGATTGACTCAACAATTTTCTTAGTCAGTTTTTGCATAATCAGTTGCCCTTGTTTTTCATTCTAGGTAGCACATAGGTAGCAGCATAAAAAGATTTTGGCAATATGAAAAAGAACGAGGGAGATCAAAAATCATTATAAAACAAACAATTATATACTTTTAGAGAACAAGAAATATTGAGAAAAATGTATGAATCTAAGACTACGGATCAGAAGGTTAGGAGTTCGAGTCTCTTCGGGCGCGCCAGGAAACCACTGGGATTTTTAAGTCATTTGATTGAGAGAAAGCAACGACTAATACCAAAAGTTGTCTAGAAAATAATAAGGAACATTGTTAATGGATAATAAAAAATATAGATATAATCATATAGGAATCCCTACTACAAAAAAGTTAAAGGATGAAAAATATCTACCAGATTATGATGTTTATATTTCTGGATACAATGAAAATGAGTTTAATGTAGAGTACATGAGATATGGTGAAAAGTGCACGATTCCGGATATTGTAAAAAAACTGCCGCATGTTGCGTTTGAAGTAGATGATATTTATGAGGCAATCGAAGGCTGTGAAGTTATTATAGAGCCAAATAGCCCGTCTGAAGGAGTTACAGTTGCATTTATATTGGTAAATGATGCTCCAATAGAATTTATGCAATGGGTAGGACGAGGGGATTTTGATAATAAAGAACCCCGTCCATGATACGATGGGCTGGTTTGATGTAAATCATTTGCCCGGTCCCATTATTCCTGCGTCAAGTTCGATATCGAGCAATATTTAAAGGGTGATCTTTATGGAGAGTTCGGATATGGAGTTGAGTGGTCTGAAAACAAAGGTAGATCTGATTGCCATTGGGGATGCCCTTGAAGCCATTGCTCTGAGGAGTGTCTTAGAATCCTTTGGGGTTGAAGTTCGATGTCATTTTGTTGCCAGCGTGAAGAAGTTGATTTCATTTCTTAACGGGAACGAGTTTCTCCACAAGACAGTTATCATCTCTTGCCATGGGGATGAAAAGGGGATGATACTCCCAGAACTTACTCCAGAACTTGAAAATACAATGCCCTATCGTCGAGTCTTATCCGCATCAGATTGCACCGAATTTTTAGAGCTCAAGGATCAAGTTATTATTAATACAGGATGTTGCTTAGGAAAGGATGGCTTTGCTAAAAGCTTTATACAAGGGGGAGCTTCGGCTTATGTAGGATTTGAGACCTATCCTGAAGGAAATGCAGTCGTACTTTTTGTCATTTCATTTTTGTACTTTTTTATTTGCCAAGATCAAACATTAAGAACCGCCTTCAAAAAGGCAAAATCTCTAGATGAGAGAGAAAGCTTCGTTAAACTCCATGAAAAAAAATCTTAACCATGGGTAAGACAACACCATCAAAATAATCTATCTTTTAGCTTTCTTTCGACGAATTGTTTAATGGCAATGGGGGTATATAGCTATGAACGCGGGACGCACGGCAAGATGTTATGAGACTATGCCCATGGCATTTCACACCACTAGCTTCTGATCGGGCTTTTAGTTTAAACTAGAATAATAAATTATAAAAACGAAAGGCCCCAATGATCACTCTGAATACCTTTCCCGACATTATTGTCCTAACAGTGGCTTACCTTTTTGGCTCAATTCCTTCAGGCCTTCTTGTGAGTTGGTTAAGCGATCTCCCAGACCCTCGAACTATGGGCTCAGGAAACATTGGCACGACTAATATGCTGCGCCTTGGAGACAAAAAAGCAGCTTTACTGACCCTTACCATTGACGTCCTCAAAGGAAGTTTCGCTGTTGTTTTTGCCCTCATTTTTATGCCGGCGCTGGCCCAATGGGCGGGGATCGTCGCTGTTATAGGTCATATATGGCCTCTCTGGCTGATGTTCAAAGGAGGAAAAGGTGTCGCAACCTCCTTTGGCGTTCTTTTGATGCTCAATTGGATTTTGACCTTGGCGTGCTTTGGGACATGGACCACTTTTGCCATTATGACTCGCTATTCTTCCCTTGCCTCCCTTATCACCTTTCTCTTAAGTTCATTCTATGCCTTGTTTGTTTCAGGAGAAAGCCTTGTTATTACATGTTTGATCTTGACGGCGCTTATTTTTTGGACGCATCGTCATAACATCGACCGTTTACGAAAAGGAAAAGAACCGAAAATTGGCGATCCCACTTCCCCACCCACTACCAAAAGATGACGATCTTTTCAGTTACTTGTGTCTTACGCGATCGGAAAACGTAGGGCCTGTTACCTT
Source organism: Alphaproteobacteria bacterium GWC2_42_16 (assembly GCA_001767835.1). Classification (GTDB taxonomy): domain Bacteria; phylum Pseudomonadota; class Alphaproteobacteria; order UBA9655; family UBA9655; genus UBA9655. Next base: position 8,400 of record MEMA01000052.1, read on the forward strand.
TCACAAATTGCTTGAGCGCTATGGCACAGCTGATAAAGCCTTGAAAGCTTTGCCAGAACTAGCCTCACAAGGTGGCCTTAAGCGATCCTTGCATATAGCTTCTCAAGCTAACATTGAAAAGGAACTAGAATCTATTGCCTCCTTTGGGGGCCACTTCATCCCTTATCATAGCCCCTTATACCCCCGCCTTCTTCGGCATATTGATTCCGCCCCTCCCCTTTTAACGGTAAAGGGAAAGCTAGAACTCCTCCAAGAGCCCATTTTCTCGATCGTAGGCGCACGCAATGCCTCCGCCCTTGGCAAAAAAATGGCCCAATCCTTAGCCGAAAAGCTAGGGCGTGAAGGCTGGGTGATCTCCTCTGGCCTTGCACGCGGGATTGATGCTGCGGCCCACAGGGGAAGCCTTTCAAAGGGCACGATTGCTGTGCTGGCAGGTGGAATTGATCAAATCTATCCTCCTGAAAATGAGGAGCTTTATCTCCAAATTGCTGAAGAGGGCCTTCTTCTCGCCGAATCACCCTTTGGAACTCAGCCTCACGCTACTCTTTTTCCTCGGCGTAATCGTATCATTTCGGGCTTAAGTCGAGCCCTTCTCATTGTTGAAGCAGCTCTTAAATCAGGGTCTCTTATCACAGCCCGCAATGCAGCAGAACAAGGGCGCGAGGTCTTTGCAATTCCTGGTCATCCTCTTGATCCAAGAGCGCGTGGGTGTAACCGCCTTATTAAAAATGGTGCTATTTTAGTGGAAGAGATTGAAGATATCCTTAATGAAATCCATCCTTCTCAACCCCTTGAATTTAAAGAAGAGCGCCCACAACTCATAAATGCTGTTTCCCCAAAAGACCTCACGCACGCTCGTGTCCTTGTTAACGAAAATTTAAGCGTTGTTCCAATAAGTATTGACGAATTGATCCGAGAATGTCAGTTGTCGACATCGGAAATATGGGTTGTCCTCTTGGAAATGGAAATAGCGGGACGTATAGAGCGCTTTCCAGGTGGAAAAGTGGCTCTAAAAGAGGAATGGAAAAGCTTATGAACGTCGTCGTTGTTGAATCCCCATCAAAGGCAAGAACAATCGAGAAGTATCTTGGTAAGAATTATAAGGTCCTTGCAAGTTATGGGCACGTGCGTGATTTGGTTTCAAAGGAAGGCTCCGTGAAACCAGACGAAGATTTTGCCATGACCTGGCAAGTTGATGAGCGTTCGAAAAAACATATCGACGCCATTACGAAGGCTCTTAAAGGGGCGGGACATCTCTACCTTGCAACCGACCCTGATCGTGAAGGAGAAGCTATTTCCTGGCACATTCAGGAAATCTTAGCCCAAAAAGGCGCTTTAAAGGACATCAAGCCCGAGCGCATTGCTTTTAATGCCATTACAAAGGAAACCGTAGCCAATGCCTTGGCCCACCCCCGCCCTATTGATCGTCAACTTGTGGAAGCTTATTTAGCACGGCTCAGTCTTGACTATCTTGTTGGTTTTAATCTTTCTCCTGTCTTGTGGAGGAAATTACCCGGGAGCCGGTCAGCAGGACGCGTCCAATCCGTAGCTTTGCGCCTTGTTGTTGAGCGTGAAAATGAGATTGAAACCTTTAAATCTCAAGAATATTGGACAATTGAAGTTGAGTTCTTAACAGAAGATCAAAAGCCTTTTAAGGCACGCCTCACCCATTTGGATGGGAAAAAACTGGACAAATTTAGTCTTGCTTCGGAAAAGGATGCACGAGACGCAGAGAAAAAAATCAGAGCCCAAGACTTTCATATTGATGCAATCGAGAAAAAGCGACTCCAGCGCCATCCTCGTCCGCCTTTTATTACCTCGACCCTCCAACAGGAAGCCTCTCGGAAACTCGGCTTTAGCCCTAGAAGAACCATGCAGCTCGCCCAAAAACTTTATGAAGGTGTTTCTATTGGCTCTGAGATCGTAGGACTTATCACCTATATGCGTACCGACAGCACCCAAGTGGAAGGGAGTGCTATTGCTGCATGTCGGAACGTCATCGAAAAAGTCTTTGGGAAGAAATATCTGCCTCCAAGCCCACGTCAATACAAAACAAAAGTCAAAAATGCCCAAGAAGCTCACGAAGCCATCCGCCCTACAGATTCAAGACGTAATCCTCAAGAGATGACAAAATTTCTGGATCATGATCACGCAAAGCTTTATGAGCTTATTTGGAAGCGTATGATGGCCTCTCAAATGGCCAGTGCCGAGCTTGATCAAACCAGTGTTGATGTGGTCGATCAAAAAAAGGAGATTATCCTCCGTGCCACAGGGTCAGTCCTCGTCTTTGATGGTTTTCTAACCCTTTATCGGGAGAGCCTTGATGCGGATCAAATGGAAGATGAGGACAACAAAATCCTCCCCCCTCTTCGCGAGAAAGAAACAGCGAAAAAGCAAAATATTCTTCCTGAACAACACTTTACACAACCCCCACCGCGCTATACGGAAGCAAGCCTTGTTAAAAAAATGGAAGAATTGGGTATTGGACGTCCATCGACCTACGCTCGCATTCTTCAGGTTCTCCAAGAGCGGGGGTATGTAAAAAATGAAAAGCGTACTCTGATCCCTGAAGATCGGGGGCGTATTGTAACGGCTTTTTTGCTGAACTATTTCCGTACCTATGTAGAGTATGACTTTACAGCCCAGCTGGAAGAGCAGCTCGATGAAATTTCGAATGGCGACTTGTTCTGGAAAGATGTGCTTATAAAGTTCTGGAAACCTTTTCATGGTGCCATTGATGAGGCTCAAAAGCTTAAAATACAAGAAGTCCTGGAGCAGCTCCAAAAGGACTTAGATGACTTTCTTTTTCCACCTCTTGAAGGTCAAGCGGACCCCCACCTATGCCCTCGCTGTAAAAAAGGAATGTTGGGCTTACGCTTGAGCAAATTTGGCTCCTTTATTGGATGTTCTGAATACCCTGAATGCAAGTATACACGCCCTCTCATCGTTTCAGAAGAAGGGATAGATCAAGTTCAAGAGGAACCTTATGAACGGGAATTAGGTATCGACCCTTCATCAGGCTTAACCGTTAAGGTTAAACGTGGCCCTTATGGATTTTACATCCAATGGGGAGAGGTCATCTCAAAGAAGGAAAAGCCAAAACGCGCTTCCTTAACAGCAGGGATGAATCCTGACGAAATCACCCTGAAGGAGGCCCTTTCCTTGGGCGCCCTTCCACGAAGTGTGGGGTTTGATCCAGAAACCAAGGAGCCCATTACAGCAGCTGTCGGGCGCTTTGGCCCCTATGTTAAGCTTGGTAAAATATTCGCCTCACTCAAGAAGACCGATGATGTGTTAACCATTGATTTGACTCGAGCACTTCAGCTCATTGAAATCAAGAAGAATACTCCTCCAAGAAAAGCAAAAGGAAGCCGTGGCAAAAAAGGATAAACATTTTCCCACCTTTGAGGAGATCCTCGACTTTATTCAATCTTCTGATAAAAAAGTTGGCAAACGTGAGATTGCCCGCGCCTTTAACCTTAAGGGACACCAACGCATTTGGCTTAAAGATGTCCTCAAAGAAATGGGAGATAAGGGGCTGATTCAACGTGGTCACAAACGAAAGATGCGTCCATCAAAGTCTCTCCCTCCAGTTCTCCTCGTGGACGTCTCTCCCAACCTTTCTGAGGAAGGGGAAGTTCTTCTCATGCCTGTCGAAAAGGAGGAGACCTTTCTCCCCATTATTTTAGCAGAACCAGCAGCTTCTCGCGTCAAAACAGGAGAAAAACTCTTGGTCCGTCTAAAACGCCATCCCGATGGCTATTACATGGCGCGCCTTCTTAAAAAAATAGAAGTCAAACCTAAAACCTTAGTAGGTGCTATTATTAAAAGCCGTGGTGCCTTTTACTTCCAGCCCTCTGACCGGCGGCGGCAAGAAGATATTGCTCTCCTCCTCGAGCCAAAAAAGGCCAAGGAGGGAGATCTGGTCGTCGCTGAATTACAGCGTCAAGAGCGCCCCTTAAAGGCCAAGGTCCTCAAGACCCTGGGATCCCTTGATGATCCCCGTTCCATTAGCTTAATTTCCATTTACCAAGAAGGTCTGCCTCATGAGTTTTCCGAAGAGGTACTTCGAGAAGCCGAAGAGGTTCGCAAACTATCCCTTGAGGGGCGAGAGGATTTGCGTTCTATTCCCTTTGTCACCATCGATGGCGATGATGCCCGCGACTTTGATGATGCGGTGTGGGCTAAGGAAGAGGAGGAAGGCTGGCACCTCATGGTAGCCATTGCTGACGTTGCCCATTATGTACGTCCTGAAAGTGCTCTCGACAAGGAAGCCTTTCTTCGTGGAAACTCGGTTTATTTTCCTGACCGGGTTGTGCCCATGCTCCCTGAAACCCTTTCCAATGACCTTTGCTCCTTGAGGCCTAAGGAAGACAAAGCTTGTTTTTCAGTCCACCTTTGGCTGGACCAAAAAGGACGCCTTAAGCGTTATAAGTTTGTTCGAGGCGTTATGCAGTCCATTGAACGCTTAACTTACGTCCAAGTCCAACAAGCCATAGACGGAAATCCGGATCAACAAACAAAACCGCTCCTTAACTCCGTTATCAAACCACTGTATGGGGCCTATGCGCTTTTACAAAAGGCCAGGGAGTTTCGCGGTACCCTTGACCTGGAGATTCCCGAAAAGCAAGTTTTCTTGGGAAAAGAAGGACACATTGAAGACATTCATCCGCGGTCTCGCCTTGAAAGTCATCGTCTCATTGAAGAGTTTATGATCTTGGCCAATGTAGCCGCAGCCCAACAACTGGAAGCCCGGAAAGCGCCATGTATTTATCGAATTCATGATGAACCCGACCCTGCCAAACTTTTTATCTTCCGAGAACTCGTTGAAGGGCTTGGTTTTTCATTTCCCAAATCCCAAGCTATCACACCTAAGGCATTTCTTCATCTTTTAAAGGCAGCTCATGGCACTCCACAACAGGCATTGATCAGCCAACTCACCTTAAGGACCCAAGCCCAGGCCCTTTATCACCCTGAAAACATTGGCCATTTTGGTTTGAGTCTGAAAAAATATAGCCACTTCACCTCCCCCATTCGACGGTACGCAGACATCATTGTCCACCGAAGTTTGATTGAGGCCTTACAACTTGGGAAGGACGGACTTCAAAAGGAGATGGATTTAACCGCTATTGGCGAGCAGGTCTCGTTCACAGAAAGGCGCGCGGCCGCTGCCGAAAGGGCTGCCCTTGAGCGCTATGTGGCTGTTTATCTCAAAGATAAGGTTGGAGAGACCTTTGAGGGGCGGATCAATGGGGTTACGTCCTTCGGGCTTTTTGTTACATTGGAGCATTCCGGTGCTGATGGCTTGATTCCACTCGCCTACCTCACGGATGATTTTTATGTCTTTGAAGAGCGCAAACACCGCCTTATCGGACGCAGATCTCGGCATATCTATACCCTAGGTGATCCTATCATTGTTACTTTAAAGGAAGTTGATATGCTGACCAATTCGATTACCTTAGCGCCTGTTCAAACGCGTCCTTTTAAGAAGAAAAAACGAGGAAAGCGAGAGCTCTGAATTAGACCCTTTCCCCCCTTTCTTTCCCCAGTGACAAAAGGCCATTGAAAGGTTAAATTTATTCAAAACAGAATTTAGGAAAAATATGACAATTTTTTATTGGCTTCTTTCAATTATCGCCCTTTTCATGCTTATTCTTTTTTCAGCTTTCACATCAGCTTCTGAGGTAGCCGTGTTAGCCTCGTCCCGCGTGAGGCTCTACCATTTAGCAAAAAAGGGGAACACAAAAGCATCAATTGTCATGAGCTTGCAATCCCATATCGGTGGATTTATTGGCTCAGTAATCCTTTTAAACACATGGTTTAATACCCTTGTTACCGCCCTTGGTACCGGCGTTATGACCTATCTTTTTGGCCCAATTGGCGCTCTTTATGCAGCTATCCTCATGGGAGCTCTCATCACAATTTATGCTGAAGTTGTTCCCAAAATGTACGTTTACACTTGCCCTGAACGTATTGCTATTGCCTTTGCGCCTCTTTTTAAACCCCTTCTCAAGGTCATGATGCCTTTAACAAAAACCATTAACTTTATCGGCCATGGATCTTTGAATCTCTTTGGAGTTCACATTAAAGGAGATTTATCTGAAGCTGCAGCCGCTGAAGAGCTCCGAGGTGCCATCGAGCTTCATGCTTCCTCTTCAAGTGAAGAAAGATCGATGTTACGGAGTATTTTGGATCTCACAGTCATTGAGGTTACCGAAGTTATGCATCATCGTAAGAGCATGTTTATGATAAATGCAGACACGCCAAACCAAGAAATTGTCGACCAAGTCCTCAAAGCCCCCTATACTCGCATTCCTCTTTGGCAAGAAAACCCTGAAAACATTATAGGTGTTCTTCATACAAAAGATCTTCTTCGCGCTGTGCAAGCTCATAAGGGAGACCTTGAAAAGCTCAATATCAAGGGCATAGCAAGCCCCCCCTGGTTTATTCCAGAGACGACGACACTCATTTCACAGCTTGCCGCTTTTCGCGAACGCCGAGAACATTTTGCCCTTGTCATTGATGAATATGGAGATCTTCAAGGCATGATTACTCTTGAAGATATTTTGGAGGAAATCGTCGGTGAAATCGTTGATGAACACGACATAGAAATTCCAGGCGTTCGCATTACGGCGGATGGGACCTACATCATCGATGGAACGGTCACCTTACGTGATTTAAATCGTCAATTTGGATGGGATCTCCCCGATGAACACGCTTCAACCTTAGCCGGTCTTATTCTCTATGAAACACGTGAAATTCCTGATGTTGGACAGTCCTTTATGATTCATCACTGTCGATTGGATATTCTTCGTCGTCTCCGCCACCAGATAACACTCGTCAGGCTAACTCCCCCACCTCCTCAGGAGAAAGGAGCCTCAAGCAAAGAGCATGAACCCTTGAGTTAAGGACATGATTAAGAGAGCGGAAGGCTATCTGCCTCTTGGAGAGAAGGTGCCAAAGTTGCCCCTTCTCGAACCTTATCAAGTTGAGGTTCTTGTGCCCCCTCCTCATTCATCTTACGGGTATAAGGTAGTTTTGAAGGACGATTGGCTAAGGCAATTCGATAGTAGTGATCGGCATATTGATAATAATTCTCTGCTGAAATAGGATCGCCTGATGAAGCCGCATCTCGAGCAAGGGTTAGATATTTATCAACACATTGCTGAGCATTGCCTCTGACTCTCAGCTCACTCGAATGACCGTTCATTTGTTTTGGTTGTTGTCTATGTCGCTCAGAAGAACGGCTGTTCTGCCGCTTGGAATAACCAGCTTGTTTCATTAACTAATCTTCTATCTTGAAGTTAAACTCGATTTCCTCGTTGGAAATAATTATCTTGAGTTAAGTTGAAAGTGAATCCTTTCGCCCTTATAAATAACAATTAAATATTTTTTTGCAAGCTTTTTTTGTGTGTGTTATTGAGCCGCTCACCTTAAATGCTCAGGTAGCCCGTCAAAACGAATCAAATCTTGCAAAGTTTGTTCTTTTGAAACCCATTCATAAGCCCTATCTCTCACAAAGATAACTCCAGGAAGAAGATGTTTATTATAATTGTTCACCATTGAATGAGTATAAGCTCCTGTTGAAAAAATAACGAGAACATCTCCCTCAACACAATGAGGAAGATGGATATTTTCGATTAATATATCCCCTGTCTCGCAACAGTTTCCCACAATTTTATAGGGCTGGTCACTATCTGGCTCATTCATCCTGTTGGCCAGAACAGCCGTGTGTTTGGCTTGATAAAGAGCCGGCCTTAAGTTATCTGTCATACCTCCATTTACAGCCGCATAAAGGATTTTGTTGGGTCCCCTTTTGATGGAGCCTATCTTATAAAGAGTACACCCTGCTGGACCTACAATCGACCGCCCAGGTTCAAACATTAAATGAGGAAGAGGAATCCCTTTGTCTTCACAGAGCTGTATCACTTTCTGAGATAAGGTTTTAATAAACTTTTCTATATCAGGAAGAGGATCATGATCTTGATAGGCTATGCCCAAACCCCCACCCATATTCAGCTCTTCAATTTCTATCCCTTTTTCTTTAAGAAAAACAACAAAATCAAAAACCTTATCCAAGGCATGCTCGTAAAAAGAGACTTTTTGAAGGTTTGACCCAATATGAAAATGGAGACCCTTAAATTTTATATATCCTCTGGAACAGGCATCATTTATGATTTCAGCAATTTTTGTCCGATCTACATGAAAACCAAACTTTGAGTCCTTTGCCCCTGTGACCATGTATTTATGGGTTTCTATATCATCAAGCCCGGGGTTAAGGCGCAGCAAAACACTACACTCTTTTTTTAAACTTGCCGTAATATGTTGAAGAAGGGCTAATTCTTCCACATTATCAACTACAATTTTTTTAACACCATACTCTACGGCGGCTTGAAGTTCTCTTCTTGATTTGTTGTTCCCATGCATAAGAATTTTGTCAGATGGAATTTTTGCTGATTGAGCTATAAAAAGCTCCCCTCCTGAACACACATCGATACCAACCCCCTCTTGCTTGATCAAAGAGGCCATAGCAAGGTTCAAAAAGGCTTTTGAGGCATAAAAAATAGAGCTGGATTTTGGATAAAAAAGGGATAGGGCTTTTTGATAAAGGCGTAAATTTTCACGTATCAATAACTCATTAAAGACATAGATGGGCCGCTCACTTTCTCGAGAGAGGCTAACCAAATCAACGCCGTTAAGAACTAAATTTCCAGCCCCATTTACTGAAAAACCTTTTAGTTTCATCCAGAGTTTATCGTTATTAACGCTATTTTCTTTAATACGAATGAGCCTCTTCCTTTCCTTTAATCTCTAAAAGGAGTTCAGTGGGAAGTCCTGATTGGCGAATCTCCAGCTTTCCCTTTAATTCCTCCACCAAACTATGAATCAAATAACAAGGAACGGTTCGCGGCGTAAGTTCAGTCAATAGTGCTTTTCCTTCTAAAGCCTCAAGCGTTCCCTGATGAAGAACGATAGAATTAGTTACAAGATGAAGCGATAAAAATAAAGATGTTTCATCAGGAATGATGAAATGGATCTCTCCTCCCTTTGGTGCACATTCACTAAGCCACAATGTAGCATTCAAAAGCAACCGACCCCATTTTTTCAACATCAGATCTTCAAGAAACGGTGTTTCCCAATGTAAGCTTATTTTGCTTCGCGCAAAGTATGTTTCGATAAGAGCTCGAGCTTCCCCAAAGGAAACTTGGTCCCCACTGGTGCCAAAGGCCATTCTAAAAAAACTCAACCGAGCAGCGGCTGCTTCAGCACTGTGACGAATAAGATCCATAATTTCACGGGAATCTTTACTCAAATTCGCCATATTTTCTTGAAAAAGTTCGAGCCCTGTATTAATTGCTCCAATTGGTGTTACAAGGTCATGACAAAGGCGAGAGGAAAGAAGTTTAGCTATATGATAAGAATTTTGTGGCGCCATTTTTCTTTTCCTTATATACAAATTTTAGCATCTTGTTAAGAAATTATCTGCTAAACTTTAGCAGAAAGCAAAAAGATTTATTAAAAATTTAAGCTTATACTACATAGAGAATGCGACATGAAAACCTATAAAAAAATTATAATTGCAGCTGTTCTTTGTGTTCTTGGCCTCGGAGGCGCTCTTTGGTTACTAAGGGGAAACAAAGTTACAGAGGTAGCCTTTAAAGAACCAATTCCTGTCGAAGCGAGCTACGCAAAAATCGGATCCATCCTTCGTCGTGTGCACACCGAGGGAAAACTTTCAGCCATCCAAACTGTCACGTTGCGCCCTCAGGTCAGCGGAAGAATTGAAAAAATTTTTTTCGAGGAAGGCTCCCGTGTTAAAGCCGGAGACCCCCTCTATAAAATTGAAGATAGCTTGTATAAGGCAAAAGTTAAAGAAATGGAAGCACGCCTCTTAGAAAAACGGGGGAATTACGAACGAGCAGCTAAATTACTCGAGAAAAAATTTGGAACCCCACAGGAAAGGGATCGTACATTTGCCGAAATGCGCATCGCAGAAGCTAACTTAGAGGAAGCAAAAATTCAGCTTGAAAATACAATACTTAAAGCGCCTTTCGAAGGTGTCATGGGCTTAAGCAAAGTCAGCAAGGGGGCATTAGTTTCTGAATCCGTTGAACTCGCTAATCTCGTAGATTTAGATCCCATCAACATAGACTTTAGCATTCCTAATTCTTACCTTCCTTTTGTTCATGAGGGAGATGTAGTTGACGTTACGATTGAAGATTATGATATTCTACCCATCGAAGCGACCATTAAAGCCATCGCTCCTGAGCTTGATGAAGCCACACTCAAGATTATCATTCGCGCCCAAATGCCTAATACAGAGCTCTCCTATCGCCCAGGAGAATTTGCCCGCCTTTTGGTCCTTGCGGGTAAAACAGAGAATGCTGTTCTTATTCCTGTATCAGCTATCGAACGGGAAGGGGATGAAGAATACGTGATGCTTGTTGTTGATAACGTTGCTGTTCGATCTACCATAAGTACAGGCATGAGAGATGGAGATGAAGTTGAAATTATCCATGGTGTCAAAGCAAAAGACCTCGTTGTCACAGCAGGTCAATTTAAACTACATGATGGTGATGAAGTGAAAGTCGTCAACTTAGAGAAGAGTGACGAACAGAAAAAATGAAAATCATAGAACTTCTTATTCGCCGTCCTGTTTTAGCCACCGTATTGACTATTATCATAGTTATGGTGGGGGCTGTCTCCTATACACGTCTTTCTCTCCGCCAATTCCCAGAAGTTGACAAACCTATCATCAGTGTCACGACTTCTCTTGAAGGCGCAAGCCCCCAAATTATTGAGGCACAAATCACACGCCCCTTGGAAGAAGCCTTAGGCGGTGTAGAAGGCCTTGATTACATAGCCTCCAGAAGCGAAACAGAAAATAGTGTTATTAAACTCTATTTCAAGGTGGATCGTAATATTGATCTGGCTGCAGCTGACGTACGCGATCGGCTCCAAAAAGTACGCAACAAACTCCCCGATGAAGCGGATGATCCCCTAATAAAAAAGACGGATGCTGATGCATTACCCATGATCTATCTTTCTCTTTTTAGTGACAAAAAAACCGTCAATGAGTTGGCTGACTATGCCCACCGTTTTCTGGAAAGTGAGCTTCAAACCATTAAAGGTGTGGCCACTGTTGACATTTTCGGAGGTGGCAACCTTGAAATGCACCTTATTTTAGATCCCATTCGTCTTAACGCCTATAAGATTACAGCCACTGACGTGGCCGCAGCGCTTAAGCGACAAAACATCAAAAAGCCCGCGGGGCGTCTCACCAGTGAAGAAAGAGAATTTCTCGTTACTACCATAACGGCTCTTTCAACGCCCACCCAATTTAACAATATGGTCATTGCTGAAAAGGAAGGCAGAATTATTCGCCTCAATGATGTCGGTTATGCAGAGCTCAATTCCGACGATAAAAGATTCTCATCTCGCTTTAATGATAAGAACGCTGTAAGCATAGGCATTGTTAAAAAATCTGTTGCTAACCCCCTTGAAGTCAAGGAAGGTGTAGAAGAAAAAATTGCTCAAATTCGGGAACGTTTGCCAGCTGGCACTGAAATTGAAATCTCTTCCGATAAAACAGTCTTTATTGAAAAATCCATTGAGCACGTCTATCGAACCATCTTGGAAGCAACGCTTCTCGTCATTATTGTTGTTTTCCTTTTCTTGAGATCGGCGAGAGCCTCTCTTATCCCTCTTGTAACAATCCCTGTATCCTTAATTGGAGCCTTTGCGTTGATGTTCGTTTTTGGCTTTACTATCAACATCTTAACCCTACTCGCTCTTGTGCTCGCCATTGGTCTTGTGGTGGACGATGCAATTGTTGTCTTAGAAAATATCTACCGGTATATTGAAAAAGGGGAAAAACCTTTCCAGGCTGCCATTAAGGGAGCCAAAGAAATCAGTTTTGCTGTGGTAGCCATGACCTTAACCCTCGCGGCCGTGTATGCCCCTATTGCTCTTTCGAGTGGTATTACAGGGCGGTTCTTTACGGAATTTGCACTTACCCTTGCGGGTTCTGTGATTATCTCAGGTTTTGTGGCCTTAACCTTAACGCCGATGATGTGTTCCCGCCTCCTGACTCATCACACCCATGAAAGATTAAAGGGACATCCCATTGCAAAAGCCTATCAAACCTTTTATGAAAAAATTGGGGGATGGCTCGATAAGATTGATTACATCTATAACAACCTTTTAAAGTATGTTCTTCATAAACGCCATTGGGTCGTTTTGAGTGGCATCTTTATTGCCCTAATCGGTCTTTATCTTGCTGTTTTTCAACTTAAACGTGAACTCACGCCTGCGGAAGACCAAGGCGTGCTTGTTACAACAGCTGATCCCCCTTATGGGGCAACTTTAAAGTACATCGAAAAGTATGCGCTTCAGATGGATCAAATCTTGGGGTCAGTTCCTGAGCTTGTCAAACGAATGACCATCGTTCAAGTAGGTGACTATACAACCTCTCAAAGTACATTGACCCCTTGGGAGGATCGCAAACGAAGCTGCAATGATATTAAAGTAGCCGTTTCTCCCCAACTTGAGAAAATCATTGGGCTTGACGTCCAAGCCAAGTGTCAAAATCGCTCTGTCATTGGCGGAAGCAGCGATTTTGACCTTTCCTTCGTGATTCAAACAACACGTTCTTATGAAGATCTTGCTGACCAAATGCAAAAGATATGGGCAGCTATGGGCCAACATCCAGGCATCGGAAAGATCCGTCCAGATATGGGCCAAGCTGGGCAAGATTATAAGGTGGAGGTTGATGTTGAAAAAGCGGCCACTTTGGGGGTTGAACCTGATGTGGTTGCGCAAACTTTGGATACACTCATTGGCGGGCGCCGTTCAACTACTTTTGAACGTGAGAGCAAGCAATATCCCGTTCGTGTTTGGGTGGGAGAACAATTCCGCAAATCCCCCGAAAATATTTTGGAAATGACCGTCAAAGGCAACCGGGGTGGGAAAGAAACCCTTGTTCCTTTGAAAGACATTGTTAAGGTTGTTAACGTTGTCACAACACCCGAAATTCGCCATTTTGATCGCTTACGGTCAGTTACTTTGGATGCTGTCATTAATGAAGGCTATGGTTTAGGCCAAGTTCTTAATGATGTAAAGAAAGTTTCAGCCATGCTTCTCCCTGATGGGTATCAAACAACAGTTTCGGGAGAAACGCGAGATTATTTGAAAGAAACCTATACAATTTTTCTCATCTTTGGACTTGCGCTTGCCTTTATTTTCCTTGTGATGGCGGCCCAATTTGAAAGCTTTATTGACCCCTTTATTATTATCCTCAGTGTTCCCTTATCCTTGGCAGGAGCTATATTCACCCTGATGATCTTCAACGGCACTCTTAATATCTACAGTGAAATAGGGCTGGTGACCTTAATAGGATTAATCACCAAACATGGTATTTTAATCGTGGACTTTGCAAACAAACTCCAAGAGCAAGGTCTCTCTCCCTTTGAAGCTGTGATACAAGCCTCGCGCTTGCGCTTACGCCCCATCCTCATGACAACTTTTGCTATGGTTTTTGGCGCTGTCCCCCTTGCTTTTTCGACAGGAGCAGGGGCAGAGACCCGGGAGCAAATTGGGCTTGTGATCGTCGGTGGAATGAGCTTTGGAACCCTTTTTACACTTTTTGTAATTCCGGTTGTCTATACTTATCTTACTCGAAAGTCTGTTGGCAAAAAGAAGCTCGGATAATCTTTTTAAATCAAACAGTTATAAAACTTAAAGACTTTGTCAACCTTTCCCTAGAAAAAAATTAACCCTCTTTCTTTATACTTAAAATAAGAAAGAAGTTTTTAGAGATGAGAGGATTTGAGATGTCAAAGATTATTGATTTAAATTTTTATAGAAAATTTCGCATCGTTCTACCTTGGCGAACCAAAAAAAAGAAAAGTCTTCCTTCTTCTTCATCCCGCTACACAAGGCCATTCCGTCGTCGACGTCGGGATCAGGAAGAGTCAAAGAGCACTCAAAAAGACTAAAACGAGATCGAACTCATACACCACTCTGCAATTTAGTTGACACGCCTTTAAGAACCCCCTAAGGTCCCTCCATGTCCATAACGTCAGTCCTCGCGTTGCGAGCACTGGCGCGTTTTTGTTAGGAAAAAAGCGTGTTTGAAACATTAACGGGTCGATTAGGCTCTATCATCGAGAAACTCAAAGGGCGCGGTGCTTTGACAGAAGCAGACGTCAAAGCCACCTTGCGTGAAGTGCGCATTGCCCTTTTGGAAGCCGATGTGGCTTTACCTGTGGTGAAAGATTTTATCGCTCAAGTCCAAGAAAAAGCCATTGGACAAGAGGTTTTACGCAGCATTAGCGCGGGACAAATGGTGGTAAAAATCGTTCATGATGCTTTGATCGCGTTTTTGGGCGAAGAAGTGGTGGACATAGAGCTTAGGGCAACGCCACCTGCAATCATATTAATGGTGGGATTACAAGGCTCGGGGAAGACTTCTATGACTGCCAAGCTGGGAAATTACTTAGCTAAAAAACAAAAACAAAAGGTTTTAATGGCCTCCCTTGACATCTACCGCCCTGCAGCCCGTGAACAGCTCCAAACCTTAGGTCAGCAATGTCAGATTGAGACTCTTTCCATTGTTCAAGATGAAAAGCCTCTTAAAATCACCGAGCGCGCCCTCACGAAAGCACGCCTTGAAGGCTTTGATGTCCTCATTTTAGATACGGCAGGACGCCTCCACATCGACCAAGAATTGATGGATGAAGTCGTAGCTGTACGCGAGCTTGTTAACCCTACAGAAACGATTTTGGTGGCGGATGCCATGACGGGGCAAGACGCCATCACCATTGCTAAAGAATTCGATGCAAAGGTAGGGATTACAGCCATTGCCCTCTCCCGTATTGATGGAGACGCCCGGGGTGGTGCTGCCCTTTCTATGCGTGCCGTGACCGGCAAGCCCTTAAAGCTTCTGGGAACAGGAGAAAAGCCTGATCAACTCGAGCTCTTTCATCCCGATCGCATTGCTACCCGTATTTTGGGCATGGGGGATGTGGTTGGCCTCGTTGAGAAAGCTATGGAGACGGTTGATCAAGAAGAAGCCGAGAAATTGGCTCTTCAAATGCAAAAGGGAGCTTTTGATTTTAACCTGCTTGAAGCCCAACTTTTACAAATGAACAAGATGGGTGGTCTTTCTAGCTTGATGCGAATGATTCCTGGTGTTAATAAGTTTCAAGATCAGATCGCTCAAGCAGGCTTCGATGATCGCTTTATTCAAAGGCAAGTCGCTATGATTCGCTCGATGACAGAGAAAGAGAGAAAGGACGCTCACCTTATCAATGGTTCTCGCAAACGGAGAATTGCTCTGGGAAGCGGCACAACCGTTCAAGAGGTAAACAAGCTTCTCAAACAGTTTCGTGACATGAGCGATATGATGAAACGTATGAAAAAGATGGGCAAAAAAGGTTTTATGCGCCAAGGATTACCGGGCCTAATGTCCAGACATTAACACTTTTAACAAGGAAAGAAAGGAACCATGTCTTTAAAAATTCGTCTAGCACGGGGTGGTGCTAAAAAACGCCCATACTATCAAATCGTTGTTGCAAACGTGCGTTCTCCGCGTGATGGTCGCTTTGTGGAAAAGGTGGGATCTTATAACCCCATGCTCCCTCAAGACAGTCAAGACCGCATTCGTTTGAATACAGATCGCATTCAATACTGGCTTAGCGTTGGGGCCCAACCCACAGATCGCGTCGCTCGCTTTTTAGGAAATGCTAAGCTTATTTCTATGCCAGAAATTCGTGAAACGCCTCAAAAATCTGCTCCCAAAACCAAAGCTCAAGAACGTGTAAAGGCAGAAGAGGAATCCCGAAAAGCCAAGGAAGAAGCTGCTAAAACCCCCGTCGTTGAGACAGAAGCCCTCCCTGAAGCTGAAGCCGTTGTAGAAGCTGAAGCTGTTGTAGAAGCTGAAAAGCCAGCTGAAGAGGTCCCTGCAGAAAAAGACGAAGAACCTGCTGCTTCATAAGGATATTATATGACTCAGCGCTCTCCCTCTTCTCCTTCACTTTTTTGCGCTGCTGTAATCGCATCTGCTCATGGCGTACGCGGTCATGTGAAGGTGAAGTGCTTTTTGGAAAACCCGGGGAAGTTCATAACCTTTTCACCATTCTTTAGCGCCAAGGGAGAAGAAGCCTTCTGGGTTGAAAAAGTTGTATCTCAAAACAAGGATGTGCTTATCATCTCCTTCAAAGATATTTCTGATCGTAATCAGGCGGAAAAAATTAGGGGGGAGGAACTTTTTGTTCCACGTTCTAAACTACCCAAGCTTTCTGAAAATAGCTATTATCAACATGACCTTATCGGGCTTAAGGTCAAATCAACTCGAGGAGACCTTCTTGGTAACGTGCAGAGCCTTCACAATTTTGGGGCGGGCGATATCGTTGAAATTAAGACGCTCCAGGGAAAATTTGAGATGATCCCTTTTACAAAAGACTTTATCCAAGACCTCCGCAAAGAGGAAGGAGAGATAGTCGTAAGCCCAGATGGGGAAGACCTTCTCAAAGGAGAAAAAGTCAATGCATAAGGTAACGATCCTTACCCTTTTTCCCGAAATGTTCCCGGGTCCTTTGGGGCAATCGCTCCTCGGAAAAGCCCTTGATAAAAAGCTGTGGTCTTTAACTGTGGTGGACATCAGAGATTTTGCTGAAGACAAGCACCAGACTGTTGACGAACCCTGTTTTGGAGGCGGCCCTGGGATGGTCTTGCGCCCTGACATTATTGATAAGGCCATCGCCTCTGTGATGGAAAAAGGCAAAGCCCGCCTTATTTACCTCACCCCTCGTGGCAAGGTTTTTGGCCAAACCTTAGCCAAAGATGTGGTTCAATCGTCCCTACCTCTTGTTTTCCTTTGTGGACGCTATGAGGGTATAGATCAACGCGTCTTGGATGCGTGGGAAGTCGAAGAGATTAGCTTAGGGGACTTTGTCCTCACTGGGGGTGAGCTCGCCGCCATGACCATTTTAGATGCCACCTTGCGCCTGATCCCTGGTGTAATTGGCGATGAAACGTCCCTTGAAGACGAAAGTTTTTCAAAGGGGCTCCTCGAATATCCTCATTATACGCGCCCTCGCATTTGGAAAGGCCGCGAAGTGCCTGAGGTCCTTTTATCCGGTCATCATGAGAAGATTGCCACATGGAGACATGAGCAGGCCCAACGAATCACAAAAGAACGTCGTCCAGACTTATGGAATCAATATACTCACTATCAGCATTTAAATTAAGGAGAAGAGAGATGAACCTTTTACAAAGTTTTGAGAAACAGCAACTCAATAAGTTAACAGAAAAGAAAAAAAACCCTACCTTTCGTGCCGGAGACACGTTGAAGGTCATGGTGAAAGTCGTGGAAGGCTCTCGTGAGCGTGTTCAGGCCTTTGAGGGCGTTTGCATCGCTCGCAAGAATGCAGGAATTAATTCCTCCTTTACAGTGCGTAAAATTTCCTATGGAGAGGGCGTAGAACGAATCTTCCCCCTTTATTCTCCCAATATTGAAATCAAGGTGATTCGCAAAGGTATTGTACGCCGTGCCAAACTTTACTATCTCCGTGGCTTAACAGGTAAAAAGGCTCGTATCTCTGAAAAAATCAGTCGTAAAACCGGCTTGGATCTTATCCTTTCCCCAAAACAAGAGGATATTATTCCTGCAGAACCCCTTGCTGAGGAGCCCCCTGCTCAAGAGATAAAGTCAGAGGAATAAATTTCAAATTCCTTAGCCTTTTTTCTCTGAATAGGCATACTTATATAAATGAGTAGAGGGCCCTCAATCGGCCCTCCCCAGAGAAAAGGATAACGATGAATTTAAATCAATATACGGAACGCTCTCAAGGTTTTATCCAATCAGCCCAAACCCTTGCTCAACGTGAGGGTCACCAGCGTATTCTTCCCCTTCATTTATTAAAGGTGTTGCTCGATGACGAGGAAGGGCTCTGCGCGAGCTTAATTCGATCTGCTGGGGGAGATGCAAAAAATGCCCTTGAACGTACCAACGACGAGATGGGTCGTCTTCCCAAAGTTGGTGGCAGTGGCGCGGGCCAAGTCTTTCTTTCCCCTGAATTAACCAAAGTTTTTGAGCTCGCGGAAAAGGAAGCAAAAAAAGCTGGTGATACTTTTGTTACAGTAGAATACCTCTTACTTGCCTTAGCCCTTTCCAAAGAGACAGATGCGCATAAGATTTTAGACTCCTCTGGCTTGGCTCCTGAAAAACTTAAATTGGCTATTGAGACCATGAGGAAGGGGCGGCGCGCCGACACTGCCACGGCTGAATCCCAATATGATGCCCTCAAGAAATATGCAACCGACATGACCGCACTAGCCCGCCAAGGTAAGCTCGATCCTGTAATCGGCCGAGATGAAGAAATACGCCGCACCATTCAAGTTCTCTCTCGCCGCACCAAGAATAATCCCGTACTGATAGGGGAACCGGGGGTGGGGAAAACTGCCATTATTGAAGGCCTTGCCCATCGTATTGTCAAGGGGGACGTCCCCGAGACCCTTAAGGATACGCAATTGATGGCCCTTGATATGGGCGCCTTAATTGCTGGCGCTAAATACAGAGGTGAGTTTGAAGAGCGACTTAAGGCCGTGCTCTCGGAAATTATGCATGCAGAAGGTGATATTATCCTCTTCATTGATGAGCTTCACACCCTTGTGGGCGCGGGAAAGGCGGAAGGGTCTATGGATGCCTCCAACATGCTTAAACCTGCTCTTGCCCGCGGCGAACTCCATTGCGTAGGCGCTACCACCCTTGATGAATATCGCAAACATATTGAAAAAGATGCGGCCCTTGCGCGCCGCTTCCAGCCCGTTTTTATAAGTGAACCCACCGTAGAAGATACGATTTCAATTTTACGCGGACTTAAAGAAAAGTATGAGGTCCACCATGGGATCCGTATCACAGATGGGGCCATTGTGGCAGCGGCCACCCTTTCCAACCGATATATCACCGATCGGTTTCTCCCCGATAAAGCAATTGACCTCATGGATGAAGCAGCAAGCCGCCTCCGCATGGAGGTGGATTCAAAACCGGAAGATATTGATGAGTTGGATCGCCGGATTATCCAGCTTAAAATTGAGCGAGAAGCGCTGAAGAAAGAAAAGGATCAGCCTTCAAAGGATCGCCTTGAGAAACTTGAGAAAGAGTTGGCTGACCTTGAATCCCAATCAAGCGTTCGCACGGCTGCTTGGCAAGCTGAAAAAGACAAATTGACCAGCTCCCAAAAGTTGAAGGAAAGCCTTGATAAGGCCCGCAATGAGCTTGAAATTGCTCAACGGAAAGGCGACCTCTCAAAAGCTGGAGAGTTGATGTATGGCGTAATTCCTGATTTAGAGAAAAAGTTGAAAGACGCTGAAGGGCAATCCCAAGACCGAATCATACGTGAAGAAGTCACTGCCGATGACATTGCAGGCATTGTCTCCCGCTGGACAGGAATTCCTGTTGATAAAATGCTGGAAGGAGAACGAGAAAAGCTCCTTCACATGGAAGAGAATCTGCGTAAACGCGTTGTAGGGCAAGATGAAGCTATTACTGCCATCAGCCAAGCAGTCAGACGCGCTCGTGCGGGCCTTCAAGATGTGAACCGGCCGATCGGCTCTTTCCTCTTTCTTGGACCAACCGGCGTTGGGAAAACCGAGCTGAGTAAAGCCCTTGCGGAATTCCTTTTTGATGATGACACGGCCATGATCCGCATTGATATGTCCGAGTTTATGGAAAAGCATTCCGTTGCGCGTCTTATTGGGGCCCCGCCTGGTTATGTAGGCTATGAGGAAGGTGGTACCTTAACCGAGTCAGTACGTCGCCGCCCCTATCAAGTTGTCCTCTTTGATGAAATTGAAAAGGCTCATCCGGATGTCTTCAATGTTCTCCTTCAAGTTTTGGATGATGGGCGCCTTACCGATGGGCAAGGACGCACCGTGGATTTTCGAAATACCCTCATCATTCTCACTTCAAATCTTGGTAGCTCCGTTTTAGCGGAGCACCCGGGTGAGCCTTCTGAAAAAGTCCGCGAACAAGTAATGGAAATGGTACGGGCAGCCTTCCGTCCTGAATTTTTAAATCGTATTGATGAGATCTTGCTCTTCCGTCGTCTCTCGCGCGAGGACATGAATGGCATTGTGAAGATCCAGCTCCAGCGCCTTTCAAACCTTCTTAAGGATCGAAAGATTACTCTTAACCTCGATGATTTAGCACTCACCTGGCTTGGAGATCAAGGATACGATCCTACCTATGGCGCGCGTCCCTTGAAACGAGTCATCCAAAAGGAACTGCAAAATACCCTTGCTGTCATGGTTTTGGAAGGCAAAATTAAAGACGGCCAAAAGGTGAAAGTCACCACCGATAAAAAAGGGCTTGTGATCGGGTAGATCATCGTGAAAAATTTTAGATAAAATTGCAAAAATAGAATATATTTTTGGCACAATTTTATCTTGACTCGCACTTCAAGTATATACATTGTTTTGTGTAATAACTTTTTAAAAACCTAAAAGATAAAGGTATCTTATGCGTGAGCGGTTGAGTTTAAATATTAGTGTCGCTCGATCTTGTTTTGTTAAATGTTTGGGCTGTTACAATCATTTTGGAAATAGCCCTAATTTAATAAGTACAGAGAATATCCTTTCTTTTTTAAGTGCTGCAAAAAAGAGAGGATTTACTAAAGTTACCCTTTGTGGCGGAGACCCCCTCTCTAGACCAAACATTACAGATCTATTAAAAAAAATAAACACACTAGGTTTTTTTATATCTCTCGACACTGTTGGGACTCCGATTCTGAGGGAAGCCAAAACTATATTTTATGGAAGTTCTTTAATAAGCAAGGTTGATGAAGCTGATTTAGCAAAATATGTTGATTTAATTGGCATTCCATTAGATGGTCCTTCTAATGAGATCATTAGTCTTTTTAGGACAGAGCGCGTTAACCAGTTTGATGAACAAATGCTTATTCTAGAAAAGCTCTCTGCAGCACAAGCCAAAATTTGCATTAATACTCTTGTTTACAAAGGAAACATTAATTATGTAGAAGAAATATTGCCAATTATAAAGAATTTCGACGGAATTAAGAAATGGCAAATATTTCAATTTATGCCAATTGGTCCCCTGGGATATAAAAATAGAAATATTTATGAAGTAAGCGATGAAGATTTTTTCTTGTTAAGAAATAGAATGAAAAAATATAAAGAGGAGCTATCCAAGCATATAAAATTAGAATTTAAAGCAAAGGCAGAGAGAAAAGGAAATTACATGTTTATTGATTCTGAAGGTTTGGCATGGGTACCTAACATTGCAATGAACGAAGAATGGAATGAACAAACAGATTCTACTCACAAGAGACTTATTGTTGGTGATATAAATATTCCTGAAGATCACAAAAAAATTCTAGAGAGAGCTTTACACCCAAAGTCAATTAATATTGAATAAGTTTCTGGCGATATACAAAATTATTCTGAAAATGTTATGTAAAACTTCTTTTATTACAGAGTGAGCTTGTTAAGTTTAGCTTTAATCCTTATAAAATGAGGGGAGTCTTCTGGAAAATGAGCTTGAATAACTTCTAGCGCTTGCTTTAGATAATCAACGGATTGCTTTTTAAAGATTTCAGATTGTTGCATATCTTCCTTATTTATATGCTCAAAGGTTTCTTTTAGATACAGATCAGATAAGATTTCTAAGCATACGTAACTTTCCGCATATTTCTTAATTTGAAATATTCTTAAAGCCTTCTTAATGAGATTTTCAGCGGTTTTTATATCATTTTCTAACATATAGACTTGCCCAAGATTCATTATAACAGGAGCAACATCAATATGATCTTTGCCATAGGTCTTCTCATAAGTTTGAAAACTACGTTCAAGTAAATCTTTTGCTTTCTCATAGTTGCCTTGCTCTCTATAAACACTTCCTAGTCCTGCTAAAACCAGCGCAAACCAGGGATGGTTTTCAAAATGGTTCCACCTATAAATCATAAGACTTTCTTCAAGGGATTGCTTTGCTTTCTCATAATTACCCATTTCTTTATAAATACTTCCTAAATGCTCCAAAGTCCGGGCAAACCATGGATGGTTTTCATACGAATTCTTCTTATAAACCATAAGGCTTTCTTCAAAGAGTTGTTTTGCCTTCTCATAATTACCTTGTTCTTTATATACACTTCCTAACCCTACTAGAGCCCGAGCAAACCACGGATGGTTTTCATAGGAATTTTTCTTATAAATCACGAGACTCTCTTCAAGGAGTTGTTTTGCTTTCTCATAGTTACCTTGCTCTCTATAAAGATTTCCCAACCATACCAAAGTCCAGGCAAACCAGGGCTGAGCTTCATGGGAGTTCTTTCTATAAATCAAAAGACTTTCTTCAAGGAGTTGTTTTGCTTTCTCATAGTTACCCTGGTCTCTATAAACACTTCCTAGCCAAGCCAAAGCCCTAGCAAACCAAGGATTGTTTTCATAGGAATTTTTTCTATATATTACAAGACTTTCTTCAAGGAGTTGTCTTGCTTTCTCATAATTGCATTGCTCTCTATAAATGCTACCTAAACGTCCCAAAGCCTGAGCAAACCAAGGGTGGTTTTCATAGGAATTCTTTTTGTAAATCACAAGGCTTTCTTCAAAGAGTTGTTTGGCCTTCTCATAATTGCCTTGCTCTCTATAAACATTTCCGAGCCATCCCAAAGTCCGAGCAAACCAGGGGTGGTTTTCATAGGAACTCTTCCTATAAATTAAAATACATTGCTCTAGGAGTTGTTTTGCTTTCTCATAGTTGCCTTGGTCACTATAAACACACCCTAAACACCCCAAAGCTTTAGCAACCCAAAAATGGTTTTTATGAAAATTCTTTTTATAAATTGCAATACTTTGTTCAAAGAGTTGTTTTGCCTTCCCATAATTGCCGAGATCCCTATAAACATTTCCTAATTCACTACCTATAGAAGCTATAACAAAATCTGTTAATAAATTAGGATGACTTAAAAACATTTCACAATGTCTTATGACAAAGCTCATTTTAGCAAAATCTTCCTTATCTATCACTTCACCAACATAATTCTTAAACGCAGTTCCAATGGGTTCTATAAAACGTTTATTCTTTTCTGAGTTCTGTAATTTTGTAAGATAAGCTAGGGCTATAGCTTGGGTGCTCCGATGTATAGAAAAGGCTGGGATTGAACCAGAAGGAAGAACTACTTCATTTGTGACAAAAGAATGTTTTTTCAAGTTATAAATAAAATTATCAACCACAGTACTTGTCTTGTACTTGTCTAATAAATCTCTTGGAATGTTCTGAGAATCGAGAAGACTGATAAACAATAAAAGATCCCAAAAATCCTTGTGGGAATTGATAATATGTTGCAAAGATAAAGTGATGATCCCATAGCGAGTTTTAGTATAGTAACTTGCTTCCTCTAAAAGACTTTGTTGTACACTTTCAAAGTCTCTATCATATTGGATGAGCTTCTCAAGATATGTCCCGTATGGTACATTTGTGGCCTTCAAGTAATAAGCAGCAATGGATACATCCAAAGGAAAAGGGGGAATATCATTTAAAAACTTTTTTGCTTGCTCGGTTTGGGTAGCCGTGAATTTACTCGAATTTCCATTGGTCATAATCTTAACAAAGAGAGCTAGTTTGTCTTCAGGAGATAGCTCCCCTATTTGAATTGCTTCGTTAATATTGTTGTTATTTTTAATATTATTATCTCTTGTAATAAGGATTACTTTTCCTCTTCCCCAAACACTCGGATCATGGGGGAAAGACTTTTGGATATCCTTAAATTTTTCTACATTATCATAAATCAATATCCAATTTGGAATACGCTTTAATTTATCTCTCACAAAGAAAATAATCTTTTTTTCTCTTTCATCAGCGTTTTTAATATCCTTAATGCCCCTCACTTTTTCTTTCTCTGCTTCTGTTATGGCCAGAGCTTCAGCAAGATTTTCAAATGAATTAATCAGCTTGTCCTCTGACTCAGCATTAATTTCCCAAACTACCTTGGCATTTTGTTGACGCGTGTAATGTCGAGCGAGGGTTGTTTTACCAGCACCTCCCATTCCTGTAAGAGCTATGGCTTGGATTTCATGATGTCCTTTTAAGCTTTTATCAATTCTTTCCATTAAATAAGGCCGATCTAAGAATACGGATTGAGTAGGAATACTCAGATCATCTCTAACAGCTATACCATAATCCAAGGCTTTGTTTTGCGCGGACCCGCCTTCTTTTTTTTCAACAAAGGTTAAAAACCAAACGCAAAGAACCGCTATGCTTAATACGCTTCCTATAAAAAAGGATTTCTTTCTCAAATTCTTAGTATTGAAAAAATTGCTGATATACACCCTCAATTGAGACACTAGGCCTATGCCTGACAAAGTTTTATCTTCTTGATGCAATTGCTTGTGCACTATATCTGAAGCACCACAAATTGATTCATAATGACTTTTAAAGTCTAAGATAATTTGGTCTAAAGCTATGTTTGGCAATAGTCTTTTTAAGACTGCGAAAGTAAAGTCATAATAATTTTCTCGCCGTAAATTATGTACACATGCCATATTACCACGGTCTTGAAAAATATCATTTTTGATATTTTTGCTTGGGAATAGCGCAATAATACTATTTTGTGTTTTCCTGATTTTCTGTATGAAGGAAGTGACGTCTCGCTTATTTTTATTATCTACTCCTTCAACCTGCTCAATCATTGCTTCTGGAATAGCATAAATAATCAATTCGGATTTCAGCGTTTCGGTATTATTAACAGGATCTTTAATAAATATTTTACCTTCTCTGGCTTCAATGAATATCGTAACACCAGCTAGGTTTAGATGACTTTCTAGATAACGAATGAAAGAGGAGTGATATTCTTGATCCCGCCAATATACAATCACACAGGTAGGTTGCTCAGGATCAAGTTGGTCAGCAATTTTTAATAACTGTTCTTCAAAAGATGCCCGAATTAATAAACTCAGGTAATGTTCTTTTAGCAGGGAAAGTTTCTTAGACTTTTCGATAAAATATATGATTCCATCCCGAGAATTACACTCCAGCTTCATCATGATGTTACGCATGTGAGCTTCGATTGTTTTCGGAGAAATAAATAGGCATGCGGCTATGGTTTTTGCCGATTTTCCGCTGAGAAGATAAGCCATGATATCTATTTCTCTACATGTGAATTTAATTTCATTCACAATTTGCAAGTGTGATTCATAAATATCTTGAGGTAAGATAATATTGGCTTTCATAAGAATAAAATTTCTACATTTTTTCTCAGTATTATGCAGTTATACCTAAAAGGTTCAAGTTATTTTTACGTCAAGCTACTAAGTGATTTTCCCTTAGTCCTGTCCTAAGGGTATTCCCAGAATGACTAAACATACACTATTTTGCTAAAATTTCCCTTAGCATTTGAACGATTAAAGCTGAACTTTAATGACAGGTAAATTATATATGTTTATCTCTATTGAACCAACAGAATATTATTATCACAAGGACATTTTGGAGCCATTTCTTGGCTATATCAAAGAAAATCCTAGCCTTAGATGGTCTTTTGAGAACCATAAAAATGCTATCTTTATTGTCTCTCTAGATGAGGCAAGAAGCATTTATGGAGGAGCTATGCTTCTTAAAGAAAAATTTAGTTCGTTACCTAGAGAAGTCCAAAAGAATATGAAAAATCTTGGGTTAATCAATAAAAATGTATGGACCTGCACCACCCTTCTTTATAAAAAGAATAATTATTCCGATCAGTGTGAATTCTTTTTCGAGACATTTTATCGAGATCTTTATAGGAAACTTGTTGAATTTGGAGTAAAAGAGAAAACGGGTTTTTTATACATGATGTTAGAACCTGGCGAATATTTTTGTACTGAGGTCCTAGGCTGTTGGCCTTATATCAATAAAATTAAACTGCATGATTCTTTGAAAGACCTCTCTCATGGAGTTTTATCTCTAAGGGAAAATCAATCGCAATCCCATATAAAAACTGGGAGAAAGAAATTTCCTAAGGAGATAAAATTGGCGGCTTAGCCTCCCTGTTCATAGCTGCCGTAAACTAACGGAGAGATCTAAGAGTTTTATTGTGGTATAGATCTCTCCATATTTTTTTTAATTGTAGGGAGTCGTTCTTAGGATTACTCTGAACCCCACAAAAACCAGAGGGAGACTACATCAGATTCCGCGTTGCCGCAGGAAGACGGACCACAAGGCCATCAAGCTCGGGGCGCATGATGATTTGACATCCCAGACGAGAAGTCTGGGTAAGCCCAAAGGCGAGGTCAAGCATGTCTTCTTCATCCTCAGTGGCATCCACAAGAAGTTCATACCATTCGGGTTCAACGATAACATGACAGGTAGAGCATGCCAAAGAGCCCTCACAAGCGCCCTCAAGAAAGAATTTATCGCTATTTTGATGGGCAATTTCTAAGACGGACAACCCATTAGGAGCCTCGACCTCAACACGCTCGCCATCTGGTTTAATAAAAGTCATCTTTGGCATATGCGGTCCTTTCCATAAATCCAATTTTTATATAGACTACTTCCTCTAAAAGTCCAACTTATTTCTCAAAGAGAGTTTGATGATCCGCGTACGAAAATTTAGAATGGAAAAGCTGGTTCGAGACAAAATGGCCGAAAAATTTCAAAAAAGAGGAGGCCGCTTAAAGCTTCGGACTTTAACTCCCCAAGATTTCCAAATTCAGCTATTAGAGAAACTCAAAGAAGAAGTTGCAGAAGTCATACATTCTGTCACACAAGAAGAGCTTTGTGAGGAAATGGCTGATCTCTTAGAGGTTATGCGTGCCCTTGCTAACATGAAACAAATTCCTTGGAGAGATATTGAACACATGCGTCTTGAAAAGAAAAAAACAAAGGGAGGTTTTGAAAAAGCAATTTTCGCTGAGTTTGTCGAGCTTGACTCAAAGGATCATCCCGGCATCGATTATTGTCTCAAACATCCCCAAAAATACCCAGAAGTTTTTGATTTTTAAACCACATCTATCAGGACAGAAATTTTGTCGATAACTTCAGTTATAACGTCTAAAGGGACTTTTCCTTCAAATTTGGCCTTCCTTACCCTCCAATCTAAGCTTTTAATTTGATCCGCAAGCACAACGCCTTTAATGGCTCCGTGAGAAGGGAGCTGAACTTCAAAGGGATATCCTTTTTTATGACTTGTGATAGGACACAATAAAGCCAGACCTACTTTTTTGTTATAGGTAAGGGGAGAAATCACTAAAGCAGGACGGGTCTTTCTGATTTCTGAGCCCTGGCTCGGATCAAGATCAATCCAAACAATATCCCCTCGTTCAGGAAAATAGTCTTTTTGTTTACCAAGACTCTTTGCCACGAGAAGGCCCTATCTGAACTTCTTTATGAATATTATCTGGGGATACTTGATCAAGTAATGACTCGAGAGAGTAACTTTTACTAATAACGATGCGATGATCCTGAAGAGAAACATCGACAGAGGTTCCTGCGTGGATGCCAATCTTATCAGCCAAAACACGTGGTATCCTCAGGCCTAAGCTATTGCCCCATTTTGTAACATGGCTTTGCATATGTATCTTTCCCTATGTATATACATAGTATACTTCATTTTTCAAATAAAGAAAAGCTTTAATCATCAAAAGTGTATGAAAGAAGTCAGATAAGAATCAAGCGTCAGTATCTCGCCTTTTATTCCCAAAAATATGTTTTCCCCGTTCGCCGCATTCCAATAGCGACCATGACTTTATTAGGGATTTCCGGAAACCTTTCATCCCTAATGACACCATTTTTAAAGCTTTGTAACTTTTCTCGAAACTCTTCTAATAAGGTAAGAAGTAATATCCTCATTTTTAATCTGTCCTTCTATATAGGGACAGATTTTTAGTCAGATTTTTGGGCTGGAACTAACCATCCATTTTCGTTTCCGAAATGTTTCAATGAGTTGCTTAATCTCCTCAGATGGCATTCCCATGACATTTAAAAGAGAGGTCGCCAATTGCACCGTGGGTTCAACTGTCTCGGGAACCACAAGGCGCGCCCCAGATTTTATTAATTTTTCATGATGCCTATGATCTTTTACGCGGACACATATGGGCAAATCAGGGTAGTGGCGCCTTAACATAGAAACAACCCGCACGGAAGAGGTGACTTGATTGAGGGTAATGACAACGACTTTGGCTCGCTCCGCCCCTATAGCCTGCATGATTTTGAGTTGTTTTGCATCTCCATAAAAGACGGGATACCCCTTGTCCCTCCCTTCTGATACACGCCGCATGTCCGTATCAAGGGCAATAAAGGGAATCATGCGGGATGTTAACAATTCCGCCAACATTTGACCGACACGACCAAACCCTGCAAGGATAACATGTTTTTGAAATTCACGAATCTCACCAGCATCACCATCTAGATCTGCATGGGCTTCCCGAATAGAAAATCTATCAGAAAGCCATTTTCCAAGTAAGCCAAGAAGAGGCGTTAAAGCCATAGATAGAATAACAACGGAAAAAAGAATATCTTCATACCCAGGAGGCAAAATATTCCGGGCAATTGTGGGTGAAAAAATGACGAAAACAAATTCTCCTCCTCCTGATAGCAGCAAACCAACACGCATAGATGTCGATGTTTTTAACCAACTCAAACGACAAAGGATGAAAGTAATAAGCGTTTTCACCAACAACATAAAGGTAAGGAGTGTGAGGATGAGAACAGCAGAGCTTAGAAAAACGCTCAGGTTTATGCCCATACCAACTGACATGAAAAAAACCCCCAACAAAAGTCCCCGGAAAGGTTGGATGTCCGCTTCAATTTGATGGCGATATTCCGTTTCAGCTAAAAGGATACCCGCCAAAAATGCCCCTAATTCCCGCGATAACCCAAATGATTCCGTAAGATAGGCCGTGCCCAAAACCACTAAAAAGGTTGTGGCCATAAAAAGTTCAGAACTCCCGCTTTGAGCAACAGCTCGAAAAAGGGGACGAAAGACAAACCGTCCTAAGGCCCCAATAATTAAAAATGCCGTTAAAGCTTTCATAATAGCAAAGGAAACGCCTAAAAACAGACTCTCTCCTATTCCACTTAAGGTTGTTGCTAAAATCAAAAGGAACACAACTGCGAGATCCTGGAATAAAAGAACGGAAAAAGAAATCCGCCCAAAACGTGTTGCGAGTTCCCGCCGATCACTTAAGACTTGAAGAACTACGGCCGTTGAGGAAAGGGAAATAGCTCCTCCTAACAAAATAGCAGTTTCCTTTGGAAAACCCGCCCAAATCCCCAAGAAGCCAAAAAGTGCTCCTGTGATAACAACTTGCGTCGCCCCCAGTCCAAAAACATACTTTTTCAAAGAATTCAGACGCTGGAGAGGGAGTTCTAATCCAAGGGTAAAAAGAAGGAATATAACACCAATTTCCCCAAGAAATTGAGTTTCTGTGGGATCCTTAATAATTTGCAGCACATGAGGACCGACAAGCATGCCAGCTGCAAGATAACCTAAAACAGGGCTGGCCTTCATACGGCGAAAAATGAAAACAACACCAACAGCCGCCATTAAAAAGGCTAAAATTGTATACAAATAATGAATATCTGGATCTACCAGCGTCACTTCTCCCTTTTTTCTGAGTATATCAATTTAAAAGGAAGATTCATAGGCTGGAATGGCTGGGGGACCTGGATTCGAACCAGGGCTGCCCGGTCCAGAGCCGGGAGTTCTACCGCTAAACTATCCCCCAAGAAAGGTTTTGAAATACCATACTTCCTTATCTTTGCAAAGGGGACTTCAGCCAAAACAGTGTTGTGATTATTTATCCATTTCTTAAATAAAGGGTTTTCTCCATCGTGAAACGTTTCTCCATATCTTCTCGCCCGTATTTTTGGCTTTCAAGAAGTATAGTGGAAAGGGTTTTTTCATCAAAGCTATAAGAAGGACGCACCTCGATGTATTGTGAAAGGCCCGTTGTTTTCTCAAGTGCGCTGACCGTTAAAAGCCCTTCGACATCAAGAGCAAAATCAACTCGAACACGCGCGATCCCTGCAGGCAAAGGGGGAAGTCCTTGCAATTCAAATCGCGCAAGTGACCTGCAATCTTGCACGAACTCGCGCTCTCCTTGAACGACATGAATGACCATGCCGTCTTGCCCATCTTGATGAGTTGTAAATTCTTGACTTGCAAGGGCGGGCAGGGGAGTATTGCGAGGAATGATTTTTTCTACAAGACCTCCCAGCGTTTCAAGTCCCAAAGAAAGAGGCGTCACATCGAGGAGAAGGGTTTCCGCCCCATAAGTCAATCCATGAGCGGAGAGAGCTGCTCCCAAAGCGACAGCCAAATCGGGATCAACATCACGGAGGGGCGCTTTGCCAAAAAAGGCTTCTACTTCTTGTCTAATCAAGGGCATACGGGTCATTCCCCCTACTAAGACCACCCCTTCTAGATCTTCTGAATTCAGAGAGGCATCCTTAAGGACCTCTTTGGAAATTTCAAGGGTTTTGTTCACAAAGTGCTGTGCTATGGTTTCCAAATCTTTTCGTGATACACCTTCATAGTCTTCTTTATGGGATAGATTTTCTTTTAGGATACGTGCATAAGAGATATCTTTAGTTTTCAAAAAGGCTGCAAAAACATGATCAATATCATCACCGCCTAGGTTGAGATCGCCACCTGTAGCAAGAACCTGGAATACACCCTTTTGAAGCTTTAAAAGGGACAAATCAAATGTTCCCCCCCCCAAATCGTAGATGGCATAAATACCCTCGGCCCCTGATTCTAAACCATAAGCAAGAGCTGCTGCTGTGGGTTCATTAATAAGGCGTAAAACCTTAATGCCTGCGATGGCTGCGGCTTGCTTTGTGGCTACGCGTGCCGCTTCATCAAAGTATGCTGGCACTGTAATCACAGCGGCTTCTAAGGGCGCCCTAAGTTTCTTTTCTACCCCGCTCCGAATGTAGCTTAAAATATAGCTTGCCACCTCAACAGGAGTTAAGGTGTGTGCCCCCAATTTTAACCGAATATCTCTTCCAGACATGAGCTGAGGAAATTGCAAACAAATGGCATCCTCCACGCCTCGTCCCATCAAGCGTTTCGTTGAGGAAAGGCTTTCTCTTAACTTTTTCCCTATACAAAACCCATCCTCAGCAACGCTCAGAATCGAGGGAATCAATAATCCTCCCTCAATCTCCAAGACGGTCGGAACATTATTGTGAACATAGGCTACTACGGAGTGGGTTGTACCAAGATCAATGCCGACCACAACACCTTGGGAGGCCTCATGACGATCAGGAAATTGTCCAGGTTCAACAAGCTGTAAGGGCATTCGTCCTCACCTTTTGAACATAATTTAATCGATAAAGAGCTTTGCGGGCCTTCTCATGATCATATTTCTCAAGCCCTCTCTCAAGCTCACCATAAAGTTTTTCTTCCTCGTGAACTAACTCTAGCGTAATATTTTCACCTTCTTTATGGCGCTCATGCCATTCAATCACTTTGTGAAGAAATTTAAGATCATAGGCCAACAGAGAAACGCCCCTATCTTCCAGAAGAAAGGCTGCACGGGTCAATGGATTTTTTAAAAGGGTATAGGCTTGATTCACAAGGCTTGCTTTACGGGAAGCTTCCCTTTTTTTTGGCTCATCTGCCAGCGCAAACCGATCAGGGTGGGTCAGCTTTTGAGCCTCAAAATAAGCCTTCTCCAGCACCTGTAAATCAAGGGTGTAGGTTTTCTCAAGTCCAAGAATGTCAAACGGATCAAACATGGAATGATTCTCCACATCCACATATCCCCTTAGCATTGGGATTATTAAAAACAAAGCCTGAGGAAAGTTTATCTCCCACATAATCCATTTCCGATCCCATAATAAACATCACAGCCTTTGGATCAATCAAAACCGCAATTCCATAGGCCTCAATCACCTCATCATAGGGGCCCACCTCGTCAGCAAATTCCAGGGTATAGGAAAGGCCTGAACAGCCCTTTGACTTCAAGCCAATACGAATCCCGCGAGATGGCTTTCCACGACCTTCCAGCAAAGTTTTCACGCGGTTTGCAGCAGCGTTGGTTAAGGTCAAAACTGGTTGTGTCATTTTGTGCTTTGATGTTTTTCTTTGTAATCACGAATGGCTGCCCGAATGGCGTCTTCCGCTAACATGGAACAGTGAATTTTCACTGGCGGCAAGGACAAATGCTGGGCAATGGCTGTATTCTTAATTTCGACGGCTTCATTTAAAGACTTTCCCTTGAGCCACTCAGTTACAAGGGAACTGGAGGCTATGGCTGACCCACATCCAAAGGCTTTAAACTTCGCATCCTCAATAATCCCCCGATCATTGACTTTAATCTGAAGCTTCATCACGTCTCCGCATGCAGGTGCTCCCACAAGGCCCGTGCCAACAGCGTCATCTTTTGCATCCAAGGCTCCCACATTTCGAGGATTCTCATAATGATCGATCACTTTTTCTGAATAAGCCATATGCTTTTCCTTTCTTAATGTTCTGCCCATTGAATAGATTTAATATCGATGCCTTGACGGCTCATCTCCCACAAGGGACTCATGTCCCGAAGACGATTTACTTCTTTAATGATAAGTTTCGCAGCGTGATCCACGTCCTCCTCATTTGTAAAGCGCCCAAACCCAATGCGCAAGGAGGTATGCGCCATTTCCTCATCCACCCCCAAAGCCCTCAAAACATAAGAGGGTTCAAGGGACGCGGACGTACAGGCCGATCCCGAGGAAAGAGCTAACTCTTTGATTCCCATCATTAATCCCTCTCCTTCCACATGAGCAAAACTTATGTTTAAATTTCCAGGAATGCGTTGTTTCGCATCACCATTAAGGTAAATTTCCTCAAGGTTAACACGAAGAGTCTCATAAAAACGATCCCGTAAGGCCTCTATACGGATAGCTTCTGCCCTCATTTCCTTTTGCGCCAAGGCGCAAGCTTCCCCAAGCCCCACACACAAAGGCGTTGAAAGGGTGCCTGAGCGCATGCCGCGCTCCTGTCCACCCCCATTAATGAGGGCCGCAAGCCTCACTCGGGGCTTACGTCGCACATAAAGGACCCCTATTCCCTTAGGTCCATAAATTTTATGGGCCGAAAGGCTCAAAAGATCGATGTTCATTTCATTCACATCAAGGGGAATTTTTCCGACTGCTTGGGCTGCATCCGTGTGAAAAAAAACTCCCCTCTCGCGAGTGATTTTCCCAATCTCTGCGAGCGGTTGAATCACCCCAATTTCATTGTTGACGGCCATAATGGACACAAGGGCTGTTTGCTCAGTAATAGCTTTCTTCAATTCAGCCAGATCTAGTATTCCATTGGGTTTTACAGGCAAGTAGGTAACTTTAAAGCCCTCTTGCTCCAAATGGCGACAGCTATCCAAAACACATTTGTGCTCAGTGGCACATGTCACGATGTGGTTTTTTTTGTCCTTATAAAAATGAGCCACGCCCTTTAAGGCTAAATTATTGGATTCCGTAGCTCCACTTGTAAATATCACTTCCCGAGGATTCGCATGAAGGATGGCCGCCACTTGCTTGCGGGCATGCTCAACCGCTTCTTCCGCCTTCCAGCCATAGGCATGGCTACGGGAATGCGGGTTCCCAAATTCTTCTGAAAAGTAAGGCAACATCATCTTGAGAACCCGTGGATCACAGGGCGTTGTTGACTGATAATCTAAATATATGGGGCGTGTAACCGTCAACTGGCCTCCTTCATGTGCTGCGACAGATAAATCTCATTCCATGCTTGAATAAAACAATCAATATCCTTCTCAAAAGTGTTCCATCCCATACTCATCCGGATGGTACATTTGACCTCTTCTGAGGGAAGGCCCATGGCGACAAGCACATGAGATTCCTTAGATTTTCCTGAGGAACATGCAGATCCCATACTGATGGCAATCCCTTTTAAATCAAAGGACATGAGCTGAAGCTCAGAGGGAACCCCCGGCATCCCTAGAGAAAGAACGTGAGAAGCTCGAGGACTTTCCTTTCCATAAACACGTGCGTCTGGCAAGGCTTCTTCCACCTTTTCCTGCCATTTCAGAAGGCGCTTCGATTGCTCTTCTCTCTCAAACAAAGCTTCCTTAACCGCTGCTGCAAACCCTACAATCAGAGGAGCAGCCAAGGTTCCTGAGCGCATACCAAATTCTTGTCCCCCTCCGCGGATCAGAGGCTGAAGATGAAGGCCCTCCTTTAGAATAAGGGCGCCAATGCCTGTGGGCCCTCCACATTTGTGAGAAGAGATAGTCATCATATCTACCCCCAGCTCCTCAAAGGAAAAGGGAATCTGTCCCAAGGCTTGGCTGGCGTCAGTATGAACTTTCCATCCCCGCTCCTGTGCTAGACTGACCGCCTCTTGAAGAGGTTGAATCACCCCGGTTTCATTGTTTACCAGCATCAGGGAAAGAAGCCCTGGTGTTTCAAAGGAGGAGAGAGTCTTTTCGAGTTTTCCAAGATCCACTATTCCTTTTGAAGTAACAGGCACTAAATAAGGATTCAACCGGGCCTTCAAAATAGATTCGTGTTCAATAGAGGAAATAACAAGGGGCATTTCTCCAAGTCCAGAAAGGGCTAACCCATTGGCTTCCGTGCCCCCACTTGTAAAAACAAGGTGCTGTCCTTTGACCTCTTTTAAAATTGTTTTTCGAGCCTCTTCTATAAGCGCACGCACTTTCCGTCCCGCATAGTGAGGAGAGGAAGCATTGCCTGTAAAATTATACGCCTCAATCGTGG
Organism: Alphaproteobacteria bacterium GWC2_42_16; assembly: GCA_001767835.1. Lineage (GTDB taxonomy): Bacteria > Pseudomonadota > Alphaproteobacteria > UBA9655 > UBA9655 > UBA9655. The sequence continues at coordinate 43,111 of MEMA01000052.1, forward strand.
CTTCTTTAGCACATGGCCTTAAAGGAACAGAGGCATTGTAATCTAAATAAATCATGTAATGCGCCTTTCACAAAGGTCCGCTAAGGAAATTCTGTGCAAGTACTGATGCATCTGAACGCCAAGTCCAGTCCACAAAGCATGTGTTAAACATTTTTCTTTTGTTCCAAGGCATCCCATTTCTGACGTGTTTTCGCAGCGGGTGGTTTTTAGAGGCTCGCCAATTGCCTCCAAAATTTCAGCGATACGGATTGTACCCGGCTCACGCGCCAAGGTATACCCTCCCAAATGACCCCGTGTGCTTGCAACAAATCCCTTTTGCCGCAATTTAAGGAAAAGTTGCTCCAGATAGGAAATGGGTAAAGCTTGACGCTCAGCAATCTCAGTTAACGCCAGAGGCTTCCCTTGCCCATAATAAGCAAGATCTACCAAAGCCATTACCGCATAGCGCCCTTTTGTGCCGAGTTTCATCCACATCTTCCTTCGTTTTCTTTATTTGTAGGATTCCCGACTGTTTTAGTCAAGTATGAAAATAAGCTAAGATTACCCACATGCTTGTCACATTTTATTGACACATTCGGGATGATGTTACAGATTATAAACGGATCGAACTGATAGAAAGTGAAAATATGAGACCGTCAATCGCATTTGAGTCACATAGAAAAGCTATCCGACGCATTGTAGAGGAGAATCATGCACGCAATGCGCGTATTTTTGGATCTGTTTTGCATGGGGATGATAGAGAGAATAGTGACCTTGATTTGCTTATAGATCCAATACAAGACACAACCTTAATGGATATTGCAAGAATTCAAAACCAACTTCAAGTTCTACTAGGGGTTCCTGTTGATGTTCTAACCCCAAAAGCCTTACCAGAACAATTTCGAGATGAGATTCTGAAAGAGGCAAAATTAATATGAATAAAAAATCTAAAATTCATTTACACCTTTATCTCGAACACATTTTAACTGCCATCAAGCGAATACATCACTATACGGACGATTTAACTGAAATCACTTTTCTTCAAAGTGAACTTATTCAGGATGCTGTTATACGTAATATTGAAATTATTGGAGAGGCTTCACGCAATATAGATCGCCATCACCCTTATTTTACGGCCGACCATCCAGAAGTTCCCTGGAGTGACCTTTATTGGATGCGCAATCGCGTATCACATGGTTATTTTTCAGTCGATTTAGAGCTCGTTTGGAAAACACTTGAAAAAGACATTCCTAAGCTTGAAGAACAGATTCAAAAACTTTACGAAAAGATCCCTTCAAAATAAGGCTTGCAAAGCCCGAAGTTACATTGTTGTATTCGCTATGCGCAACGATGAAGCTTAAAAAACGAAACAAAGGATGAGTAAAATTCCCGACCTTTTAACCCATTTGGAGGGAGGAATTGCCTGTCTGACCTTAAACCGTCCTAAGGCTTTGAATGCCCTTTCTTTAGCCATGATTCGCGAAATAACACGCCTTTTAAGAGAATGGGAGGAAGATCCCTCCATCAAAGCTGTTCTTATCGAAGGAGCTGGTGATAAGGCCTTTTGTGCAGGCGGAGATGTGCGCGCTGTTTATGAAGCGAAAAAGGAGGGAAACCTTGAGATGTGTGACGCTTTTTTCCGGGAAGAATATACACTAAATGCTTATATTCATACCTTCCCAAAGCCTTATATTGCTCTCATTAACGGCATCAATATGGGAGGCGGGCTTGGAGTTTCTATTAATGGCTCTCACCGTCTCGTTACAGAGCGGGCCGTTTTAGCTATGCCTGAAACGGGCATTGGTTTCTTTCCTGATGTGGGCGCCACCACCTTTTTGAACAATACCCCTGGGAAAACAGGACTTTACTTAGGCCTCACAAGCAAAAGGATTAAGGCCGCTTGCGCTTTGTGGAGTGGTCTTGGAACCCATTTTATTCCTGGATCTTCTCTTTCTCTTTTTAAAGAGGATTTGTTTGAGGGTGTATCCCTCGAAAGAGCACTTAAAAACCATTGCAAATCTCTTTTAGAACAAAGCATTCTTGAAGAAAAATCCTCAGAAATTCACTCTCATTTTTCCCACGCTTCTGTGAAAGACATTATAGACAGTCTTTCAAAAGATACTTCTTCCTTTGCAACAGAAACATTGGCAACCCTAAAAGCCAAGTCTCCCACAAGCTTGAAGGTAGTCTTTCGTCAACTCACCCAACATAAGAGAAGTTTTACTGAACGCATGAAGGACGAATTTCGCCTCAGTCAGCGGTTTGTGGAGGGTCATGATTTCCTTGAAGGGGTTCGTTCTGTCCTGGTGGATAAGGACGGAGAGCCGCGCTGGAAACCGGCGAGTCTTGAGGAAGTCACAGATGAAACCGTTGACCACTATTTCGCGCCCCTGGATGAGCGAGAATTGATTTTATAGGAAGAGTTCATAACCCACATTGTTTACCTTTAAGAGAAGGTAATGCTAGTTCCAGACATCGTAGTAGTCTAGTGGCGGAGGGCTAGGAGAACGTGATGGTAAGGGGCTCGACCGATTAGTCTCCGTCTCATCATCTTTACTATTCTCTGACTGATTTGAAGTACTAACTAAAGCTATTTCGAATGGTTCATAAGGGTGGACAAGAGAGAAAGTCTCATTGTCAGAAAGCCTCAATGAATTAGTTTTATCCTCTTCGTCAGTATCTTTAATGGTCTCTTTCTTATCATCTGCAGCGTCAGAACTCCTCTCGTTTCTGCTGTCTGATGACGAGCCTGAATCATCAGACCTTTCATCGTCGCGCTTTTCATCATTCCCTCCAACAACAGCAGAATGTGAATCACCTCCAAAAAAGCGCGCCCATAAGCTCGGCTTTTTTTCCTTTTTATCCTTCTTGACTGGGGTCTCTTTTTCATTCCCCAAAGGAGAACTATGTGAAGACAAGGGTGGTGAGGATGATGCGGACGGAGATGGAAAATCATCAATATCTGAAAAATTTTCAACTGGAATAGAGCTGTTTTTGCTGGAAAGCTGGCGTGGAAGAAATGAAGGAAAACTAAGACGTGATGCCGGAGAAAAATGTCTCCTCACTCCAAATGGCGAGAATACCCCTGAAGCCGGTCCACCAAGAGCAGCTGGAAAAACAAGTAATGGGCTACGACCTCCTGAGCTGCTGCCTGAGGAACTACTAGAAGCGGAGATAACAACAGGTGGAGCCACAGGTACGCCTCCTCCAGGAACTGGTACAGGCGCAGGAACTGGTGCTGGTGCGGGAACAGGAGCTGGCGCAGGAACGACTGCAGGACCAGGCGCAGGTACAGGTCCACCAAGCACTGGAACGGGGGCAGGAGGAGGTGCAGGTATTGCGGGACCTGGCGCCGGGACAGGAGCGACTGCAGGAGGCGCAACTACTACTGCGGGCCTAGGAGCGGGAGCAGCGGCAGGTATAGGCACGGCTACAGGTGCAGGTGGGAGCACGGGTATGGCTGCAGGCGCAGGTATAGCAGGAGCTGGCGCCGGGACAAGAACGACTGCAGGAGGTGCAATTACCACTGCAGGCATAGGAGCGGGAGCAGCGGCAGGTATAGGCACGGCTACAGGTGCAGGTGGGAGCACGGGTATGGCTGCAGGCCCAGGAGCAAGTCCACCAGGCACTAGAACAGGGGCAGGAGGAGGTGCAGGTATGGCAGGAGCTGGCGCCGGGACAGGAGCGACTGCAGGAGGCGCAACTACTACTGCGGGCCTAGGAGCGGGTGCCGCAGATGCTGGAACGACTTCAGGAGCAGGTGCAAATGCAGGAGAAGCTCCCCTAAAGGCTTCAGGCATTGGATTCGATTCTGCATTTCGAGAAGAAGATTGGCTATTTTGAGGGGCAGGGAGCTTTCTTTTTCCTGAGAGCTCCACTGCTTGAGGGAACTCTTGCATAGGCTCCTCCGGAGTAAACTCTACACGCTTACCCTTTGGAAAATGAATGGGGTTATTCCTTGCAGAAACAGATTCCGCCTCATGCCGAGGCAATTTCACAGGTGAAGGCCCTCCTCCCTTTGAAGAAGTTGAGGTTCCTTTTCCAAAACTTTCACTATGTCCACCTCCTAATCCCCACCTAGAATCGAGGGTAATTTTCTCCTTCCCTTCAGAGGGATGAGAAAACTCTAAAAAAGGCATTATTTTTTCAGGGCGTAATAATAGGTAAATCAAAATAAGAATTGAGGCATATGCCAATTTTCGACTACCATCACGCCAATATATACTTTTCACCATTACCAGTACACTAAAATTAAACAGGACATAAATATCAAATACATCCTATATAAGAAGCAAACGGTATTTTGTCTATCTTTTTCTTATGGTTTTTATTGAGATATATAAAAATATTTTAAAATTATTAAGGCCGCAAGTCGAATACATTTAATATTTAAATGTCTCAGATTTTTACTAATAATTCTGTACATACATAACAAAAAATACTATCCTTGAAAAAATAGTTACCATTTAGTAACAAATACAATTTTTGATAAACTAGTCATAAATTTTAGAGAAGCTAAGGTTAAATGCGATCCACGTCTGACTTTCTTCCCCACCTCTCCTTTATTGTTAACCAGGAGCACGAAGGACAACGCTTGGATAAGTTCTTAGCTATAAAGGCCCAAGACCTTTCCCGCACACGTCTTCAAGACCTCATTCAAACAGGTTTTGTCCAAATTAATGGCGTTGCGATGAATGATGTTGCGCTGAAAGTGAAAGAAGGTCAAAAGATTCAAATCAATATCCCTCCTGTTGTTGAGGCGGCTCCTGTTCCTCAAAAGATTCCTCTCGACATCTTTTATGAGGATGAAGACTTGATTGTCTTGAACAAGCCGGCTGGCCTTGTGGTACACCCCGCCCCTGGCAATCCTGAGGGCACCCTTGTGAACGCACTTCTCAACCATTGCGGGGAAAGCCTTTCAGGCATTAATGGGGTCAAGCGCCCCGGCATTGTGCATCGGCTGGACAAGGATACCAGCGGCCTTATGGTAGTCGCTAAAAATGATAAGACCCATCACAGCCTTGCTTACCAACTGGCCACACGTGAAATGAGCCGCGTATATCAAGCCCTCATTTGGGGTACGCTTATTCCCCATAAAGGGATCATTGAGGGTCCCATTGGGCGAGATCCGCATCATCGTCAACGAATGGCGCTTCGCGAAAAGGGAAAATTCGCACGCACTCATTATAAAACCATAAAAATCTTTGGACGCCTTGCGAGTTTGGTCGAATGTCGGCTGGAGACGGGCCGCACACATCAAATCCGCGTTCACCTGGCCTCCAAAGGGCATCCACTCATTGGTGATATTCTCTATGGTAAAAAGCCTAAAGGACTTCCCTGCCCCCTCGACGACTTTTTAGATGGGCAATGGATTAAGGGTCGTCAGGCTTTACACGCAAAGAAGATCTCTTTTGTTCACCCCAAAAGCCAAGACAGGCTTTCCTTTGAAACAGACCTTCCCCAGGATATACGAATTCTGCTAGATGTGTTAGAATCAATTGTATAAAAGCGCTTAAGGTTCAATCATCGTGTCCAAAAAGAAAAATAACCATTTACCCTCCATTACTAAAGCCACTGTTCTTCCCAGCATGACAGACGGCTTAACGCGCTACTTGGCAGAAATTCGGCGCTTTCCCATTTTAGAGCCAGATGAAGAATACATGTTGGCCAAACGTTGGCAAGAACACCAAGATCCTAAAGCCGCAGAAAGGCTCGTGAGCTCTCACTTGCGCTTGGTTGCCAAAATTGCTGGCGGCTATCGTGGCTATGGATTGCCCTTGATTGATCTCATTGCTGAAGGCAACGTCGGATTAATGCAGGCTTTGCGGAAATTTGATCCTGAAAGAGGATTTCGTTTCTCAACCTATGCTATGTGGTGGATCCGCGCGAGCATACAAGAGTACATTTTACATTCATGGTCCCTTGTGAAGATCGGGACTACCGCCGCTCAAAAGAAGCTCTTCTTTAATCTAAGGCGTCTTAAGGGTGAAATCCAATCCGTTAGTGAAGCAGGCATTACAGATAAAACGGTAAAGGATATTGCAAGCGAGCTCAATGTCTCTGAAAAAGAGGTCATTGAGATGAGCAAGCGGATGGCTGCCCCCGACCAATCCTTAAATGCGCCCCTCAAAGCTGAAGGCACTGAAGAATGGCAAGATTGGCTTGTTGATGAATCATCCACCCATGAAGCGAAAATCATGGATCACAATGAAAGCCAGCACAAAAACGTACTTTTAAAGACGGCGCTTCAAACCCTAAATGAGAGGGAAAGGCTGATTATTAAAGAAAGACGCCTAAAGGATCCTCCTAAAACACTTGAAACTCTTTCAGAAACCTTAGGCATTTCGCGAGAACGAGTGCGACAAATTGAAATCCGCGCCTTTGAAAAACTCCAAAAAGCCGTAAAATCTGTGGCCCTTCAAAACCGTATCTTTGAGGATTAAGCTCTAGAAGCTGGACGAATTTCGTTCTTCAAGTGGGTGAATTTCGACCAGCGCTGATATAGCACGCACCTTGAGTCTCGCTCAATCTTCTATCAAACGCTACATTCATTTGTTACAATCTGGCTTTATCATCTTTAAACTCAAACCTTGGTTTTCTAATATAGATAAGCGCCTTGCTAAATCGCCTAAGTTTTATTTCGTTGATAGTGGGCTTTTATCCCATCTTCTTCGTCTTCCCTTAACTTGGGGGATCACCCCACCCCCCTATTTTGGTCAGGTTCTAGAAAATTTTGTTGTCTCAGAAGCTCTTAAACAATGCTCGTGGCAAAAAAAACGTGTTGACACTTTTCATTTTCGCACACAAAGCGGCACAGAAGTTGACCTCATTTTACAAAATCGCCATGGTCATTTGGTGGAAATTGAGGTGAAAGCCTCATCAACCCTTTCCCGAAAGGACTTTAAAGGACTCCTCGCCTTTAAAGAGATAGCCAAGGAAAATTTTTATAGTGGTCTTGTCCTTTATACAGGAGACACCGTTATTCCCTTTGGCGAAAAGCTATGGGGGGTGCCGCTTCAGGCTCTTTGGGAATAAATATTTTAATCCTAGTAAAAAGAATAAGTATTAGCGAATTAATATAATATTAATTGTTTGTATATTATAATTGACTTGGGTTTGAATCACTCAAATTATTATCTAAACAGAAAGGAAAACTAAGATGGGAAACAAATATAAAACTGATATTACTTGGCGTAGCGTACGTCATCTTTTTTATGTTTTTTTAATATTAACGACTGCTATGAGCGTTTTTTCTAACGGACTAGAAGCAACCTGCGGAGCAAAGCATTCTACTCAATGCCCTTGCGCACAGGCTCTCTCTAGCCAACAGACAACCAAGATGGAACCCTCTGGTTCAAAGAGGTGCAACTGTGCAAAATGCGATTGCGCATCAGCAATGCAGAAAAGCTCGAAATACTAAGCAAGGAAGGAAGCTAGTCTTCTGACCAGAGAATATATCTATGTCCCGCTACTTAATAGCGGGACACTTGTTTTTTCAGCCATAACTCTATATTATTTTGTTCGACTTTGATCATTTTTAAAAGGACGCGCGTACATGTTTAAAAGGTTAGCCTTCACCCTTCTTTTGTTCTTAAGCATTTCATGGAACGCACGGGCAGAACTTCACATTGATATTACGGAAGGTACCTTTAAGCCCGTTCAAATCGCAATCACCCCCTTTGATGGAGGCGGCGATCCAGAACTTGGAAACATCGCTCAAGAAATCTCCAAAGTAATCGGTAACGATCTCCAAAGTTGTGGTCTTTTTATAGTGGTTGATCCCCATGCGTACATACAAAATGCTCGCGATGTGATGAGCCACCCCCGCTTTGCCGATTGGAAAATCCTCCATGCAGAAGCCCTCGTCGGCGGTCTTGTCAAGCGCAGCGGTAATAACCTCCAAGTCGACTTCCGCCTCTTTGATGTCTTTACAGAATCTCAACTCACAGGCCTTGCTCTTGGAACAGACCCTATCAACTGGCGCAGGGTTGCCCATAAGATTGCTGATGAGATTTATGAGCGCATCACAGGAGATAAAGGCTATTTCGACACGCGTGTTGTCTATGTGGCTGAGTCTGGACCCGAAATGTCACGTTCCTCTCGCTTAGCCATTATGGATCAGGACGGAGAAAACCATCAATTCATTTCTACTGGCAACCGAAGAGTCCTCCTCCCCCGTTTCTCTCCATGCCGCAAAAAAATTGCCTATGTGGATTTTGGAGCCAACGATAAAACGCCAACCCTTCATATTCATAATCTTGAAACAGGTGAAGCCGAAGCCTTAGGATCAGTTGACGGACAAAAAATGTCTCCTCGTTTTTCCCCACATGGAGACCACATCATCCTCAGCAGTGCTAAAAAAGGGGCCACAGCTCTTTACAAAATGGATTTAAAAACGAAACAATTTGAAAAAATAACGTCAACAACATCAACCATTGATGTGTCTCCTTGTTATTCTCCTGATGAAACTAAAATTGTCTTTATTTCAGACCGTGGCGGACAACCACAAATTTACGTGCGGGATGCCGGAGGCAGCAATGACACGCGTATTAGCTTTAGCACAGGTCGTTATGATAACCCTGTGTGGTCTCCTCGTGGAGATCTTATTGCCTTTACCCGCCAAAACGGCGGAACCTTTTACATTGGAGTCATGCGCCCTGATGGATCGGGTGAGCGGATGTTGGATTCGGGATATCTCTTAGAAGGGCCCACTTGGTCTCCTAACGGACGTGAAGTTATGTATACGTGCCAAGACAGCACCCATGGAAAAGTTGGGCTTTGCAGCATTGATATCGTAGGTTTTCACAAGAGAAAGGTTAACATTCCAGGGGAAGGATCTTATCCGACCTGGTAATCATTGTCCCTCTTGATCCCGTTCATTCAATAGGTTATATTATGCTCTAAGGTGTCTTAAGTCTTCGGACAAGGCATGGCGCTGCATAGGCGAAGGACATCAAAAAAAAGATACACTTTTAATATTTTTTTAATGTTCTCCCGCTATAGTGGGCGAATGAAAACAAAAAAAGGAGAAAACTCAATGCGTTTAAAAATTTCTAGTCTTTTAGCAACAGCGGCTCTTGCACTCTCTGCTTGCGATTGTTGCACAGATGAATGTCTTGATGCGTCAGGCCAAGGTGCTCTCGCAGCTGCACAAGCTGCAGCAGCAGAAGAGGCCTGCACACCAGGTACAGTCGCTGATTTCGTTGACAACGTCGGCGATCGCGTCTTCTTCGACTTCGATCGTTCACAAGTCCGTCCTGAAGGATTAGAGACCTTGAAGCGTCAAGCTGCTTGGCTCTCTACCTACAGCAACTACGTTGTAACAATCAATGGTCATTGCGACAAGCGTGGAACAACTGAATACAACCTAGCTCTCGGTGAGCGTCGTGCAAACGCCGCAAAAGAGAAGCTTGTTGCTTTCGGTGTTGATGCAAACCGCATGAAAGTTGTTAGCTACGGTAAAAATCGTCCAATCGTTGAACAAGATGGCAGCGAGTGGGCTTACCAACAAAACCGTGTTGCGATCACAGTTTTGGACTAAATTACTTAGTCAACTAGCTTTAAATCAAACACCACCCTTAGGGGTGGTGTTTTTTTGTGAAACGTATTGAATTGTCTTGGCGTCTTACATCTTTTTACAGATGGTCATTTGTTTTCTGTGACTTTACACGAGTTTATATCTAAATTACAAACTATATCGTAATGACTCGTGGTATTGTATGTATATAATGAGCCTTTTGTCCCTGTAATTGTTAGGGGGAGTTGATGTTCTTGCATCGTTGTACAATCATATGCTAGTATTTCAAGTTGAATCGTTGATCCCTTAGAAGATAAATTTAAGGTCTGATTCTCTCCGAGTTTGAGGGAACCACACGGTTTTGAAGTTTCGATTGTTTCAGAAGTAGACAGAGAGTGCATTTTAAATTGAAATAAGTGGGCAGTACCTTTTGTTATAAAATTAACATCTCCCGGCGCTTGTCCAGACATCGCCGGTGTCCCAAGGAACAGTAATGCGATTAAAGCTATTCTATTAAAGTTCATGATTTATTTCCTCCTTTTTTATTGTTAAGTACTTCTTATTGCAATTTCTCATGCGTTAAAACCTCCATCAACTTGGCCCGGGCGACATCTAAAACTTCACCAACCTGCTCGCGTTCTTCTTTTGTTTTACTCTCTTCGATGTCTTCTAACAAGTTTTGAATTTCCATCTCCAAGGTTGACTTATCCAACGCTTCTAAGGATGTTCCTTCCGTCACAAGGGCTGTACATTTTTGAGGAGTGATTTCAGAAAACCCCCCATCCACAAAGATCCTTAAGAGAATATCGGAACCTTCATAAATCCTTACAACCCCAGGACGCAAAACAGTTAGAAGGGGCGCATGATTGGAAAGCACCCCAATATCTCCCTCAAGGCCAGGGATGACGACCATACTCACATCTTTTTTAAAGAGGATTTTTTCTGGTGTAACAAGGGTAAAGGAAAAAATTTCCATAACCTTATCCAACTTCTTTTGCGAAACGTTGCGCCTTTTCTACAGCCTCTTCAATAGTTCCTACCATGTAAAAGGCCATCTCAGGAAGGTGATCGTAGGATCCATCAGCTATACCTTTAAATCCCTCAATAGTATCCTCAAGGCGGACAAAAACACCAGGAGAACCTGTAAAAACTTCAGCTACGTGGAAGGGTTGAGAAAGGAAGCGTTGGATTTTCCGCGCACGGGCCACCGTTAATTTATCCTCCTCAGAAAGTTCATCCATACCGAGAATGGCGATGATGTCTTGCAACGATTTATAGGTTTGGAGGATTCGTTGCACATTATGAGCCACCTCATAGTGTTCTTCCCCCACAACACGGGGATCCAAAATGCGCGATCTGGAATCCAAAGGATCCACAGCAGGATAAATGCCAAGCTCAGCAATTTGGCGACTCAAAACCGTTGTGGCATCAAGATGTGAGAAAGTTGTGGCGGGCGCAGGATCGGTTAAATCGTCCGCAGGCACATAGATAGCTTGAACGCTGGTGATAGACCCTTTGGTTGTGGAGGTAATACGCTCTTGCAACTCTCCCATTTCTGTTGACAAGGTGGGCTGATAGCCAACGGCTGAGGGAATACGTCCCAAAAGAGCAGAAACTTCAGCACCCGCTTGAGTAAAGCGGAAGATATTATCAATGAATAACAAAACATCCTGACCTTCCTGATCACGGAAATATTCGGCAACGGTTAGCCCTGAAAGAGCCACACGCGCACGCGCACCTGGAGGTTCATTCATTTGCCCATAGATAAGAGCGGCCTTAGAATTCCCCTTCTTAAGGTCAATCACGCCTGATTCAATCATTTCATGATAAAGGTCATTTCCTTCTCTGGTCCGCTCCCCAACCCCAGCAAAGACAGAATAGCCCCCATGGGCTTTAGCTATGTTATTAATCAACTCCATAATGATCACGGTTTTCCCTACACCCGCTCCACCAAAAAGACCAATCTTTCCTCCGCGCATATAAGGAGCCAGAAGATCCACCACCTTAATTCCTGTTACCAGGACTTCTGTTTCTGTGGATTGGTCAACAAAGGGTGGCGCTTCCCTATGAATGGGGAGATACGCAGCCGCTTTAATAGGACCCAGGTCGTCAATAGGTTCCCCCACAACGTTTATAATACGTCCCAAAGTGCCGGGCCCTACTGGCACGCGAATGGGATAGCCCGTATCAATCACCTCTTGGCCACGCACAAGCCCTTCTGTGGCATCCATGGCAATCGTACGCACCGTTTGCTCTCCAATGTGTTGGGCAACCTCTAAAATCAAGGACTTCCCATCGTTTTTCGTCTCAAGAGCATTTTGAATTTCGGGAAGAGGCCCTTCAAAAGAAACGTCCACAACCGCTCCAATGACTTGAGCAATTTTTCCCTTTGTTGCTTTTTTGACCATGGTTTTTCCTTTTCTCACTGCAGAGCTTCAGCCCCAGATATAATTTCACTCAGTTCGCGCGTAATTTGGGCCTGGCGGGTTCGATTGTAACTTAAACTCAATTTGCGAATCATTTCATCCGCATTGCGACTGGCATTATCCATCGCAGTCATCCTTGAGCCTTGCTCACTTGCGGCACTTTCCAAAAGGGCATTATAGATCTGAACAATCACGTTTTGGGGCAACAGTTGACCCAAAATCTTCTCTTCATCAGGTTCATACTCATAGACGACCTTATGGTCAGGTGATGGAACTTGCTCAGAGACTTCAATGGGGACAGGAATAATTTGCTGCACGGTCACTTCTTGGGTCAGAGCAGATTTAAAATGGTTATAAATCAAGGTACACACGTCAAAAAGCCCATCTTGGAACATACTAAGTACCCCGTCTCCTATACGCTGTGCATCGGAAAATTGAAGGCGTGATTGACCTACTGCCATAAAAGACTTAACCATAAGATCTCCATACTCTCGGACGAGCATATCTTTTCCCTTCCGACCTATTGTGCAAATTTGAACGGACTTCCCGTTTCCCCGGAGAGATTCGACTAATTTCCGTGTTTGCCGTACAAGTGATGAATTAAATGGTCCACAGAGGCCTCGATCCGACGTGGCCACTAAAATTAAATGAATGCTGTCTTTTCCTCTTCCTGTGAGAAGTGGCTGCGGTGTTTCAAGGGCTTGTACGTTAACTGCCAAATCTTTCAACATTTGACGCATATAATAGGCGTAAGGACGTCCAGCTTCCACGTGCTCTTGAGCCCGACGGAGCTTAGCCCCCGCCACCATCTTCATAGCCATGGTGATCTTTTGAGTGGATTGAATTGTTTTTCTGCGATCGCGCAGTGCTTTAAGTGTCGCCATCAGGTAAAGATTTTCACAAAGTTCTTAAAAAAAGCATGGAGATTTTCTTCTGTTTTCTCGGATAGGGCTTTCTCTTTTCGAATAGATTCCACAAGTTTTGGCTGCTCATGATGAATGGCACCGAGGGCGGCTTGTTCAAAGCGGCTCACATCATGAACAGGCAACTCATCAAGATACCCTTTAACTCCCGCAAAAATACTAATTACTTGGTCTTCGACAGGCATGGGAGAGTACTGAGATTGTTTCAAAAGCTCCGTTAAGCGGCTTCCACGGTTCAAAAGTTTTTGCGTAGCCACATCGAGATCGGAAGCAAACTGAGCAAAGGCAGCCATTTCACGATATTGAGCAAGCTCGAGCTTAATAGAGCCTGCAACTTGCTTCATAGCCTTAATTTGAGCGGCTGAACCCACGCGGCTTACGGAAAGGCCTACGTTAATGGCGGGGCGAATGCCCTTATAGAACAGATCCGTCTCAAGAAAAATTTGCCCATCTGTGATGGAAATCACGTTAGTCGGGATATAAGCGGATACATCTCCTGCCTGGGTTTCAACGATGGGAAGAGCGGTCAACGACCCTCCACCTTTTTCATCATTCAACTTTGCGGCCCGCTCTAAAAGACGAGAATGGAGGTAGAAAACATCCCCTGGATAGGCTTCACGTCCCGGCGGACGGCGGAGTAAAAGAGACATTTGACGGTAGGCTACGGCTTGCTTGGACAAGTCATCGTATACAATCAAAGCATGGGCGGCGTGATCCCTAAAATATTCGCCCATAGCACAGCCCGCATAAGGAGACAAAAACTGCATGGGCGCAGGATCTGAAGCCGTGGCCGCCACCACAATGGAATAATCCATGGCCCCACGTTCTTCAAGAGCTTTTACGAGCTGCGCCACCGTTGAGCGTTTCTGGCCAATGGCCACATACACACAGTAAAGCTTTTGGAATTCATCATCTCCTTCATTAGTTTGTCGTTGATTTAAGATTGCATCAATGGCTACTGCGGTTTTTCCTGTTTGCCGGTCCCCAATAATCAGCTCACGTTGACCACGTCCAATGGGAACCAAAGAATCCACAGCCTTAAGCCCTGTTTGCATGGGCTCATAAACAGAACGGCGCGCAATTATCCCTGGCGCTTTCACATCAACACGGGCTTTTTTGACATCCTTAAGAGGGCCTTTTCCATCAATAGGGTTGCCGAGTGCATCTACCACACGCCCTAAAAGGCCCCGTCCAACGGGAACCTCCACAATGTGCCCTGTGCGTTTAACTGTATCCCCTTCGCGAATTTCCCGATCATCGCCAAAAATAACGATTCCTACGTCCCCCTCTTCAAGGTTAAGGGCCATCCCACGAATGCCGCATGAAAACTCCACCATCTCACCTGCTTGAACCTTATCAAGACCCCAAGCACGCGCAATACCGTCCCCAACTGAAATGACTTGCCCCACCTCGGCGATTTCGATCGTTTTATCAAAATTGGCAATTTCTTGTTTTAAGATTGATGAAATCTCTACAGCTCGTAATTCCATCTTTTACCCTTTCATTTGAAGACGCAATCGATTTAACTGCGCCCTTAAGGACGCATCAATCATTAAGGAGCCCAAGCGCAAAACAACCCCTGCAATTAACTCTTCCTTAATCACTTGGGTTAAGGAGATTTTTTTCCCAAGGTGTGCTTCCAGGCTTTTCTCAAGATCTTGCTGTTCTTTTTGCGTGAGTTTTTGCGAAGTTTCAAGTACTCCCTTTAGTAATCCCTCCTCAATCTGGGAACGAAGAAACACATTCTCCAAGATGATTCTTAAATTGGAAAGACGCCGGTTTTTGCATAACACCAGAAGGAAATGAGACATTAAAGGGCTTAGCTTTAAGACTGAGGCCACGTTTTGAATAATCTTCTGCTGAAGTTGAATGGAAAGCATAGGATTTATAATGCGTACCCATGCACGGGAATCTTTTTCAAGTAATTTTTGCAAAAGGATAATTTCCTTCAAAGTTGCTTTTACTTGCTTTTTTTCTTGAGCCAAATCAAAGAGCACGCCACCATAACGTTTTGCAATTTTATAGCCTTCGACCTCTAAATTTGCCACAAACAAAACTCCGTGGTTTCTATATTATTGTTATTGGTTTACCACACAGAATACGGCCTGACAACATGGAGTTGCCCATATCTTATGCTCAAAGCATTTCAAGTTTCCGGACAGGCGCCCGAGCGGCGAGCTCGATGAGCGTAGTCATCTACGTGACAGAGAGCGAGTCCCGAAGGGCAACGCATCCGGAACTTGAAAGGCGAAGAGTATATTTACATTTTTTTTAGTTTGAGTATGGTGGAGAAATTAAGCGCCCTTAGCTCAGTTGGATAGAGCGTCGGCCTTCTAAGCCGCAGGTCGCAGGTTCGAATCCTGCAGGGCGCGCCAACTTTTTTGAAGGTCCATAAGGAAGAGCTATGTAGCTTGTGGGGGCTCGGTTTTTTCTTGGTATAATTTAGAAAGCCCTTTCACAGCCCCCATCCATATCAGCATAATAAAAATAAGGACCCCACTTAAGTAAGGCATAATCGTCATTTGCGTGCCTGCAGTTAGTATCAAAAGGAAGATTTGAATAATCCCCCCACTTGATTTTCCAAAACGGCTGAAAATCACATCTACAGCAGCCTTGCCCTTCACTTTGAGCTCTTGGTCAAGGGGGATGTAGGTCATTTCCTTTGTTGGATCGAAAAGAGAGTATTTCATACTCTTACCTAGAATATTCTGAATAGCTCCGACATAAACGGCCATTAAAAGAGAAGTGACCCCAAAAAGAAGAAGGAGCCCTTCGAGGTAATCTTTAAAAAGAATGAAGGAGAAGAAGAGGATCGTTGTGATGAGAAAAACAGAAGGGGTCACCATAGCGCCAACAAACCAACCAAAACGCCGAACAATTCCCTTTGTTAAAAGAATAAAAATGACAGTCGAAATGCCGGTCCAAAATGAGAAATTTGCCATAAATGAAAAATAATCATTAGGTTCTGGGAAGTTCTCTTTCACTTGGCTTTTCCAGGTGACATCGATGATGTTGGCCGTGATGCCATAACTGATCACAAGAAGGGCGATAAAGCCTAAGTATTTTGATGTCAAAAGGTACCGGAGACTCTCTGAGAGGGAGAGTTTCGGGGTCAGATTTTCTTTTTTATTGCCAACACGAGCAGCAGCATCGTAATAGCGAGGATCTGTTAACACATAACGATCCATCCATTTGTAAAGTAAAAGGACTCCTATTCCAGAAACAATAACAGCCGTGATTAAATAAAGGATGTTTAAAGCCCAAGCTTCCGATTGAGATGAAAGTTGTTTGTTTAAATTTACTAGATACTGCCCAAAGGTCCCGGCTGAAATAAGAGCAAAGTTCCCCAGGAACCCAAAAAAAGAATAAAAGCGCTTGGCCTCATTGGTGCGTGTAATTTCATTTGCAAACTGCCAAAAAAGTAAATTAACAACGATGCTCCCATAAAGGTCGGAGAAAAGATAAAAAAGAGCAAAGGACCAAATACCATAAAGGGAAATAAACCATTTTAAATGAGGGCATGTCTCTCTTAAAATAAAGATGGTTTCTTCGGATGGGTGCAAGAACTCTCGATTGGGATAAATATAAAGAGCAAAAGCAGCAAAGAAAAGAAGGTAGGGGATCAAGCAAGCATAAAAAAGGTGCGCCCGACCTAACACGTTGCTTAACTTTGCATAAAGAAAGAAAAAAAGAAAAGCGATGGGTACGTCCCAAAGCTTGATAAAAGAAATGACCTCAGCACCGCAAGACGGTGCTGTGATCACAAGTGCATCCTTTGTATTCCGCAGAAGTGTATAACTAAAGAGAACTAAAAACATCATCCCTCCCATGGGTAGAAATTTTTTTAGTTCACTGTTTTGAATTGGCCAAAGGGCTGCGCGAAACTTAGAAAACTCCGGACCTGCAGAGGAGTCAGACATTCATTTTATCCCTAATTCATGGTCGGGGTGAGAGGATTCGAACCTCCGACATCCTGGACCCAAACCAGGCGCGCTACCAGGCTGCGCTACACCCCGAACACAATTCATATACCCCAACTCGTTTTAGGGGGCAAGAATTTTGACAAGGAAGTTACTATTTTCTAAGAAGAAAGAATCAATCATTCATAGGTACGCTTACGCCTTGCTTAGGCTTAGGGAAGAGAAGATAGAACACAATCCCTTGTTATCCCTAATTTTTTAATGGTACCGGCTTTAATTTCAAGAACTTGAGCTGTATTTGCAACTGGTCCTATCGTTTTTGTAGAAAAGGGAGTTGTATTTTCGTGGATGGCTAGAATTTCACCCTTTGAATTTGCGAAAATCATATCCAAAGAGAGGGGCGTGTCTTTCATCCACATCCCCACCTTTTGAGCCGCTGGGAAGAGAAAAAGCATCCCCCCATCATCTGCCAAATCCGCGCGAAACATAAGCCCCTTGTCCCTCTCTTGAGATGTCTGGGCCACTTCAACCTCTAGGAAAATAGTTCCATGCGAACAAGTGAGGGTTAGGGGAGTTGCTTGAAGAGCTAGGGGAGTAAAAAAACCAAGGATCAAGCAAATACGTTTCATAAGGCAGACCTATGCATAAAAAATCTCATCTGAAGAGGCTAATCCAGATTAAACGCGCGTTCAACAGCAGATAATAGTTGAATAAAAGTGCCTTTTGATGTGATGTTTTTTTGCAACACGCAAGAAATAAGTTGTGCCGGGAGAAAAAGCAGGGTATGGTAAAGATAATAAAGTTTCTTTTTGGTGTCTAGAGATCGTTTGCGGGCAAACTAAAAATGAGAAAAGCCCTCAGTTAGAGAGACATCAAAAAAATTTTTAACGTTAACGCAAGATGAAGCCGATGATAGGTTCGATTTTAAAAATGGATGGACATGCTAGGTCAAACAAAGAGATGAAGACATCGAAAGATAAAAGACCCTTTATATCTCTCCTGGCGAGATTTCTGTTTTCTCTCCCCTTAATTAAGTTTAAGAGGCGATTAGAGAGTTAATCGAACATCCCGGTTTCCAATTGCCAATAAATGTCCTTCTATGAGGACAAGAAATGGAGTTGGACCATGGGTAAAAGAATGTTAATTGATGCGACTCATTCTGAAGAGTCACGCGTCGCTATTTTAAGTCAAGATCGACTTGAAGAATTTGATTTTGAAACCACCACAAAAAAACAGCTCAAGGGGAATGTCTATTTAGCGAAGATCATTCGCATAGAGCCATCACTTCAAGCAGCTTTCGTTGAATTTGGAGGCAATCGTCACGGTTTTCTTGCCTTCAATGAAATTCACCCCCATTACTACCGCGTTCCAGTTGAAGATCAGCAAGCAATTCTTAATCAACAAAAAGAAACTGCTGAACAGGCCGAGGAGGTTGTTGAAGAGTCTCTCAGAGACAGCGAAGTAGAAACCATGGGTGGAGAAGACGTTGAAGAAATCCAAGAACACCCTCAGCGACGGCGTTCTCCACGTCAATATAAAATTCAAGAAGTTATTAAGAGACGACAAGTCGTGCTTGTTCAGGTTGTCAAAGAAGAAAGAGGAGGCAAGGGCGCAGCTCTTACCACTTATCTTTCCCTCCCTGGACGTTACTGCGTCCTTATGCCAAACGCCGAAAGGGGCGGCGGCATTTCCCGTAAAATTACCAATATAGCCGACCGAAAGCGGTTACGAGAAATCATTGAATCTATTAAACTGCCAGAGAATATGTCCCTCATCATCCGCACCGCCGGAATGGCGCGGAACAAAGTTGAGATCAAACGGGATTGCGATTACCTTATCCGCCTTTGGAACGACATTCGCGAAAAGACACTTCATTCTATTGCTCCCAGCCTGATTTATGAAGAGGGAAATCTAATCAAGCGAGCACTTCGTGATTATTATACCCGCGACATTGATGAAGTTATCATTGAAGGAGATGAGGGTTATAAGGAAGCAAAAGTCTTTATTCGAAAATTGATGCCCAGTCATACCAAGAAAATAATTGAATATAAGGACGAAAAAATACCTCTTTTTAATCGCTATGGGGCGGAAAAGCAAATTGATGCCATGCACAGCCCTATTGTCCATTTAAAAGCAGGAGGATACATTGTATTTGGCACAACAGAAGCTTTGGTTGCTATTGACGTAAACTCAGGGCGGGCCACGCGTGAACGCCACATTGAAGAAACAGCTTTTAAAACCAATCTTGAAGCGGCAGAAGAAATCGCACGTCAGCTGCGCCTCCGCGACCTAGCAGGGCTTGTTGTTATTGACTTTATTGATATGGAAGAACCTCGAAATATCGAAGCTGTGGAACGCCGTTTAAAGGACGCTATGCGCCATGACCGAGCCCGCGTTCAGGTGGGAAAAATCAGCCCCTTTGGACTTTTGGAGTTGTCCCGCCAACGTTTAAGACCCAACATTATTGAGTCAACAAGTATTCCTTGTACAGCCTGTCATGGAAGCGGCATGATTCGCTCCGTTGAATCTTCATCTCTCCATATTTTACGGGCCATCGAGGAAGAGGCTCTTCAACAGAAAGCAAGTTCTCTTGTTGTCCATATCCCCACGCCAATCACTCTTTATCTTTTGAATCAAAAGAAAAAGGTCCTCCAAGAACTTGAAAACAAATGGAATATTTCAATCAAATTTTCACAGGACGACTCTCTGACTCCTCCAGACTATCGTCTTGAGTGCATACCACTCCGCAAGGAAGGCCACGTGATAGAGAAGCAAAAGGAAGAGAGAGGAACGGAAATACACCATCCACCAAAAGAAACTCGGAAGGCTATGCCCGCAAGGCAGCACGGACGTAAAGGCCCTCCCAAGTCTCTTCACTTAAAGGAAGAGGAAGCTCGTGTTCCAGAAGTCAGCTCTTCAGAACCCCAAGCTAGCCCAGCTGATAGACAAGTCACGAGCGCACCTCAACGCAGACGCTTTCGCAAATACGATCGCCACCATAGGTCAAAACAGTCGACTAATGTGAGCGCTGCTGAGACTCCGTCTTCTGCTTCTCAGGACCAAAAGGAAAACCCAGCTCTTCCTGTAAAAAGAGACCCCTCTGATCCAAAGAACGCCAAAAAGAATGAATCTGCTAATATAAACGTTACAGCAAACTCTCATACGAAAACAACTTCCAGCCGCAAAGGGTGGTGGCAAAAACTTTTAGATTAAAGGCATAGAACATCCCAATTCTTATCTTGCTAGGACAGCAAGAAGCAAGAGTGCTACGATGTTAATGATTTTGATCATAGGGTTTACCGCAGGCCCTGCTGTGTCTTTGTAAGGATCACCAACCGTATCCCCTGTTACGGCAGCCTTATGAGTTTCAGAGCCCTTTCCACCAAGATTGCCCTCTTCAATGTATTTCTTGGCATTATCCCAAGCTCCTCCTCCGGAGGTCATAGAAATTGCAACGAAAAGCCCTGTGATAATGGTTCCTAATAACATGGCTCCTAAAGTAGTAAAGGCTTCGGCTTGGCCTGCAAGCGATGAGATCCCGAAATAAACAAGGGGTGGCGCTAAGACAGGAAGCAAGGAAGGAACAACCATCTCGCGGATTGCTGCCTTCGTTAAAATATCAACCGCACGGCCATATTCAGGCTTGTTTTTCCCGGTCATAATTCCCTTAATTTCCCGGAACTGACGACGCACTTCGACAACCACTTCGGCTCCCGCACGCCCTACAGCCATCATTCCCAAAGCGCCAAAAAGGTAAGGCAAAAGCCCCCCAATAAAAAGTCCCACAACAACGTAAGGATTTTGGAGTTGAAAGTGTATGTTTAAATAGGGAAAGAAGTTATCAAGATCTTCCGTATAAGCTGCAAACAAAACAAGAGCCGCCAAACCTGCAGAGCCTATCGCATAGCCCTTTGTTACAGCTTTGGTAGTATTCCCAACTGCATCTAAAGCGTCCGTAATCTTACGCACAGAAGCAGGCAATTCTGCCATTTCGGCAATGCCGCCGGCATTATCCGTCACCGGACCATAGGCATCAAGGGCCACAATTAATCCTGCAAGAGCAAGCATTGTGGTAGCCGCAATCCCAATCCCAAAAAGTCCAGCGTTCGTATAGGCTACTAAAATACCGCCACAAATAACGAGCACAGGCAAAGCCGTGGCTTCCATAGAAACGGCAAGCCCTTGGATGATATTGGTAGCATGCCCAGTTACCGAGGCTTGAGCTATGCTCCTAACAGGGCGGTGTCTTGTTGAAGTATAATATTCTGTGATCACTACAAGAAGACCTGTGACCACAAGGCCTGTAAGAGCACTATAGAGGATGTTCATACCCGTAAAAATATGCCCATCGGCCATAAGAGGAAGATCTAGTCCTATCAGACTCATGGTAACCCAAACGATGAGACCGAAAGATATGAGACTTGCCATAATCAATCCTTTGTAAAGGGCCCCCATGATGTTTTGTTTGGACCCCAAACGGACAAAAAAGGTTCCCATGACAGATCCCACAATGCAAACAGCTCCTATCGCCAAGGGATAAACCATAAGAATTTCTTGAGCCATTCCAGAAAAGAAGAGAGCAGCCAGCTGCATGGTCGCCACAATGGTAACAACATAGGTTTCAAAAAGATCGGCCGCCATTCCTGCGCAGTCTCCAACGTTATCTCCAACGTTATCTGCAATGACGGCTGCATTTCGGGGGTCATCTTCAGGAATTCCAGCTTCAATTTTTCCAACAAGGTCTGCCCCAACATCTGCTCCCTTTGTAAAAATACCACCACCTAGACGAGCAAAAATTGAAATAAGGGAGGCACCAAAGCTAAGAGAAAGAAGGGCTTCCATAATATAACGGGTAGATTCACCACTTTGACGAAGGAACATATAATACAAAGTCACACCTAAGAGCCCAAGGCCAACGACAAGCATTCCAGTAATGGCGCCTGATTTGAAAGCAATATCTAAAGCAGGGACAAGGCCTGTGCGCGCCGCTTCTGTCGTACGCACATTGGCACGTATAGAAACGTTCATCCCTAGGTATCCTGCAAGTCCCGACAAACACGCCCCAGTCACGAAACCAATTGCCGCATGTATGCCCAGAATCCATCCTAAGAAAAGGGCCACGAGGATGCCAACACTTCCGATGGTTTTATATTGCCGATTAAGGTAGGCGCTTGCCCCCTCTTGAATGGCTAAAGCAATTTCTTGCATACGAGGAGTTCCTGTGGAACAGGCAAAAACCTTACGGGCAGCGTAGGCACTATAAAGAAGAGCAAGAACGGCTGCGGCTGCAATCATAAAAAGTATCGACATGTACATCCCTTTTTAGTAGTTAAGCATAATAATTACATGAAAGGACGATGCCAGAAACTTCGCTTTTGAGCAATGGTGTTTGTTTGCCCGTGTAGAGAGTAAGCAGCCATTAATTTCTTGACAAAGTCTTAAATACTATTACATAAATATAAAAGATAGCTTCTTTTATAGGAAAACAGGAATTCTATTATGTTCCATTTAAAAAGGTTTAGACCAACACTTTTCATAGCCGTTGCCACTTTTTGTTCAGGAATACTGATACCAATAAACTCCTATGCGGTTTGGTCTGATGAAGAGTCCTCTGATGAATCTGATAGTGAAGAGAGCCGAAGCCCTGTGATAGCAGCCCCTTCTGGCAGTTCTTCTTCTCCTTCGTCCTATAGACCCTATCTTTCTGAAAAGTCAACTATAGACGACGCTATAGAAAAATCGAAAACGATAAGATCTTGTTACGACAGGGGTTTAGCAACAACTCCTGAAGATATAGCTGATTTTTGGAAGGAAGTAATCACTAGATTTCCCTTCGATTCCCAATTTATTGATGAAAAAAAAGAAGTTCATAAGATTCTTAAAGAGGGAGTCAAGACATATCGCGGAAAAAAATTTGATGCCTTTCTAAAGTGTTATGAACTCCTTCCCCCTAAGAGCCTTGACGCTGAAGACCACAGATATGTGGCTACTCTTTATACTAATTTTGCCAAAACGAGCATTGGAATAGATACAGAGACAAAACGCAAGGAATATTATAAGAAGGCTATACAAATTTGGGAAGTACTTATAAGAGGAGGCTATGGAACGCTTGCCGAAGATTATAGAACGGCCGCCAATTGTTGTTATTACTTCAATAAGGATAAAAGAGCGGCTGAATTAATTACCATAGCTCTGTCGATGTTCGAGAATCAAAGTCCTCCCCATAAAACAACATGGGATCCAAGTTCTTACGAATACGATCACCAACTCAAAAAAGATCGTGAATTAGCCTTTAGAATTTATTTTTTTGCAAAAGAATGGGCCAAAACGACACAAACCTGGGAACGAATGGGTAAGAAAGCTAACTATGACTCAAATGATTATAGAAAAGCGGCTAAAGCCTATTTTGCACTTAAGAAATATCAGGAGGCTGCTGAATGGAGTGAAAAAGCTTTAGGGCTTGAGTTTCAACATATATCCTATCACCCAAAAACAACTAAATCTTTTTATGCTGCAGATCTTGCGAGGACTGCACATACCCAAAGACGCGCAGGAAATTATGAGAGAGCTGAAGAGCTATGGGACAAATTTTATGCCCTTGATAGAGATGACGATAGGGGGGAAACGAATGAACAACGTTTAGAAAACCTTAGAGAAGCTGCTGAAGTCTATTATCATAACGGCAAATATAAAGAGGCTGCAAGGAAATGGCAAGATGCATACGAAAAAGCATACGAAAAAAAAGATACCGCCATGTGGGATGATCGGCTGAAAGCTGCACAAGCCTGGTTCAAGTGTTCCAACCTTTTTGATTGTGATAATGGTAGGGTTATATGCGAAGGCTTCATCAATGGCACCATAGAAAATAAAGAGATCTATATTCCCAACGAAGCCGGAAAATATGTTACAGAGACCATCAAACTGCCGGGACTCACACCGGAGTTACAGGAGCGTGCGAAAAAATTATTAGAGGCAAACCCTTCCAAACTATGGAAGGACGATAAGTCCGGTTCTTCGAATATGAGCTCTTCAACAAAGAAGAATGGCCTTTTTAGCAAATGCTGGAGGAAAAAATAAACTTTTTCACGAGCATTTCTGGGGAAATGCGCTAAGGTTATACCTTATAGAAAAAGTGAAGAAGAAGAGTGGTTGTCTTCCAATATCAGACAGATGATAGGTTAAAGTCAAGCAGTAAGGGGGGGACAGGCATCAAAAATGAGTGACTATCTAAAAAGTTCCCTTTTGAGAATGTGATAAGCCTCATTAATTGTTTTCAAGCGCTCTTCAGCTTTGACATCATTGGGATTTAGATCAGGGTGATGTTTTTTTGCAAGCTTTTTATAGTGTTTTTTCAAGACTTCCATCGTAAGGGGAAGGGAAAGGTTTAAAACACTTAAAGCCCTTTTGACATCCTTTGAAACACTGGGTGGTGGCTTTGTTGAGGACCTTAAAAAGAATTCGACATCTTCCGTTGAGCTTAACTTATCTAAAAGCCCCCGCCATCCACCAACAGGCCATGAGGGTCGATTCCATGTCACATCTGAAATGCGGCTCGCCTCAATTTCTCCCGGGCTCATATCGCGATAAAAGTCCCAGCTTTTATTATATTCCCGAACATGGTCAAGGCAAAACCAGTAGTAGTCTTTTAGAGTGAGAGAACTTTTTGGAGCTTTGAATTCTCCAGCATTTTGACATCCCTTATGGTCACAAAGTCTGACTTCCGGATTTTCGGGATAGGTCATATTTAAAGGAATAAAGCATGGCTTCTTCATACCTTATATATGTGAAAAAATATGAAAAAAATCAAGTCTATACCCAATCACCCATGGGCTCATGCACAACCGGCTCCGGTCCTCTTGTAAGAACCTGGAAAGCTTCCGGCACGGTATCAACAAAATGGAAACATTTTTTATGTTCCGGTTTTGCAAAGTGCTGTTTAATAATCTTCTTTGTTAGGATTTTTAAGGGTGTCCAATAGTTCTTTATATTAATAAAAATGATGGGCTTATCATGGAGCTCAAGTTGATGCCACGTAATCAATTCAAAGGCCTCATCCAAGGTTCCAAATCCTCCTGGAAGAATAAAAAAGCCATCGCCCTTTTCAAACATTAAGCGCTTTCGGGTATGCATCGAATCAACCATATGCATTTCTGTAATGCCCCAATTAGGTTCCTCAAATTCCTTCAAATGATCAGGCATGTATCCTATAACATAACCTCCATGTTTCATGGCCGTGTTTGCAACTTCTCCCATCAAACCTTTATTTCCACCGCCATAAATGAGAGTGATCTTTCGTTTTGCAAGTTCCTTCCCTAATGTCACCGCTGCTTTTTTGTAGATAGAATTTACCGTATCATAGGAACTACAATAAACACCAATTGCTCGAATTTCTCTCATTTGTTTTTGCCTTTTTAGAAATAAGATAGCCATTTTTATGCAAAACCGGTATAAATTACCATAGGTTTTTATAGGAGAACATATGGTAGCTTTCTTTGCACCACTGCATCGTGCTGGCTGGCCTTTTGTTGCTCTTTTTTCAGGTGTTACGCTGATTCTTTATTTATTCTCATCTGTTTTTGGTCTTATAGGTCTTCTCTTGACTATTTGGTGCGCTTATTTCTTTAGAAACCCTCAACGAATCACTCCTTTAGGCGATGGTCTTGTGATCAGCCCCGCTGATGGAATCATAACAAGAATTGAAGAGTCAATCCCCCCCAATGAGCTTAAATGGAAAAAGGAAGTTCACACACGCATTAGTATCTTTCTCAATATATTTGATGTTCATGTGAATCGTATTCCAGTCGATGGCATTATTAAAAAAATCCATTATCATCCTGGCAAATTTTTTAATGCCGCTCTCGATAAAGCAAGCGATCACAACGAAAGAAACTTCATTCTCATTGAAACACCTCAGCACAAAGAAATCCTCGTTATTCAAATTGCGGGGTTCATCGCCCGGCGGATTCTCTGTGATGTTCATAAAGGAGATACAGTGAGGAGTGGACAAGTGTTTGGCATGATTCGCTTTGGAAGTCGTGTTGACATTTATCTTCCAAGGGGTGTTCATCCCCAAGTTGTTAAGGGGCAACGCATGATTGGCGGGGAAACAATTCTTGCTGATCTCACCTCAAAGGCATCCCAACGAATAGGAGAAAACCGGGCATGAGTGCGCATCACCCACCCGGGCTTAGACCGCCGCCTGTTGTTCGCATTATTCCTAATGCTATTACGATTACTGCATTGTGCACAGGCTTGACCGCAATACGTTTTGCCCTTATTGAGCGGTGGGAATTTGCTGTCACCCTCATTTTCATAGCGGCGATTTTAGATGCTTTAGACGGGCGGGTGGCACGTTTTTTAAGAGTCGATAGTCCTTTTGGGGCTGAGCTTGACTCTCTTTCAGACTTCATTAGTTTCGGCGTTGCCCCTGCCGTGATGATTTACCTTTATAGCCTTCATGCCTGGAAAGGAATTGGGTGGGGATTGGCGCTTTTCTTTTCAACCTGCATGGCTCTGCGTCTTGCGCGTTTTAACATCGGCATAACACGTCCAACTCCCGAATGGTCTAAACGCTTTTCAGTGGGCGTACCAGCTCCCGCAGGAGCTGTTCTAAGCCTTCTCCCTTTGATGGTGAGCTTTGCTCTTGAGGAAAACTTTCAAGATTATCCTTTATTTTTTGCGTCCAGCCTTCTTTTAAGCAGCCTCTTACTCATCAGTCGAATTCCAACATTTCTTTTAAAAAATGTGCCCGTTCCGCATCATTATGTTCGTCTTCTCCTAGTCCTCATTGTATTTTTCATGGCAGGTATCTTCAGTGCCCCATGGTATACTTTAAGTTTTTGTACAGTTTTATACCTCTTTTCGATCCCAGTAAGTTGGAGTCTTTATAAGAAAAAACAAAACGAGAACTAAAAAAAGCCCCTGAAAAGGGGCTTTTTCTTTGACCTTATCGGCGATCGCCGAAGAGACGGAGCAACATCACAAAAAGGTTGATAAAGTCTAAGTAAAGTCGTAGCGCTCCAAAAATGGCGCGTTTGCCCGCAACTTCACTTGAGCTTCCTTCCGTATAGGCTTCCTTTATAGATTGAGTGTCATAGGCTGTGAGGCCGGTGAAAATAAGGACTCCTGCAATGGAAATGATAAATTCAAGCATGCTGCTTGCCATAAAAATATTAACAACCATTGCAATTAGAAGGCCGATCAATCCCATAAAGAGAAAAGATCCCATGGCAGTTAAGTCTTTTTTCGTTGTGTATCCATAAAGGCTCATGGCCGCAAAGGTTCCTGCTGTAATAAAGAAAACCCGAGCAATGCTTGGAAGGCTATAGGTCAAGAAGAGGATGGAAAAAGCAACCCCGTTCATGGCTGCATATAGCCAAAAAACGGATTGCGCGGTTGAAAATTTCATTGTGTTGATCTTAAAGCTTAGGAAAAACACAAGAAAAATGGGCGCCAAAATGAATAGCCACATGAAAGGCCCTATGGCGTGTTGCACTGCAGGAGATGACGCAACAAACAAAGCTACAGCACCTGTTATTCCGAGGCCGAGAGCCATATAATTGTAAACGCTGAGCATATAAGCTCGCAACCCTTCATTATAAGCAAGGGTTGTACGCTCAACACCTAAAATTGTTTTATTCTTTAATCGATCAGTCATAGAAGAATCTCCTTTTCTAGCCCCCTATATATAAGGGTTAATTTATTTTTCGGCAAGAGTAGGGTTTTTTGTTCCTATAGTGTTTTACGGAAAAGATATAGACTCTCTCATTTTCACTCTAATGTTTTGAAAAAATCAGACACCGTTAGATGCTCAATGATTTGCTCTAACTCCCACTCAACAATATTACCAATTGCATGTGCATGGAAATTTGTTCGGATTTTGGCCCTTCAGATACAGTCACCGCCTCGCTTCTGTCCCAAACAACCCAGCAAGTCAGGATTTGGGCATAAGTGGAAGCGATGTGTTGAACATATCTTACCATCATCCAGCAAACACTAACTATCTTTATTATCACAACAGCAATATTTCAAACTTCTCCCCTTTCTTGAATAGAGCATCATTCAAAGGGGTAAGATAGACAATATCTGCAGAAATTTTAACCATGGTTACTGTTCTTTTCATCTAAGGTGAATTGACATTTGATGAGTTTCACAATGCTCGCACTTACGACTTACATAATAACTTGGCTTAAAAATTAGTTAACGCTTGTCTAAAACTTGATCAGGAAGACCAATAAAACACCGGGTCTTTATAGACAGAAACACTTCAGTTTCCCATCACAATTAAATACAGCTGCCCCACAATCCCCCACGTTGACACTCGATGCTCCCTCCCAATCCCCATTTTTGTTTTTGCACTCACAGGTCATGACGTCTGTGGCTTGAACCACTTTGCAATTTTTACACGGCCTACCGATGATGGGGACGGCAGTCCCCTCAGCACTTAGAAGCCCAAGCCAAATGCTTAGAAGGCCAAAAAATATTTTTCTGAGAAATCTTTTAGACATGCTTCTCCTTCCATTTCGTTATTTAAAAAAATCATGCCAACCAAATTGATAAGAGTTATTATTCAAAAGTATAATTTGAAATCAATATAACACATATCTTTTTGAAACCTAACTGCTTTTTCTTGGATAAAAAATTCCTGAAGGCTTCTAAAGAGGGAGGTCTTTCTTCCTTTCATTTTTAGGAAATTCAAAAAAAGTATAAGATAGGGTAATAGTATCCACATCATCCATGGTGTGGTCTTTCACAATATCTGGATCGATAAAGAATCGAACGGGAAAATCCGTTTCTTGGCCCCCTTCGAGATGCTGTTCCAAAAAGCAAAAGCATTCTATCTTATTGAAATAAATGCCTGCCTTGTGAGGAGTCACATTATAAGTCGCCATTCCCACCCTCGAATTGGCAGATTTATTTTTTCCGTGATAGTAAGCAAGGCCCACCTCGCCCGCCTTAACTTTTATGGCCTTTTGAAGGGGTTTAAACTCCCAGGGAAGCTCGCGCTGGGTATCTGCATTAAAACGAATTGTAATGACACGATCTTCAACGCGTGTGGGCATTTTCCGTGCCACTTGGGTTGTTCCTCCATGTCCTGTTTTCTGACAAAATAAGCGAAAAAGGGCGGAAGAGGCAAAGGTTAAGGCCAACATTCCAAACGAGAGGCCAAGAAGAATAATAAGGGTAGAATGTTTTCTCTCTTTCATTTCATATAGACACAAGCCGCACTATAAAATAAGGCTGCCAGCCCTAAAAGGGCCCAGAAAAGAGCTTTGTTTTTCGTATCGATCATAGTACCACACTATCGAGAAGCATCGTTGTAAATAAAAGAAACAGATATATTATTGAATAAAAAAAGAGGCGTAAACCATCCCGTGGATCAGAGGAAAATTTAACTTTGAGGCCTGCGCCTAGAAAAACAAAACCCAAGGTTAATGCGACACTTCCATAGAGCCAACCAAAGTTTCCCAAATAAAGAGGAAAAAGACTTAAGAGAAAGAGAGCTAATGTATAGAGGAGAATCTGGTTCTTTGTGCTCCTTAGGCCACCCACGACTGGAAGCATGGGTATATTTGCTCGCTTATAATCCTCTGAGCAATAAAGAGCAAGCGCCCAAAAATGAGGTGGCGTCCACAAAAAAATGAGGCCACATAAAATCCAGGGCAAGAGGGACGTTTCATCTGTCACAGCTGCCCATCCAATCACGGGGGGAAGGGCGCCTGCTGCTCCTCCAATCACGATATTATGAGGTGTGAGGCGCTTGAGAAAAAGAGTATAAACAAAAACATAAAAGAGAATCGCAAGGGCCAAATAAAAAGCCGCAAAAAAAGTTACTAAAGTATACATCACAAGAACAGAGCCGATGGCAAGAGTCACTCCAAAGCCCAAAGCTTCTCCAGGTTGAAGACGTCCTTGAGGCAAAGGACGATTCTTTGTTCGATCCATCAATGCATCAATATCTCGCTCATACCACATGTTGATGGCCCCTGCAGCACCGCTTCCCACAGCAGTGCAAAGGAGCGCTGCAAAGGCAATAATAGGATGAATAGGTCCCGGAGCTAAGAGAAGCCCGACAAGTCCTGTAAAAACAACCAGAGACATCACCCGCGGTTTGAGCAAATTCCAATAATCTTCAACAGAGGCCACAGATTCAAGAGAAGCTACCATAAGCGTCAAGTCATGTTGGGTTGCGTTTCAAAGGTATGGAAAGGGGGCGGCGATGGCAAAGTCCACTCTAAGGTTGTGGCCCCTTCTCCCCATGGATTGGGGGGTGCTTTTTTACCCCACTTAAATCCATAGAAAACAATGTAGGCAAAATAAAGCCCCGCAGAAAAAGTCAGAACAGATCCAAGCGAAGAAATGAAGTTCCATCCGGCGAAGGCATCAGGATAGTCGGGGATCCGCCGTGGCATGCCAGCAAGGCCTAAGAAATGCATAGGGAAGAAGATCAAGTTAATGCCAATAAAAGTTAGCCAAAACTGTATATTCCCCATCCAATTGGGGATCATCTTGCCAGTCATTTTGGGAAACCAATAATAGAATCCCGCAAATATTCCGAAAAGGGCCCCCATGGA
The DNA here is from genome assembly GCA_001767835.1 of Alphaproteobacteria bacterium GWC2_42_16. GTDB lineage: Bacteria > Pseudomonadota > Alphaproteobacteria > UBA9655 > UBA9655 > UBA9655. Next base: position 73,450 of record MEMA01000052.1, read on the forward strand.
AAGAACATAATGAAAATGCGCCACCACGAAATAGGTATCATGAAGAGAAATATCCACACCCCCATTGGCCAAGGTAACGCCTGTAACACCACCGATAACAAAGAGAACGATAAAGCCCAGAGCGTAAAGCATAGGCGTTTCAAATGTCAGAGACCCGCCCCACATGGTCGCAATCCAACTGAAAATTTTAATGCCTGTTGGAACAGCGACAATAAGGGTTGCTGCGGTAAAATAGATATTTACATTCACATTTAAGCCCACTGTAAACATATGATGGGCCCAGACCACAAAACCAATCACACCAATGGCAACCATGGCATAAACCATCCCCAAATAGCCAAATACGGGTTTACGAGCAAAGGTAGAAATCACTTGGCTAATGACCCCAAAAGCAGGAATAATCATAATATATACCTCAGGATGACCAAAAAACCAAAAGAGATGTTGGAATAAAAGGGGATCCCCTCCTCCCCCTGGTTCAAAGAACGTGGTGCCAAACCCCCTGTCTGTGAGAAGCATGGTAATGGCGCCGGCCAAAACAGGAACGGCTAAAAGCAAGAGAAAAGCAGTTACGAGAATTGCCCAGACAAACAAAGGGATTTTATGCATGGTCATGCCTGGAGCTCGCATATTAAAAATGGTGGTGATAAAGTTAATCGCCCCCAGAATTGAGGAAGCTCCCGCCAAATGCAAACTCACCAACATAAAATCAACGGCCGCACCTGGCTGTCCCACATTGCTGAGGGGCGGATAAAAAGTCCATCCTGTCCCTGCTCCTGAGCCCACAACAATGGAAAGGCTTAGGAGAATGAGAGAGGGAATAAGAAGCCAAAAGCTAATGTTATTGAGGCGTGGGAAGGCCATGTCCGGCGCCCCAATCATTAGGGGAACAAACCAATTCCCAAAGCCTCCGATTAAAACAGGCATCACAAAGAAGAAAATCATCAACAACCCATGGGCTGTGATCACCACGTTATAGATTTGGAACTCACCTCCAGCGAGAAGTGTCCCGTGTGGATGAGCCAATTGCAAGCGAATGAGGAGGGAGAGAATACTCCCAAAAAGAGCACCAAACCCACCAAAAAAGATATACATAGTTCCAATATCCTTATGGTTGGTTGATAAAATCCATCGGCGCCACCCTGTCAGGTAGTGATCTCTTGAATACGCATGATTAACTGTAGCTGCATAGGTCATATGATTTATCCTCCACGATGGGTTTGAGGGGCAGTTTTTTTTGAAAGCAACCACTGCTGAAACTGCTCAGGCGTAACCGCTTCAACCACAATAGGCATGAAGGCATGCTTAATTCCACAAAACTCGGAACATTGACCATAATAAACCCCTTCTTTTTTGACATTTAACCAGGTTTCATTTAAGCGGCCTGGTACACTATCCCTCTTAATCCCAAAGGCGGGAACGGCCCAGCTATGAATTACATCTGATGAGGTTGTAATCACCCGAATGTTTGTATTTGTGGGAATAACAACTCGATTATCCACCTCTAATAAACGCAATTGCCCCGGCTTGAGTTGGTTTTCTGTCAGCATGTTGCTGTCAAAACGAATATCATGGTCGGGATATTCGTAAGTCCAATACCACTGATTTCCGATCGCCTTAATCGTTAAATCTGACTTAGGCGTCAAATCCATCAAGTACAAAAGCTTAAAGGACGGAAAGGCAATAACCGCAAGAATGAGAAGGGGAATAGCCGTCCAAATGACCTCCAACAAAGTATGATGAGCATTTTTTGAAGGGGCTTTGTTTCGTGAGGCCCGAAAACGAATAATAACAAAAACCAACAGGGCAGCAACAAGAAGCACAATTAGGCCTTCGATACTAAGCAACATCAAGTGAAAATCATAGATATCTTTCATCACAGGCGTTGCAGGACTTTGATAATACATCTGCCACGGCGTTGGATACGCGGCCCACCCAGTGCTAGGGGAGAGAGCAAAAATTACCCCGAGTAGGAAGTGGATACGCCGCATACGGTCCTCATTGTTTTTCCGTATCATACGCAAAGCAACCACCTTTCCTCAAGAGTCTTTTAGAGGAAGATCTTGCATTTTCGTATAAATAGGCTAGAAGTACTTTATAAGACCACATTGTTAGTAAGGTTTTTTTATGAGAAAATTATTATCTTTTGTTATTCTTTTCAGTTGCTTCGTTTTTTTTATACCCTTCCTCAACGCAACACCTCAACATGGAATTGCCATGCATGGGAGCCTTAAATATCCCAAAAATTTTACTCATTTTGACGTGGTGAATCCTAATGCGCCTAAGGGAGGAGAGCTCAAGCTTGCCATTGTGGGAACCTATGATACGCTGAATCCTTTTATCCTTAAGGGCTCACCTCCTGCTGGCATTCGAGACATCATGTTTGAAAGCCTTATGAAACGCTCTCCCGATGAGCCTTTTAGCCTTTACGGTCTTGTGGCGGAAAGTGTCGAGATGGACCCCGATCGTTCTTGGGTGATCTATACCCTTAATTCCAAAGCCAAATGGCAAGATGGTGACCCTATCACAGCTAAAGATGTGGCATTTTCTTATAAGACTTATCTTGAACATGGCACATCAGGGCAACAAATGGCTTATAAAAAGGTGAAGGAAGTCGATATCATTAATGATCGTAAGGTAAAGTTTACCTTTAACAAGGTTGATGGCAAATATGACGGCGAGATGCCTTTCTTGATGGGTATGATGCTCTTAATCCCTGAACATTTTTTCAAAGATAAAAACTTTGAGAAAACAGGGCTTACACCCTTTTTAACAAGTGGTCCCTATAAGGTCGTCAAGATTGAGCCTGGACGGTCTATTACCTATCAACGTGATCCCAACTATTGGGCAAAGGATCTTCCCGTAAACAAGGGGTACTTTAATTTTGATACACTCCATTTTGATTATTATAAGAATGCAGCCGTTGCGTTTGAGGCTTTCAAGGCAGGGGATGTTCATGCCCGCGAGGAATCAGATATGGGGAAATGGGCTCAATATGATTTCCCGGCTATTCATAACACGCTCGTCAAAAAAATTGAAATTCCCCATCAACACCAAGTGGGGATGCAGGCTTTTGCTTTTAACACACGGCGTGATCTTTTCAAGGATCCCCGTGTAAGACGAGCTCTCGCTTACGTTTTTGACTTCGATTGGCTCAATAAGAGCACCTATCACAGCAGCCTCACTCGCACCACAAGCTTCTTTGACAACACAGAGCTGGCCGCTAAAGGATTACCTGAAGGAAAAGAGCTGGCACTTCTCGAGTCTTTCCGCGACAAACTCCCAAAGGAAGTCTTTGAAGAGCCTTATACCCTCCCCACTTTCTCCAAAGGAAGCCGAGAGAATTTAAAGATCGCTCGCGACCTTCTTAAGGAAGCAGGGTGGGTCACCAAAGGAGGACAGCTCGTTAATGAAAAAACGGGAAAGCCTTTTACCTTTGAAATTCTCTTGAATGTTCCAGAGAATGAAAAAATTGCTCTTGCCTTTGCACGTAACTTAAAGCAATTGGGCATCACGGCCACTGTCAGAACTGCAGATGCTTCTCAATACACTGCTCGGCAAACCAATATGGATTTTGATATGATTCTTCACTTTTGGGGGCATAGCATGTCTCCCGGGCAAGAACAAATCTTCTATTGGAGTTCTGAAGCTGCCGATAAACCAGGAACCCGTAATTATCCTGGCATTAAAAGTCCTGTCGTTGATTCTTTCTGCAACGCCATTACCAATGCAAAAGAACGCGAGGATCTTGTGGCTGCTGTGAGAGCCCTTGATCGAACGCTTCTGTGGGGGCATTATGTTATTCCATTAGGACACCGCACAAAAGATTGTGTAGCCTATTGGAATCATATTGATCACCCCCCTTTAGGGCCTACGGGCTTGCCAAGCATTCACACCCTTTGGGCCAAAAGAAAGTGATCTAAAAAAGAAAGAGATCTTTAGATGGCGGCTGAAAAAACCCATCCTTTTCATCTGGTCAACCCCAGTCCTTGGCCCTTTGTGGGAGCTATTGCCGCTTTAATTTGTATGCTAGGCCTTGTTCTTTTTATACATGAACAGGGTCTTTATCTGATTTTTATGGGTGCCGCTCTCATGCTTTTTACCATGGTGGGATGGTGGCGGGATGTTTTGAAGGAATCAGAAGATACAAAAACCCACACCCTGCCGGTTCAATTTGGCATCAAGATGGGCATGGCTCTTTTTATTACGTCCGAAGTCATGTTTTTTGTGGCCTTTTTCTGGGCCTTTTTTAACGCGAGTCTTTTTCCCACGCCCCCCACAGGAGGCGTGTGGCCCCCCAAAGGAATTCATCCTTTAAACCCTTTTGATTTTCCTTATTTTAATACGCTTGTGTTATTGCTTTCTGGTACAACCATCACTTGGGCCCATCACGCAATCTTAGGGAATCATAAAAAAGAGGTCGTCTGGGGAATTGGCTTTACTGTCCTTTTAGGGTTCCTTTTTACATCCATTCAAGCTTATGAGTACATGCATGCCACCTTTGGTTTTAAAGAAGGAATTTACGCCACAACCTTTTATATGGCCACAGGCTTTCATGGCGCCCATGTAATTATCGGAACGCTTTTTCTGTCCGTATGTTGGTTTTTAGCTTATTTTAACCAATTCACGCCCGACCATCATATAGGTCTTGAAGCGGCGGCTTGGTATTGGCATTTTGTTGACGTAGTCTGGCTGTTTCTTTTTGTGTTCATTTATTTGTGGGGTTCTGGGATTTAAGTGTAATCTTTGCTTATTTTCTTAATTTTTGCCCTCCTTTAACGAGCGTGTAGACAAAAGGCACGGCAAAGAGGGTCAAGAGAGTCCCTCCCAAAAGCCCTCCCACGAGAACCCAGCCAATTTGTTGTCGGCTCTCAGCGCCTGCACCCGTTGCAAGAGCAAGCGGAGCTGAGCCTAAAACCATGGCGCCAGTTGTCATAAGAATAGGTCTCAGACGAAGGGAGGTTGCCTTCTCAATGGCTTCCCTCACAGAGAGGCCTTTGGCACGTTGTTTGTTGGCAAACTCAACAATCAAGATCCCATGTTTGGTAATCAACCCAACAAGGGTTACGAGGCCAACTTCACTGAAGATATTCAAGGTTCCTCCTGCAAAATAAAGAGCGAGAAGCGCTCCAGTCATGGAAAGTGGAACCGTCACCATGATCAAAAGAGGATCGATCACGCTTTCAAATTGAATGGCGAGAACCAAATAAATAAAGAGAAGGGACGCCAAAAAGATAAGAATCATATCCCCTTGAGACTCCATAAATTTGCGCAAATTTCCCACAGGCTCCATTTGAATGGTGGGAGGAAGGATTTCTTTTGCTGTCGCATTTAAAAGAGCAAGCCCCTTTTCCAGATGACACTCGGGCTTCAGTTCAGCAGTAAGGGTTGCCGAGCGCATTTTGTTTACATGTTTAAGTCCCTTAGGAACGGCCTTTTCATGAATTGTGATGAGATTTCGGAGAGGGACAAGCTCTTGAGTTGTTTGTGATTTAACAGAAAAATCGCCAATATGGCTGAAATCTTTTTTACTCTCTTCTAAGGATTGCACAACGATATCATAATGTTTTCCGCCTTTCTCGAATTTCACCTCACGGCTTCCGCTTAACATCACTTCAAGTGTACGAGCGATATCGGCAACGTTGACGCCGAGAAGAGCTGCCTTATTACGATCAATTTGGAGGCTTAATTGAGGTGTTCCTAAATGAAGATCATGTCTCACCCATTCAAAGCAAGGAGATTCTCTGAGTTTATTAGCCATCTTATCCATGTTTTTCTCTAGATCATCATAAGTACCTATTGTCTTAAACGCCATCTCAAGACCTGATTTACCTCCTGTCATGAGGCTTTCAGGAGGGAAAACATTGACTTCGACACCATGGATTTGTTTTGCCTTTTTATACAAACTTTCGATGATCTTGGATTGGCTTCGTTGACGTTGACTCCAAGGCCTCAGTATAATCCCTCCAAAAATCCCCGAGGGCTGCATTACAGCAAATGATGCCGTATGTTCTGGGATGGACGTCAGAAAATCCTCGAGTTTATAAGTATAGGGGAGCATCGATTCTAAAGTCGCTCCTTCGGGTCCTTGTACATAAGTGCCAATGAACCCAGCGTCTTCTTGAGGAGCAAGCTCGGAAGGGAGTTTGTAAAATATAAAAACACCTGCAACAAGCACGCTGAGGAGGATACTTAATAAAACTTTAGGGAAGGATAAAGCTTTACGAAGTGCGGTTTGATAAGAGATATCAAGTGTTACAAGGAATGTCTCTATACGCTGTGCAATGCGGTTTTTACTTTCCTGTTCTTTAGAGCGTAAGAGACGCGAACACATCATGGGGGAAAGAGTTAAGGCTACAACCCCTGAAATAAGGACAGCTCCCGCTAAGGCAACTGCAAATTCTGTAAAGAGCTTTCCTGTAAGGCCGCGAATAAAGGCAATGGGAGCATAAACGCTCGCTAAGGTCAGGGTCATCGCAATGACAGCAAATCCTACTTCACGAGCCCCCTTAAAAGCCGCATCAAGAGGTTTCAACCCTTCCTCAATATGACGATGAATGTTTTCTAAAACAACAATTGCATCATCCACCACAAGTCCAATAGCAAGAACCATGGCGAGAAGAGTGATTGTATTAATCGAACAGTGAAAGACATAAAGAAAAGTAAAAGCCCCAATAAGGGAAACAGGTATGGTTGCAAGAGGAATAAGGGTTGCGCGCGGCGAGTGGAGAAAGAAAAGGATAATTAGCAAAACAAGGACAATCGCTTCGAAAACCGTTGTTACCACCGCTTTAATCGAAGCATCAATGAACATGGCAAAGTCATAGCCTATTTCAAAGTTCATTTCTTGAGGGAGCGTTTTTTTGACTTTCTCAAATAATTTTTTAACTTCTGTTGAAATAGCGAGCACATTCCCACCAGACATTTTTTTAACGGCTAGAAAAACGGCTGGCTTTTGATTAAAACGGGGTTTCCATTGAAATCGACCTGTATCTTGACCTAGTGTAATAGTAGCAACATCTTTAAGATGGACAATATGTCCATAGATTATAGACAGGGGAAGTTCCCCCATTTCTTGGGGCGTGTTGAGTCCAATTTCCGTGGTGATGTTGACATAGCGCTTACCTTTAACGATGGACCCCGAGGGAAGTTCTTGACTATTTTTTTCGATCGTTTCCAGAACATCGGGAACAGCTAAGTTATAAGCTTTCAGTTTTTCGCGATCGAGGAGGACTTGCATCGTCATCGCATTCCCATAAAGAATAATTGTTCCAACACCAGGGAGAGATTCAAAAGGCCCCTTCAAGTTACGATCGGCGTAGTCGTAAAGCTCAAGCTCGTTGTAGCGAGAGCTTGTTAAAATAAGATACATGATAGGATCGTCGCTGACTCGACTTTTAAGGACTTTTGGATCTTTGGTTTTCTCGGGCAGCTTCCCAGTTACCTGTGCCAGCGCCTCCCTAACATCAGCTGCGGCCTCGCTTAAAGAGGCTCCTTCTTTGAAAAAGAGGGTGATTTGGCTGTGCCCGGTTGTACTTGAAGATTCCATGTAATCAAGGCCTGAAAGGCCCGAGAGCACATCTTCAAGGACGATTGTAATCTTATCTTCAATGATCGAAGGGGCCGCTCCTTGATAATCAGTTTCAACCGATAAAATAGGTTGTGTTACATCCGGGTATTGTTGAAGGCTAAGATTTCTATAGGAAAGAAGCCCAACAATCACGATGATTAAGCTGATCGCCACTGAGAAAACAGGGCGCTTGATCGCAGTATCACTGATAAGCATGAAAGCTAAACCTAATTTAAAAGAGATTAGATCATTTTCTTTTTTTACGCCGGTGTCAAGGTCCAGACTGATATTTTATTATGAGCTCTTCTCGGCTATAATTGGAGAACCATCATGGATTTTGTCCTGACCTTCAAGAACAATTTCATCCCCTTTTTGAAGGCCGATGAGAACTTCTGCTTGATCTGCAAGACGTTTTCCGAGAGTGATTTTGGTTAAAACCACTTTACTCCCTACCTTTTTAAAAACATACGACCCGTCAGGCCGGATCACGAGCGCTTGCTCAGGGATAAAAAGCGCAGGTTTTGAGTTTGAGAGAATATCTATGCGAGCATGGGCATAAAGTCCTGGGATGAGAAGCTCATCGTTATTTTCAAAAGTGGCATAGACCGCAACACTGCGGCTTTCTTCATTGACAGAAGGCTCAATGGCCTCAATTTTTCCTTCAAAAGTTTTATCCGGATAGACATCTGTGGTTGCCGTCACTTTTTCGCCAGCTTTTATAACAGAGATTTCCTTTTGAGGAATGCGGAACGTTAAACGAATGGGGGTTAGATCTTGGATTCGCACAAGTGTATCGCCTTCTATGAGACGGGAACCTTTGGAGACTTTTCGATTGGAAAGAACTCCATCAAAAGGAGCGAGGATTTGTGTTTTTGCGAGGGTTTCTTTCGCAAGAGCGAATTCAGCTTCATCCAATTTCACTTGGGTTTGAGCTTTTTCCAGATCATGTTGGCTAATAAACTCCTTATTCTTCAAACCTTGGATACGTTTTAAAAAATTTTGACTAAGCTCAAGAGAAGCTTCCGCTTTTTTAACCCTTGCTATTTGCTCTTTATCGGAGAAGGAAAACAATTTTTGGTTTGGCTTAACATGATCTCCTTCTTTGAAATGAATTGTTTCAATGCGTCCTGCGATTTCCGCGGTTAAAATAACATCATGATACGCAGCAAAGGTCCCAACACCTGTGATGGATTCGACGGGATGGCTCTCTTGAACCGCCATGGTTACAACTGCCTGAGGAGGTTCATCTGCCATTGCTGATGACATGAATGCAAGCAGAACAAGAGCACACTTCAACATTTTATAACCTTTAGGGAGCATCACTTTCAACTCCACCGGATTTCTTTTCCAGGACCAATGGCAACAAAGGTTGGATTGTTTGCCAAGAGCTTTTGTGCAACCCCAATCAAATTCTCACGGGTTACAGCATTCACCTTTTCAATGATTTCTTGAGGAGGAATAGGACGCTTATAAATCATCATTTGTTGGGCCAATTGCTCGCATCGACTTGATGTACTTTCAAGGGACATTAAAATAGCTGCTTTGAGTTGGGCTTTGCTTCTGGCAATTTCTTTATCCTCAAGGGTTTGAGGGAAATCTGCTAAAACGTTCCGAATGGTGGGAAGAAGCTCCCCAACTTGGGCCTCGCCCGTTCCTGCATAAATTCCAAAAATTCCTGAATCACGGAAGGCTGTATTAAAGGAGTAGACAGAATAAACAAGACCTCGCTTCTCACGTACTTCCTGGAAAAGACGCGAGGACATCCCCCCGCCTAAGAGGCTGGAAAACACAGAAAGGGGATAATAGTCAGGATGTCCATAAGGACAAGATTCAAAACCTAAGACAAGGTGAATTTGTTCAAGTTTACGATTCTCATAAAAATGGCCCCCTCGGTAACTGGACTTATCATAGGTCTTTGTCTCATGATTGGAGAGTTGAGAAAAATGCTTTTGGCAAAGCTCAACTATTTTTTCATGATTTATCGCCCCAGTTGCTGCAAAAATCATTCGGGAAGAACTGTATTCCTGACTCATATAGGTTTTCAAATCATCTTGCTGAATACGACGCACATTATCAGGACTTCCGAGAATCGGACGCCCTAAGGAATGGTTAGGGAAAGCCGTTTCTTGAAAGTAATCAAAGATGATGTCATCAGGGGTGTCTTGCGTTTGCCCGATCTCCTGAAGGATAACATGGCGCTCACGATTAACCTCTGAGGGATCAAAGGTCGAATTTTGGATAATGTCCGCAATAATTTCCAAAGCTAACGGCACATCATGCTCCAAAACACGTGCATGATATGCCGTGTTTTCTTTGGAGGTATAAGCATTTAGGTGTCCCCCAACGCTTTCTATTTCTTCAGCAATTTGTTTTGCTGTACGTGTCGTCGTGCCCTTAAAGGCCATATGTTCTAAAAAGTGAGAAATTCCATTAACCTCGGGAGATTCATAACGTGCCCCAACCTCAACCCATAGGCCAACAGTTGCGGAAAGAATTCCGGGAATATCATCAGTAATAATTCGTAAACCATTATCAAGAGTTGTCGTTTTAACAGCCATATTTGAGCCTTTTTAAATAAAAATATTTGTGCCACCAAAGCATAAATCCTAGGGCAAATGCAAGCAAATACCACGTTGTGGCATATTCTAAGTGGTTGTTTGGAAGAGAGGGCAGGGGTTTCACAGGATAAATGTTTGCGTCAAATGAAGAGGTTGCTATAACATAATAAGGTAACAAAGGGACATTTAACTTACGAGAGAGAAGATCAAGATCAATCCAAAAATAAGTCGGGGGGTTATTGAGGGGTTGAAAATAATTTGGTGCAGATGGTTTTCTCAAAACACCCTCAAATCTTAAGTTGCCTTCTGGATGGGATACAATCTCTTGGGCAGCCCATCCCCGTTGAACAAGAAGAAACTGTCCCTTCAGTGTTTCAAAAACACTCAAAACGTACACACCACCTCGTCCCTCAAAGGTCTTGGCTTGAAGGAAGACGGTTTTGCCAGGTATAAAATGCCCTTCAGCAAAAAGAGGCTGAAAAGGTTTTGGAGATTTTAATGAATCGACGTTTTCGGGAGAAGCTTTTTGAGCGACCCTTAGACTTTCAAGAAGAACCTCTTTTTCTCCTTTTCGAACAAGTTGCCATGTTCCTAAAGCAAGGCAAAGAACAATGAAAAATGATATGAAACAAAGGAATCCCTTACCCTTCATTGATTTCGAAGCTCGATTCCCTTAAGGTATTGATAAAGGATGCAAGGCCAATCAACCTTCGACGCTTTAAACGTTCAGCTTGGAGAATCGAGCATACCTTTTGAATACTTTCCTCAAGATCTGTGTTAACAATAACATAGTCATATTCAGCCCAGTGACTGCATTCATCTTGGGCCTTACTCATACGGTCCTTGACAATTTCTACTGTATCCTCTGCACGGTGGTACAAACGCTTTTCTAAGACTTCAAGGGTGGGGGGCAAGATAAAAACGCTGACCAAGTCATTGAGAGCGGCTTGCTTTAATTGTTGTGTTCCTTGCCAATCGATATCAAAAAGACTATCCCTTCCCTTCAAAAGCAGGTCTTCAATGGACGCCTTGGGCGTACCATAGAAATATCCATAAACTTTGGCATACTCGAGAAACTTTCCTTTTTTGACCATCTTGGTAAAGGTGGCATCATTTACAAAAAAATAGTCAACCCCGTCCTTTTCGGAAGGCCTTTTGGGACGTGTGGTGACAGAAACAGAGTGCGTTAAGTCCTTCTCCCTTTCTAACACTTTTCTTGCAATGGTTGTTTTCCCTGCCCCAGAGGGAGATGACAACACAAGCATAAATCCACGTCTTTCAATAGGAGAAGAAGAATTTTTTGTCATCTTTACCTTACCTTATGAATACCTTTATAATAACCTTACCATAGGAGCAAGCCCATGACGACCGTTCGAATTTATCAACCCTGCCAATCAGCGATGCAATCTGGAAGAGGGAAAACAAACCTTTGGATGATTGAATTTGAAAATGACGACCCGCTTATGCCAAACCCTTTGACGGGATGGATTTCTTCACTTGATACGAAGGAACAACTGCATTTGCCTTTTCCAACCTTAGAGAAGGCAATTCACTATGCGAAATCAAAAGGTTTTGAGTATAAGATCTACAACTCTGCTCAAAATGAGGTCCTCCCAAAATCCTATGGGACAAATTTTACTTGCAAACGCATGCGGGGACTATAAACCGAAACCAAATAAGGAGGACTTATGATCGATCACATCTCATTTGCTGTTAAGAATTTTGAAGAAAGTCAAAACTTTTACAACGAAACCCTCAGACCTCTTGGCTATGAACGTTTAATAAACTTTAATCATGACAATAATAATCAAGTTGCAGGATATGGGAAAAATGGCAAGCCATCCTTTTGGATAGGTGCGAAAAAGGTGCTCTCAGAAAAGGACAAACTTGAAGAGATTGGAAAAGCCGCTGGATTTCATGTTGGATTTGTGGCTCCTGACGTTAATTCAGTTCATAAATGGTACGACAAATGTCTTGAACTTGGTGGCAAGGATAATGGAAAGCCAGGCCCCCGCCCCGAATACCATCCTGGTTATTATGGCGCCTTTATCATTGACCCCAACGGATGGCGTATTGAAGCGTGTTTCCAAAATTATCAAGGCTGATACTTCAGGGTTTAGAGAAACTATTATAACCAGTGGATAGGAACTTTTCTTCTCAAGGTTCTGAAGAAGAAAGTTCTTTAAACATATCTAGTAACATGGATTCCTTTGGCGAAAAAGCGGGACCTGCAGGTTTAAGCGATTTTTTTAACATCTCCACCACTTTTAAAGTCTCATAATCTTCTTCAAAGGTGGCTGTTAAATCCTCAATTTTCTCTGGATCAAAGGTTCCTCTTCGAATTAAAATCTTTCTTTCTTCTAAAGTCGCTTGTGCGCCCGCCTTTTGAAACCGTGTCAACCGTGGACTTTCCTTATCAGGACCCCCTGATTCTTTTATGGGTTCTGGAGGGCCTGAAACAGCTCTTTTTCTTATTAACGCAGATGATGAAGATGAGGAGCTTTGGTCTGTTTCTTCAGGCCCACTCCCTACAGAAGAAGATGAAGAAGACGAAGAAGACGAAAAAGATAACCGCCGTGATGAAGTAATGCTGCTAACTTCCATTTCACGGTTGCCTAGCGCCTCATATTGCTCTATGAGTCTTTTTACTAATGACGAGTTTTCCTCTCCTAACCCACTCTCCTCTCCTGACCCACTCTCATTGACTTCTTCCATTGTTGTTAAAACTGAAGAAGAGTGACATTCTTTGGGTGAATCAGGAAGAATCTCGATTCTCCCATAAATCTCTCTCATATTTCCTTGGTAATAGCTTGTTATGCCAGAAAAACTTTGTATCAGTTGCTTATGCGTTTCTTCATCCTCCTTGGTTTTAAGTTTTTCTTTTAAGTCCATAAGTGAGAGAGAAACTTCTAGAAACCTACCTGCAAGAGTGGCAGCAAAATCTGAGGGGTTGGAGTCTTTAATATTTGTTGATAAAACATCAGAAATTAGAAACCCCTCTTCCATCTCTTTATTTTGTAAGGAAGCGAATCCATTTTTAAGGTGACGGGTGAATCGACGAAAACGAGGTTCCGGATTCAATTGTTTCTTAAACCCCTTAATCGCGTTTTCTAAAGGCCCTAACTCTGTTGAAACCTTTTCAAGACATTTACGTCTTTTTTCTTTGTTCTCTTCACTAAGGGCTTTATTCTCTAACTCCTTCCATTTGTTTGCTATTACATTGCCTTCTCTCTCCTCTTCTTCTCTGGGGGGAATCCCGTAAGAAGGGGGTAAGATGAAAAGAGAAACAAAATAAATATACAAAAAATACTTAAACATAAAAAACATCCTCAGTTATATTAAATTAATATATATACATATATGTAAGACTTAAGAATTGTCAATACTTTTAATAACACATACCATACTGTAATAGTGATTACAGGATCATTAGCAGTTAAGAGGATAATATTGCAAAAATTCTCGTTTAAAAGCAGGAAATCGCAAAGAGGTAGTTGTTGAGTTTATTGATCAAATATGAATCGCTCTGTTCTCAACCGCCATGGCAGCTTCTTTGAGCGCTTCATTTAAGGTGGGGTGAGCATGGCAAGTGCGGGCAATATCTTCTGCTGAGGCTCCAAATTCCATGCCTAAAACAGCTTCTGCAATCAAAGTTCCTGCATCCGGCCCAATGATATGAACCCCCAAAACTTGATCCGTTAAAGAGTCTGCAAGAACTTTTACAAATCCTTCTGTCTCCCCAATGACCTTAGCCCTGCTATTTGCAAGAAATGGAAATTTTCCAACCTTATAATTTTGCTCTTCTGCTTTCAACTCTTCTTCGGTTTTCCCGACAGAAGCTACCTCAGGATTTGTGTAAATGACTGCAGGAACTGCGTCATAGTTCATATGGCCATATTGCCCTGCAATATTTTCAACCGCAGCAATTCCTTCTTCCTCTGCCTTATGTGCCAACATGGGCCCCGGAATCACATCGCCAATCGCGTAAATGCCTGAAAGGGATGTTTCATATCGTTCGTTAACAACGATAAAGCCCTTTTCGTTAAGAGCAACACCAATGTCTTCAAGGCCTAATCCTTCTGTATAAGGCTTACGACCCGTTGCAACTAAAACAGCGTCAGCTGCAATTTCTTCCTTTTTCTCTGATTCATTCTCAAGTTTCAGGGTCAGTTTACCATTTTTGTCTTCGACCCCTATGACGTTTGTTGAAAGTTTAAAGTTGATTCCTTGCTTTTTCAGGGATTTTAACAAAGCCTCACTCATCTCGTGATCCATGGCAGGAACAAGACGATCCATAAATTCCACAACCGTTACCTTTGATCCTAAGCGGCTCCAGACGGATCCCATCTCAAGACCGATATATCCTCCTCCAATAACCACCAACTCTTCCGGGACCTTATCAAGGCTTAAAGCACCGGTTGAAGAAAGAACCTTCTTTTCATCGATTTTAATCCCAGGAAGGGTTGTGCCAACTGAGCCTGTTGCAATAAGGAGATTCTTTGCTTTCCAAGTTTCTCCATTAACTTTAACTTCTTCAGCCGAAAGGATGCGGGCTTCCCCTATAAGATGTTTCACTTTGTTTTTCTTGAAGAGAAAATCAATGCCGCCTGTAAGCTGGCTTATAACCTTCTCCTTTCTCTCCATCATTTTCTTTAAGTCGAGGGACACTTCGCCTACTTTAACGCCGTGGTGTTCCATATGAAGGCTTGCTTCTTCAAACTTATGAGAGGAACACAAAAGAACCTTTGAAGGGATACACCCCACATTTAGGCAAGTCCCTCCTAAAGTCTTGTCTTTTTCAACACAGAGAACCGAAAGGCCAAGTTGAGCAGCCCTTATGGCCGCCACATATCCTCCAGGGCCCGCTCCAATCACTATAAGATCAACTTTATTTTTGTTCATAATTAGAGGTCCAACAAAATACGTTCAGGATTTTCAATACATTCTTTAATACGAACTAAGAAGGTAACGGCTTCCTTTCCATCAATAATCCGATGATCATAAGAAAGCGCAAGGTACATCATGGGGCGAATTTCAACTTTACCCTCGATTGCTATAGGGCGTTCTTGAATTTTATGCATACCTAAAATTCCAGACTGAGGAGGATTAAGAATAGGCGTTGACATTAAAGAGCCATAAACGCCTCCATTGGAGATGGTAAAGGTACCCCCTTGCAATTCCTTCATGGAAAGGGTTCCTTCACGCGCTTTTTGACTTAGGGTGGCAATATCTTTTTCAATTTGAGCGAAGCTTTTTTTGTCAGCGTCTCTAACAACAGGAACTACAAGTCCTTGAGGGGTCCCTACTGCCACACCAATGTCATAATAATTTTTATAAATCAGTTCATCGCCTTCAATCTCAGCATTCACAGCCGGTATTTCCTTAAGTCCTACCAAGCAGGCCTTTACAAAAAAAGACATGAGCCCCAGTTTCACACTATGCTTTTTCTCAAAGGTTTCCCTGAGTTGGCTCCTGAGGCTCATCACCTGTGTCATATCCACCTCATTAAAGGTGGTTAAAATGGCCGCGGTATTCTGGGCTTCCTTCAAACGTTCTGCAATCCTTTGACGCAAGCGACTCATACGCACACGTTCAATCCGTTTGTCCTCTACTCTGGGAACTTCCGGCTGCTTTTCTTCAACCTTGCCCTTATCAAGCAGTGTCAGGACATCAGCTTTTGTGATGCGCCCTTCTTTGCCATGTCCCTCAATGCGGCGGGTGTCAAGTTGACTTTCAGCTACAAGCTTGCGAACGGCGGGAGAAAGCGGGAGCTCCTTAGAAAAGGGGTCTTCCGTTTTTTTTTCTGGTTGAGGGGTTTTCTTCTTAAAAGTAACGGGTTGTCCCTCCCCTTCTGTAACACGACCAATAATAGTTCCTATATTAACGGTTGCCCCTTCAGGCACAAGTTGTTCTGTTAGTGTCCCTCGCGCAGGCGAGCTGACCTCAAGGGTGACCTTATCCGTCTCAAGTTCAACAAGTGGCTCATCTAAAACAACCTCTTCCCCTTTTTGTTTTAGCCAGCGGGCAACAGTTGCCTCCGAAATAGATTCCCCCATAGGAGGCACAATAATGTCTTTTTGAGATTGGCTGCTCATTTTTTCCTCACTTCACAAGGTTAAGCGCTTGGCTAACAATAAGATCCTGTTCAAAAATATGACGACTTAAAAGGCCGGTCGCTGTAGATGCTGACTCTGGCCTCCCCACATAAATTGGCCGTTTTGCTTTTATATTAATTTCTTTTAGCACATCTTCCAAACGACGATCAATAAAGGTCCATGCCCCCATATTGATTGGCTCTTCTTGACACCAGACTAGATCAGCTTTTGTGTAATTTTTTAAAATCTCACAAAGAGTTTTATGGGGGAAGGGATAGTATTGTTCTAAACGAATGAGGGCTATATCCTTAATCCCGTTATCCTCGCGCTTTTGTAGCAAATCATAATATACTTTTCCTGAGGAAAGGATGACTCGTTTTTTTGATCCGGGTGTACCAAGAGTATCGGGAATTACATCTTGGAATGATGTCCCGGTAACAAAGTCATCCAAAAGTGAGAATGATTTTTTATATCGAAGCAACGATTTGGGAGTCATCGCAATCAAGGGTTTTCGAAAGCTTCGATGAACTTGACGCCTTAAAACATGGAAAAAGTTCGCAGGCGTCGTACAATTCACAACTTGAATATTATCTTGGGCACATAGCTGTAAATATCGCTCCAACCGAGCGGAGGAGTGTTCCGGCCCCTGACCTTCATAACCATGAGGTAGGAACATCGTGAGGCCTGACATACGCAACCACTTCATTTCTCCTGCTGAGATAAACTGGTCAACAATCACCTGAGCTCCGTTAGAGAAATCCCCGAATTGAGCCTCCCAAATGACAAGAGATCGCGGTTCTGCAAGGCTATATCCCACCTCAAATCCCAGAACGGAGGCTTCTGCCAAGGGACTATCCCACACCTCAAAAAGGGCTTGTTTTGAAGCTAAGTGATTCAGAGAGAGATATTTTTCTTCACTTTCCTGGTCATATAAAATAGCATGCCGCTGACTAAAAGTTCCACGCCCGCAATCTTGACCACTCAGCCGTACAAGATGACCTTCGAGAAGGAGAGAACCAAAAGCAAGAGCCTCGGAAAAAGACCAATCAATGGGGAGAATCCCTTTTCCCATCTCTTCTCTTGCGGTAAGGAATCGTTTCAGTTTTGGGTGAAAATGAAAATCTTTTGGGACTTTACTCAAGGCTGTACCAATTGAGGCAATCGTTTCTTTCTGTATTCCTGTTATTTCCGATTTCCCATTGGGAAACTTTGGTTCAAAACCCTCCCATTTTCCAGAAAGCCAATCTGCCTTTATGGATTTATAAGATTGCGAGCCTTCAAAATTTTTTTGAAGATCGTGTTCGATAGTCCGTTCAATAGCGACAACGTCTTCTTGCGTTAAAACATCTTTCTTAATCAATGTTTCAATGTAAATTTTGCTAATGAAGGGATGATTTTTAATAGCCCTATACATCAAGGGTTGGGTAAAAGCCGGCTCATCAGCTTCATTGTGCCCAAAACGCCGGTAGCAAACCATATCAACAACAATATCTGATCCAAAGGTATGGCGATATTCAGCAGCAAGATTCATCACCTTTATCACAGCCTCGGGGTCATCTCCATTCACATGGAAAATTGGGGCTTGGACAATCATGCCAAGATCAGAACAATGGGCTGTAGACCTTGCAAAAGCCGGAGCCGTTGTAAATCCAATTTGGTTATTAATAATGATGTGGAACGTCCCTCCCGTTTGATATCCATGGAGTTGAGAGAGCATAAAGGTTTCCGCAACAAGTCCTTGCCCCACAAAGGCCGCATCCCCATGCAAAAGCAAACCCATAACTTTCTTACGCTTTTTATCATTATATTGAGTCTGTTTTGCGCGCACCTTTCCTACAACAACGGGGTCAACTGCCTCAAGATGGGAAGGATTTGCTGTTAAAGACAAGTGAATTTTTTTACCTTCAAACTCACGATCCATAGAGGTCCCTAAATGGTATTTAACATCCCCTGATCCTTGAACTTGGTCTGGCTGAGAGCTATAGCCTTGAAATTCTGAAAAAATGGTACGATAGGGCTTGTTAAGGACGTTCGCGAGTACATTTAGCCGCCCTCGGTGAGCCATACCTATCACAACTTCCTCAACCCCAAGTTCTGATGAGCGTTGGAGTATCTCTTCAAGGCCGGGAATTAAACTCTCGGCTCCATCCAACCCAAAGCGTTTCGCCACAGGATATTTCACGTGCAAAAATTCTTCAAAAGCCTCAGCCCTTATCAAATCCTTTAAAATCTTCTTTTGCCTTAGAGGATCATGAATGGGTTCAGCAAGACCCAATTCCCCCTCCCCTTCGATACGTTTTTGCAACCAAAGTTTTTTATCGGGATCTTGAATATGAAGAAATTCAATACCAATGGTCCCACAATAGGTCTTCCAAAGACGTTCTAAAATTTCGCGTAAAGTAGCATAGGTGAGACCTAGCACATCATAAATAAAGATGGGGCGATCGTAATCTGTATCTGAAAACCCATAGGTCTTTGGATCAAGCTCCGGATAATGATTCTTTTTAGGGAGCTCCAAGGGATCAAGGTGGGCAATCATATGACCACGAGCACGATAGGCTCGAATGAGCATAATAGCTCGAATCGAATCTAGAATAGCTTCTTGCACCTTTTCTCCAGCCACCTTCTCTTGGAACGGGGCCTTTTCTTTTATTTCTATAGGTTGCTTTCTCCAGCTTGGCCCTAACAAATCCTTAAGAACTTGGGCTTCACTTTCCCCCAAGGAAGAAAAAAAGTGCCTCCAATCAATACTTACTGTCGAAGGATTTTCAAGATAAGATTCATAGATACGTGCGATATAGGGTGCATTATCGCCGGTTAAAAAGGAGCGACTCTCATCCCCCCATGTGGAAGAGGAAGATGGTTTTCTAAAATTCCCCATGTCTAAGCCTAACTTTCATCCTATCTTTGTTTTGAAGACCCCCAATTTTTAAGCACGTTATAAAGGGTTTCTCCAATTTTTGCTGGGGACTCAGCTACGACAACACCTGCTTGTTTCAAAGCTTCAATTTTTTCTTCAGCCCCTCCTTGGGATCCAGAAATAATAGCCCCTGCATGCCCCATGCGTCTTCCAGGAGGCGCTGTCATTCCTGCTATAAAGCTTACCACAGGTTTAGGATTTTTGCATGATTTCAAAAACAAAGCGGCTTCTTCTTCAGCCGTCCCGCCTATTTCGCCAATTAACACGATAGCTTCTGTTTGTGGATCTTGGTGGAAGAGTCCGAGGCAATCCACAAAACTGGTGCCAACAATAGGATCGCCACCAATCCCAATGCAGGTTGATTGACCAAACCCGCTAGCTGTGATTTGAGCAACAGCCTCATAAGTTAAGGTTCCTGAACGAGACACAACGCCAATAGTTCCAAGTTTATGGATATAACCTGGCATGATCCCAATCTTACACACATCAGGCGTAATAATTCCTGGGCAATTGGGACCAATCAGCCGTGTGGAAGTTCCACATAGAGCCCGCTTCACCCGAACCATGTCAAGCACCGGGATTCCTTCCGTAATACAAACAACCACACCAATTTGAGCATCAATGGCTTCTAAAATCGCATCCGCAGCAAAGGGAGCCGGCACATAAATAACGGAAGCTGTAGCGCCTGTCTTTTCAACCGCTTCATGAACAGTATCAAAAACCGGAAGCCCTAAGTGTTTCGATCCTCCCTTACCTGGTGTCACACCCCCTACCATTTTGGTGCCATATTGTATGGCTTGTTCGGAATGGAAAGTCCCTTGAGCGCCCGTAAATCCCTGACAAATGACTTTGGTTATTTCATTAACAAGTATAGACATTAAGCCTCTTCCCTAACTTCTTTGACAATACAATGGACAGCATCTGAGAAATCGTCTATAGAGATGATCGATAAACCCGACTTCGCAAAAATGTCTTTTCCAATGTCCTTATTAGTTCCTTCAAGGCGCACGACAAGGGGAACCTTTAGCTTCACTTCTTTGACAGCTGCAACAATGCCGTCTGCAATAACGTCACACCGCATAATGCCTCCGAAAATATTCACCAAAACCCCCTTCACGCGAGAATCGGAAAGTATGATTTTAAAAGCTTCCGTCACGTACTCTCGCGGAGCACCTCCCCCGACATCGAGGAAATTCGCAGGATCCCCTCCATAAAGTTTGATAATGTCCATAGTCGCCATGGCCAGGCCCGCTCCATTCACCATACACCCTATATTCCCGTCCAACTTAATGTAAGAAAGCCCATGAAGAGCCGCTTGACGTTCTACGAGATCTTCCTCATCAAGATCGCGCATATTTTCAATATTTTGATGGCGATAAAGGGCATTGTCATCAAAGCTTATCTTAGCATCAAGAGGGACAATGTTTCCTGCCTTTGTTAAAACAAGTGGGTTAATTTCAATCAAACTAGCATCAAGGGTCACAAACGCGTCATAAATGCTCTTTGCAAGCTTAACGAACTCTTTAACTTGATCCCCTGTGAGGCCCAAGCTAGAAGCTAATTTCCTCCCATAAAAAGGCTGAAACCCAGAGACAGGATCCACTATAACCTTAATTATTTTTTCTGGATGCGTTTTCGCGACCTCTTCTATTTCGACGCTTCCTTGGGTGGACACTAAAAATGTCATACGAGCCGAGGCGCGATCTACCAATAGGCTTAAATAAAATTCCTTCTCTATGAAACATCCTTCTTCCACGTATACTTTTTTGACAAGCCTTCCTTCGGGACCTGTTTGAGGGGTTACAAGAGTCATACCTAAAATTCGATCGGCAAGAAGGTGAACTTCATTGCGAGACTGAGCGAATTTAACGCCTCCCCCCTTGCCGCGTCCTCCTGCATGAACTTGAGCTTTAACCACCCAAGGTGGGCCCTTTAAATCGTGGGCTATCTCTTGAGCTTCTTCAGAGGTAAAGGCAACGCCACCCTTCGGCACCTTAACACCGAATGATTCTAAAATGGACTTTGCTTGGTATTCATGGATATTCATGAGGAGTGTCCTGTCCTAAGCTGTGCTGGCTTTCTTGTCCAAATTTTGAACGGCTGTCATTAACTCACGAACGGCTCCCACAGAATGATCAAACATCACACGTTCTTCTTTGTTGAGGGAGACTTCAACAACCCTTTCCACACCATTTTCTCCAATCACCACGGGCACACCCACATAAATGTCCTTCACTCCATATTCGCCCTTTAGCCAAGCAGCACAGGGGAAAATGCGTCTTTTATTCTGCAAATAGGATTCCGCCATCGCAATAGCAGAAGACGCCGGAGCATAAAAAGCTGATCCTGTTTTTAAGAAATTAATGATCTCCCCACCACCCTCACGTGTTCGTTTGACAATCTGTTCAATCCGTTCTTTTGTCGTCCAACCCATTTGAATTAAATCAGGGAGAGGAATGCCCGCCACCGTTGAATAGCGAATCAACGGCACCATCGTATCGCCATGACCTCCAAGAACTGAGGCATGAACATCCTCAACGGACACATTAAATTCTTGAGCTAAAAAGTAACTGAAACGCGCACTATCCAAAACACCCGCCATTCCCACAACCCGTTCATGGGGCAATCCTGAGGCCTCTCGCATCACCCAAACCATGACATCCAAAGGATTAGTGATCACAATAACAAAGGCCTGGGGACAATGGTAGCGAATTTCCTTGCCTACATCGCGAATTACTTTTGTATTGATCTCCAGCAGGTCATCCCGACTCATCCCTGGTTTGCGGGGAACGCCGGCGGTCACAATCACCACATCAGCGCCTGCGAGATTTTTGGTATCATTTGTTCCGATGAATTTTCCATCATATCCTTCGATAGGAGCGGCTTCAGCAATATCAAGGGCTTTTCCTTGAGGAACACCTTGAGCTACATCAATCAAAACCATATCGCCTAATTCTTTAAGTCCAATGAGATAGGCTAAGGTCCCACCAATATTCCCAGCCCCCACAAGAGCAATTTTTGCTCGCGCCATTTTTTGTTCCTTTGTTATTCTTATAATTTACCCTCTTTTACTTACTCAGACAAGGCGGCCGCAGTATTTTCATAAAGGCGCTCTTTTAAAAAAGCACCCCCTAAGGCGAGTCCTTTCTCATCAATCCCATGATCAAGCCCTGGAATAAGAGCCAATGTTACCGGAACCTGTAGAGTTTTGAGGCGCTTCTCCGCTATTTGGGAAAAAGAAGGAGGAACAAGACGATCTTCTCGTCCATGAATCAAGAGGATGGGTGGACGGGAAATATTCGATTTTGTTGAATCTTCCAGGAAAGCACCAGAGTAAGCCACAACACCCGCACATCGCGGGCGATGAAGAGCCATATACAGAGCAAACATTGATCCCTGTGAAAAGCCCACGAAAGCCAATTTTTCAGGCGAAAGATCATGAGTTTTTAAAAGGGTATCTAAGTATCGATTAAATGAAGGGGTAATCGCTTGAATGTCTCCAAGCATTCGAGCGATTTGAGTCGTTGTCAGCGGTTGATCTGGATTCCAATCGTCCAGACTAAACCATTGGTTTCCTGAAGGGTAAAGCTTACTTGTCAAGGGCCCATGAGGAGCCACAAAAAGAGTGTTGGGGAGAAGAGCGGCCCAAGCGTTTCCTATGGACAACAAATCATGGCCATTGGCTCCATACCCGTGCAGAAAAACAACAATCGAATCGGGTGGCCCTCCTGAAGCAGGGGTAAGTTGAGGGCCTGAAAAAGTCGTGATCATCTTATTTTCTCCTTCTGATAATCCTTGTTCTCCAACAATACAAATTCCAAGCGCAAAGGCAAGTGCAGGACCTAAAGGAAATTTCGGCCCCTTCTCCAACACCTTCCATAAGAGGGCTAACATTAAGCCTCCAAGTCCCGTCATAAATAAAAAAAGAGGAATCTGAGAAGGGAGTATCCACAAACCTGAAGCTACCATCATCTTAACGTCCCCTAACCCTAGCCCTTCCTTACCTCTTAGAAGGGGATAGAATATATAAAAGGCGTATCCAATCATCCCAAGAATCACCACGCTTGGTAACTTCTCAAGGCTTACCTGAAAAAGACCCAATACGATGATGCCCAGCACAAGGCTATCAGGAATAAGGCCTTTTCTTATGTCTTGAACACTAATAGCCCCTAAAAGAACAAAAAGGAGGCTTTTCAAAAGGAGAGAGAAAGAGATCATGGTGCTTTAAATTTTAAACCATTCTTTTTTTGATGTCACTTAAAATGAAGTGTACAGAGATCTTTAAGGTATTTTTACGTTCCCTGTTTCCCATAACCCGCTTTTCACACTGGACAAAAACATATTAAATCCCATTTCTTCTAAATCCCACTTTACTTTTTTCCCACTCGTGCTAATATAAAAATATAACTTATTAGGTGGAAAGGTAAGAGAAATGAAGGAGTTTGTTGTCCGTCCAGACACAAAGGGGCGCGTTTGTATTGGCAAAATGGCTCAGGGAATCAGTAGTTTTAAAGCTAGTTTTGATGAGGAAAGTCATAGAATTATTTTGGAACCCTATACAGAAATTCCTTATAGGGAAAGGTGGCTATTTTCTAACAAAGAAGCGATGAAGCGCGTACAAGACGGAATGCAGGATTCTTTAGAAGGACGTGTAAAAGAAGGAGGCAGTTTTTCTCAATACATAGAAAAAGATGCCATTTAAGCTGATATTTACTCATAAAGCTTCTTTTCATTTGAAAGAATTAGAAGAAAGCTCTTCTCTCAAAAAGAAGCTTAAAGCTGTTAGAAAATCTCTGGGATACCTTGAACAAAATCCAAAACACCCCAGTTTAAATACACATAAGTACGAAACTCTGAGTAAAGAATTTAACCAAGAAATTTTTGAGGTTTATGCCGAGAATAAAACGCCCCAAGCCTATCGCATTTTTTGGCATTATGGTCCTTCTAAAAATGAAATAACCATTATTGCCATCACACCTCATCCATAAATTGCAGTGTTAATAACCACGTGGCAATCCCATAGGGGCAGTGTGATTTGATCACCATTTTGTAGGGGTTACAGATTGTAACCCCTACAAATTCATTTGACATCTTTAAAAAAGAAGGCTGTTCTTTCTTTTATAATTTGTGGAGAAAAGATGTTTAAAGACAGATCTCACCTCAAAGGGGTTATTGAAAAAGCATGGAAAGACAGGGACTCTCTTTCCCCCACTACTACAGGGGAAATTTCTGAAGCTGTACGAGAAATTCTTTTTGAATTAGATCGCGGCGAGTTGCGCGTTGCTGAAAAAACAAAAATGGGGTGGGTTGTGAATGAATGGATTAAAAAGGCCATTCTTCTCTCCTTTCGTTTGAATGAGTCTTTTCTCATGGATCATACCTATTGCCCCGCTTACGACAAAGTTCCCTTAAAATTTGAGGAATGGACAGAGGAGCAATTTCAACTGGCGGGATTTCGTGTCGTACCTGGTGCTATTGTCAGGTATTCATCCTATATTGCCCCCGGGACGGTGATTATGCCCTCCTTTATCAATATGGGCGCTTATATTGATAAGGGTACCATGATTGATACAGCTGTTCGTATAGGATCGTGTGCTCAAATTGGGAAAGACTGCCATCTCTCCGACAATGTCGGTGTGGGCGGTGTTTTAGAGCCTCTACAAGCCAGCCCTGTCATCATTGAAGACAATTGCTTTATTGGTGCTTGCTCAGAAATCGTTGAGGGCGTTTTTGTAGGAGAAGGAAGTGTACTTGGCGCCGGCGTTTTGTTAACTTCCTCTACAAAAGTGGTTGATCGGGAAACAAGTGAAATCACTTACGGCCGCATTCCTCCTTATTCTGTCGTTGTGCCCGGCGTCATGCCCGATAAAAATCCAGACAAACCCGCCCTTCAATGTGCGGTCATCATCAAGCATGTGGATGAAAAAACCCGTTCAAAAATCTCGATTAATGAATTGTTGCGCTAATGGATCCGATCAAGCTCAGCCAAGACCTCATCCGTTGTCCCAGCATTACACCAAAAAACGCTGGAGCTCTTGAGATTGTGGAAGCTCACTTGAACTCCATGGGTTTTACCTGTGAGCGTTTGGATTTTGAAGGCATTGTTAACCTTTATGCTCAAAAAGGAACAGGGCGTTCTCGTTTATGTTTTGCTGGCCATACAGACGTGGTTCCTGTGGGCGCCGAAGACCTTTGGACGAAAGCACCCTTTGAAGGAGAAATTAAGGATGGCCAGCTCTGGGGTCGTGGTGCTGCTGACATGAAATGTGCGATTGCAGCTTTTCTTTCCGCCCTTTCCGAAACGAAATCTCAAAATTCTATCAGTCTTTTGATTACAGGAGATGAAGAGGGAGAGGCACTCCACGGAACCCAGAGAATTCTTCCACTTTTAATGGAGCGCGGCCTTATCCCAGATCTCTGCCTCATAGGTGAGCCAACTGCGCTCAATGAGGTCGGCGACACTATAAAGATTGGAAGACGCGGCAGTATTACAGGAAAACTCACGTGTTTTGGTCAACAAGGTCATATTGCCTATCCTCAGAATACGGACAACCCCATCCCTCGGCTTATGGCATGTCTTCAAGAATTATATGCTTATCCCTTTGATGAAGGGACAGAGTTTTTTGAGCCCACCCGTTTTGAAGTCACTTCCATTGATGTGGGTAATCTTGCAACCAACATTATTCCTCAGAAAGCAGAAGCTTGCTTTGGACTTCGCATGAACACGCTTCAAAAGGCCGATGAACTCTGTGAGACCCTCAAAGGCATTTGTGTCAAAAGAGCAGGACGCCATGACCTTAAACTAACCATTCATGGTAATGCCTTTTTAACAGAAGACAAGGACAAAATCCGGTGTATCCAAGAAGCCGTCAAAAAAGTAACAGGAAGGTTGCCTTCCTTAAGCACAACGGGAGGGACCACAGATGGACGTTTCATCAGTGCTTATTGTCCTGTCATTGAATGTGGTATGCTTGAAAAGACTATGCATCAAGTTGATGAGCACGTCTCCCTCAAGGACATTCAACATTTAAAAGAGATCTATCTTTCTATTCTACAAGCCTTTTTCTTGCCAGAAGCAACAACTTCTGCTAGGGAAGACCCAATAAGTTGAGAGGAGCCGCTATGAGTTGGTTTACCACCTTTGTCCGACCCAGAATTAAAGCTCTTATAGAAAAGAAGGAAGTTCCTGATAACCTTTGGCATAAGTGTGCTCATTGCGAGCAAATGATCTTCCGTAAGGATTTAATCACCTATCAATATGTGTGTCGTCATTGTAATTATCATATGCGTATGCCTGTCAAAACGCGGCTTGAAACTCTTTTTGATGAAGGGGACTACACTCGCATTCCCATTCCTTCAGTTCCTATTGACCCTCTCAAGTTTAAGGACTCAAAAAAGTATACAGATCGTCTCAAGACATGCCGCACCATAACCGGTGAGGAGGAGGCCATTATTGTCGCAGAAGGAACCCTTGGCAAACACCCCGTGGTCATTGCGGCATTTGATTTTTCTTTTATTGGAGGATCCATGGGAATGGCCGTCGGAGAAGGCCTTGTTAAAGGCGCCGAACGAGCCATCGAGTTAAAGGCTGCTTATATTGCCATTCCCGCATCTGGCGGAGCACGCATGCAAGAGGGCACTTTATCCTTAATGCAAATGCCCCGCTCAGTGATTGCTGTTGAGAGAGTCAAGGAAGCCGGCCTCCCTTATATTCCTCTCTTAACAAACCCTACAACCGGAGGAGTTGCTGCCTCCTTTGCTATGCTGGGAGATATTGCCATTGCTGAACCAGGGGCTGTTATTGGTTTTACAGGCGCCCGCGTCCTCCAAGAAACCATTCGCCAGGCTTTGCCTACTGGCTTTCAAAGTGCCGAATTCCAACTCGAACATGGCATGGTGGATATAGTTGTGGCTCGAAAGGATGTTCGCCAAAAACTTATCAATATCCTGGACATTTTAATGAGCAGGGGAAAAAACTAGGACAACATTAATTAAGTTATGCGACCACATTTAAAACCAGAAGATCCCCGTTTTTCATCGGGCCCCTCAAAAAAAAGACCCAGATGGTCAACACAAGTCTTGAATCTCGCCTCATTGGGAAGGTCCCATCGGTCTTCTTACGGCATTGAGAGAATTCGTCATATGACCACTCTCATGCGCAACCTTTTGGAAATTCCTGAAAATTATCACATCGCCATCCTTCCTGGATCATGTACAGGCGCCATGGAAGCAGCTCTCTGGTCACTATTAGGACCTCGGCCTGTTGATATTATTACCTTTGATGTTTTTGGAAATCATTGGGCTTACGATATTCTTCAAGAATTAAGGCTTGAAAACACTCATGTTTTTGAAGCCCCTATTGGTTCCCTTCCTGATCTCTCTAAAGTTCATCCTTCTCATGACATCGTCTTGACATGGAATGGAACAACGGCAGGCGTTGTCATTCCTGATGCAAACTGGATTCACTCTTCTCAAGAAGGACTCGTCATTTGTGATGCAATTTCGGCTCTTTTTGCCATGCCCTTTCCTTGGGAAAAAATGGATGCTATTGCTTTTTCTTGGCAAAAGGCCCTAGGAGGAGAAGCTGCCCATGGCATGCTTGTTTTAAGTCCAAAAGCGGTAGAGCGTCTCAAGACCCACACTCCTCCTTGGCCCATTCCGCGGGTTTTTCGCCTGAGGCGTGATGGAAGTTTTGATCAAAACATCTTCCAGGGTTATACGATCAACACCCCATCCCTGCTTTGCATTGAAGACTGTATTGATGCCCTTTCATGGGGATTAAGTTTAGGGGGGTTGCCAGCTCTTATTGCGCGATCTCAAGAAAATTTGCGCACTGTTGAAAAGTGGGTCGAAGAGACTCCATGGATTGAGTTCTTGGCTCAAGATCCAAGAACACGATCCTCCACGTCCATTTGTTTGCGCTTTCCAGAAGCCCCAGATGACTGGGCCCTTCCAAAAGCAATTGCCAACCTTTTAGAAAAAGAAGGCGTTGCTTTCGACATCTTAGGACACATCAATTCCCTTCCAAATCTCCGTTTATGGGGTGGCCCAACCGTTGAGTCTTCTGATATCAGAGCGCTCCTTCCTTGGATCGCGTGGGCCCATAAAGAAGTCGTGTGATGGTGATTTTGACCTTATAAAACTGCATATCAGATATGCGTTAATTTTTATTGTATTTTACAAGAGCAAATATTATTTAGAAACTAGTGTAAAATTATATGGTTATCAGGTGATATATATGGTAAAAAAGACTATTGTTCTTTCTTTTCTAACAACAACTCTTCTCATACGAAATACATTTGCAGAACAAGAAGACCTAACAAGTTCATGTGTAATTAAACCGACCCACTCTATCACTAAGGGCTCACAAACTTTTAAGGCAACCAATTATCTCGAGATTACCGGCGCAAAGGAACTCCATGAAAAAGGCTTTAAAGGCAAAGGAACCAAGGCTATTATCATTGACAATTGCTTTCTTCCTCATGGGGAGCAGCCTGACAATCTTACAAAAAGTAGCATTTCCGGCAGCTATAATCCTAAAACAATGACCGCCCCTGGGCATGGAACAAACGTTCTAGAAATTATGAAAGAAATTGCTCCCACGGCAACATTCAAATTTATAACTCGATATGACCCTCTCGGAAATAAATCTTCGAATAGCGTATGTTCAGCTTTAGAAGAAGCTGCACGAAGTGAAGGAGATGTGGTTAATCTTTCTTTTGGCTTGGGATTAACAGACCAAAAAATATATCAGGCTCTCCAAAACGTGGTAGATTCCGGTAAAGTTATTTTTGTTTCTTTTGGAAATGAATATGAAAAAGCGCCCGATCAAGCTAATTTGTATTCTAAGAAGCTCATAGAGCTTGCAGCCACGCCAAAAATGAAAGGCAGACTCGTTCCTGTAGCAAGTTCTGAATATTGTAACGGACAAGAGCGTTTATCTCCTTTTAGCAATAGAGTCATCGGTGGAAGCGCTAAGTATGCCCTTACAGCCCCAGGATCTGATATTCTTACACCGATGCCGGGAGGTGAGTATGAAGTACGCTCTGGCACTTCTTTTGCTTCACCCATTGCAGCGGCCAGCTATCTTTTATTAAAAGAAACCTTTCCTGGACGGAAACCTGAAGAATACACTGACTTAATGCGCGGTTCTGCTCGACAGACAAGCCTTAACAAGAGTTTTCTTTTTAATGATCAATATGGAAGCGGCGTCCTTGATCTTAGAGAGGCATTCGTCAACGGTATGAAAAGAAAAACTGCAGCTGTATCCCAACCCTCTATGGTTAAAAAAGATGAGAAGAAGGCTATCCCTCAAAAACTTTCTTCTCCGAAATCTTTGAAATCAAAAATCAAGGAAGTTGCTGATAATTGGATTGTTAAACCCTTTCAAAAAGCAGGAACAATTATAAAAAATGTTATAAAAAGTCTTACAACTCGGCGTTTGAGATAGGTTTTTTAACCCCCATCATTTGATATTTTGCTCGTCTCTGCTTGCGATGTATCTCCTAAAGAGATTACAATACCCCGCCCTTTAACCTTTTTTAAGATCATATAATGAGAGATCTAGACACCGAAGAGATAATTCTTCATCCACCCGCTGACTTTGAAGGTATGCGGAAAGCGGGTCACTTGGCAGCACTTACCCTTGATTTTATAACACCCTATGTTAAAGAGGGGGTTACCACTCAAGAGCTAAACGATTTATGTCACGAGTTTATCATCAGTCACGAGGCGACCTCTGCACCTTTGGGTTACCGAGGGTTTCCAAAATCTATTTGTACCTCTGTCAATCATGTGGTGTGCCATGGTATTCCGGGCCCAAAAAAACTCCACCAGGGTGATATTCTTAACATTGATATAACCGTTGTTTTGGATGGATGGCATGGAGATACAAGCCGCATGTTTGCAATCGGAAAGATCTCAATTAAAGCTCAAAAATTAATTGGTGTGACCTATGAAGCGATGATGCGCGGTATTGAGGTCATTCGTCCTGGTGTTCACCTTGGTGATATCGGCTATGCCATTCAAAGCTTTGTGGAAGCTAAAGGGTTTTCCGTTGTCCGCGATTTTTGTGGGCATGGTTTGGGACGCGTTTTCCATGCAGCTCCTAACGTTCTCCACTATGGGAAACCCCATACAGGAGCGGAGATCAAGGAAGGAATGTTTTTTACTATTGAGCCCATGATCAACGCAGGTAAATATGATATCAAAATTTTAGGAGATGGATGGACAGCCGTTACACGCGATAAATCCCTCTCCGCTCAGTTTGAACACAGCGTGGGCGTCACCTCAACTGGATATGAGATTTTTACCCTATGACCTTACACAATGGACATCGCCAGCGTTTACGAGATCGTTTCCTGAAAGGAGGAGAAAAAAATCTTCCCGATTATGAAATCGTTGAACTCCTTCTCTTTGGTGTGATGCCGCGTGGCGATGTAAAACCTCTTGCTAAAACCCTTTTAAAAGAATGTGGCTCCCTCTCTGGACTTCTTCAAGCAAATCCCCAAAAACTCAAGTCGATCCCTGGTGTTGGGGATTCAACTCTTGCCATGCTAAAAGCTGTTCACGAAGCAGGCTGTCGCTTGGTTAGGGAAGAGGCGAGTCAACAACCCGTTTTTGGAACATGGAAAGCTGTGATTGATTATTGCAGGGCTCGCATGGCTCATTTGACTGTTGAACAATTCCGCCTTCTTTTCCTTGATCAGAAAAACAAAATCATCGCTGATGAAGTCCAGCAACAAGGAACTGTCAACATCACACCTGTCTTCCCACGAGAGGTCGTAAAACGAACATTAGAGCTTGGTGCTTCCAGCCTTATCATGGTGCACAATCATCCCAGCGGGGACCCCGCACCCTCACAAGCGGATATTGATATCACGAAACGCGTGATTAAAGCAGCAACAGAGCTTGACATTAAGGTTCTGGACCATATCATCATTGGAAAATTCGGCCACACCTCCTTGCGAGATATGCAATTGATTTAAAAGACAAAAAAACACCTGTTGACCATGCTCCAAAAATACATTATATTTTTGGAGTATGATACAAAGGCAATTAAGTCCTTCAAAAATGAGAAGCTTCTTTTTGTTCGGTCCCCGCCAAACAGGGAAAAGCACTTTTGTCACTTCCCTTCTCCAACCCCAAGATCTCTATATCACTCTCCTCCCTCAAGAAACTTTCTTTAATTATGTGAGAGATCCTTCCATTTTTCGACAAGAAGTCCTTGCCCATCATAAAAAACATCCTCACTTTACTTGCATTGTTGATGAAATTCAAAAGATCCCCTCGCTTTTAGATGAAGTGCACGATCTCATTGAAACTTATGGGATTCGCTTTATTCTAACTGGATCAAGCGCGAGAAAGTTAAAGAGAGGGGCTGCAAACCTTCTCGCTGGAAGAGCTAATACCTATCAACTCTATCCTTTAACATACGTGGAGCTCGCACAAGATTTTGACCTTGAAAAAGTTCTCTCAAAAGGCTCTCTCCCCTACCTATGGTCACAGGAACTAAGCAAAAAAGATGAAGAAGAGTTTTTACGTTCATACACCGACATTTATCTTCGCGAAGAAATCCAAGCTGAAGGCGTTGTCCGCAACATTGGCCCCTTTGTGAGATTTATTGACATTGCAGCTAATAGTGATGGGGAACTTATTAATTATAGTAATGTTGCACGCGAATGCGGGGTATCCGTTAAAACGGTTCAAGATTATTATCAAATACTAGAAGATACTTTCCTTGCTTACAGGCTAGATCCTTGGAAAAAAAGTATCCGAAAACGGCTTCTTGTTCATCCCAAATATTATTGGTTCGATACGGGTGTTACAAATGCCCTTTGCCATCAATATTCAACCCTTAACCCAAAAGTTCGCGGAAGAAGATTTGAACAATTTATTCTTCTGCAGTTGATTGCCTTAAACTCTTATCACCGGTGGGGCTTTCAATTTTATTTTTGGCGCACAAGTACTGGGGCAGAAGTTGATTTGATTCTAGTCCATTCTAATACCCCTATAGCCGCTATTGAAATCAAGTCAACTTCATCTATATCTGCAGCAGATACCCAAGGACTCCAAGAATTTCAAAAGGAAAATTACAAAGTTAAATCCTACCTTATTTCTCCCTTAGCTCGTCCACGCCTCCTTCCTGGAGATATTCAAGCTCTCCCCTGGCAAATATTCTTTGATGAGCATTTACCCCAGTTGATATAAAGGCAACAAACGACTATGATCGCCTGAACAAAATGGAGAAAGCGTTCAGGTGTTTTCAGCCTTTGAGAGATTTGTAGCCTTCCGCTATTTAAGAGCCCGCCGTCAAGAGGGCTTTATTTCGGTAACTGCCTGGTTTTCCTTCCTCGGCATTGCTCTTGGGGTTGCGGCCCTTATCATTGTGATGTCTGTCATGAATGGTTTTCGCCACGAGCTTTTAAATCGAATTATTGGCATGAATGGGCATGTGGCCATTTATAGTCAATCTGGCTCTTTGCCTGATTATGATGCCTTAACGATACAAATCAAGAAAGAGCCAGGTATTATTGGAGCTAACCCCATTGTGGAAGGTCAAGCTATGGCCATAGCCCATGGCCATACCACAGGTGTTTTGATTCATGGCATGAAGCCCTCTGATTTAGAATCTCGCAAAACCATTTCCGATAACCTGGTGCGGGGTCAATTCAGGCTTTTTGACCGCCCCACGAGTGCTATTATTGGAAAGCGCCTGGCCGAAAAATTGGGTCTTATTTTGGGTGATAAAATCACCCTTGTGTCCCCTGAGGGTAATGCCACAGCCTTTGGTACCATGCCCCGCACACGCACCTTTGAGATTGCTGGCATTTTTGATGCGGGCATGATTCAGTATGATTCAAGCTTTGTTTTCATTCCTCTTGAAGCAGCGCAAAAATTCTATCAATTAGGTGATGGTGTCACTGGCATTGAAATCTTCACGGAAAACCCTGAAAAGGTTGGTCACTTTAAGGAACTGTTAGAGCCCCTAACTCAGGGCAAAAACATGAGAATCGTTGATTGGCAACAAGCCAACAAAGAGTTTTTTAGCACCATCAATGTGGAGCGTAATGTGATGTTTATCATTCTGACCCTTATCATCCTTGTGGCTTCTTTTAATGTGATTTCAACGCTCATTATGCTCGTCAAAGATAAGGGCCGCGACATTGCAATTTTACGGACCATGGGGGCAACTCAAGGCATGATAATGCGCGTTTTCTTTATTGCAGGATCTACCATCGGTACCGTCGGCGCCTTGATTGGAGCCATGGCAGGACTTTTATTTTCCTGGAACATTGATGCGATCAAAAGGGGCCTTGAATTCCTTTCCGGAGCCGAGCTTTTCCGAGCAGAAGTATACTTCCTCTCAAAACTTCCCGCCCGCGTCGATCCATGGGAAGTATTTCTGGTTCTCTTCATTGCCCTTTTACTGACTTTCCTCGCCTCCCTCTACCCCGCCTGGCGCGCATCCCGCCTTGATCCTGTGGAGGCCTTGCGTTATGAATAAAAAGCCTCTTCTCTCTCTGAAATCGCTCAAGCGCACTTTCCACCAAGGAACGCAAATCTTGCATATTTTAAAGGGAATTGATTTAGACCTTTATCCAGGCGAAATCGTAGCCCTTGTAGGTCCTTCAGGTTCAGGAAAATCGACCCTTTTGCAAACGGCTGGTCTTTTAGAAAAAGCAGATGGGGGGGAGGTAATTATTGAAGAGAAAAAATGCGGAAGCTTAAATGATCGCGATCGCACTCAAATTCGACGCAATGTGTTGGGGTTTGTGTATCAATTCCATCATCTTTTGCCTGAGTTTAGTGCTGAGGAAAATATCATCCTCCCCCAAATGATCGCAGGGCACTCATTTTCATCCTCCCGCACACGTGCCCATGACTTGCTCAAAGAGGTGGGCCTTTTGAATCGCTCCTCTCACCGGCCCGCTCGTCTTTCAGGAGGTGAGCAACAGCGGGTAGCTATTGCGCGGGCGCTCGCCAATCGTCCAAAGATCTTATTAGCCGATGAACCCACAGGAAACCTGGATGAGCATACCGCAGCCTCAGTCTTTAAAAAGTTGATTGACCTTGTGCGTAAAGAAAACTTGAGTGCCCTCATTGCAACCCATAACATGGATCTCGCCAAGCGCATGGATCGCATTCTTATCCTTCATGAAGGGGTACTGTTAAAGGGGTGAGGTATTCATCTTCTTGATTTTTTAAAATTTATACACCGGCAACACAAGATCCTTCAAAGGTTGATAAAGAAAGGCGTTAGCGGCTAAAATTGACCCTGTCCCCAAAATATCATCTCCCCCTTGAAGATCACAAACATAGCCTCCCGCTTCACGCACCAAAACAAGGCCTGCTGCCATATCCCAAGGCTGAAGAGGACGCTCCCAATACCCATCAAATCTCCCAGCCGCTACGTAAGCAAAATCCAGGGATGCTGCTCCAAAGCGACGCAGCCCCGCTACAAGAGGGATGACAACGTCCATGGATTTTTGAAATTCCGCCCTTGTTTTAGCATCATGCATCGCAAAGGGAATGGCCGTTGAAAAAAGAGCCTCTGACATATGTTGACGTCCAGAAACACGAAGTCGCCGGTCATTCAAAAAAGCTCCCCCGCCCTTTTCCGCATAAAACAACTCATCCTTAATAGGATCGTAAATCACGCCTGCGATCATCTCTGATCCCTTTTGAAGGCCAATGGAAATAGCAAAATGCGGAATGCCGTGAAGAAAATTGGAGGTGCCATCGAGGGGATCAATAATCCAGGTATACTCCTCTTCCCCTTCAATTTTTCCGCCCTCTTCCATCAGAAAACCGTAAGAGGGTCGGGCTTTTTTTAGCTCTTTGTAAATGATGTCTTCTGCTTTCTTATCCGCTGTAGAAACAAAATCGCCGGGTCCTTTTCGCGAGACTTGGAGCTGCTCCACTTCCCCAAAATCACGCACGAGACCACGGGCTGCTTTAAAGGCTGCATTACACATAACATTTAAATGAGGTGACCGTGACACTAGCCGCAATTGGTGAACCATTAATCTTATTCCTTTGCCCGCTCTACATAGGAACCGTCAGCTGTATTCACAACAACCTTCGTCCCCACATCAATGTGGGGAGGTACCATGATTCGCACACTATTTTCTAAAACAGCGGGCTTATAGGATGAGGAGGCTGTTTGGCCTTTAACAACGGGTTCTGCTTCAACAATTTTCATTACAACCGTCTCGGGAAGCTCAGCCCCCACAATTTCCCCTTCATGGGATACAACAGTTAATATCATTCCGTCCTTAAGAAAGGGGAGGGAATCGCCCAGCAAATCCTTTGAGAGATGAATTTGGTCAAAGGTTTCTTGATCCATCAAGGCAATAGAATCCCCTTCTTCATAGAGGAATTGGTACTTCTTCTCATCCAGACGAACTCTTTCAACGGATTCGCTGGACCGAAACCGTTCATTGAGCTTTGTGCCGTCTCGAATGTCTTTCAATTCCACTTGCAGATAAGCTCCCCCCTTTCCTGGCTGCGTATGTTGGGTTTTTACAGCTACCCACAGACGATTCTTGTGTTGGATAATATTTCCAGGCCGAATAGCATTCCCACTAATCTTCATAACCCTTTACCCCTATTGTTTTCCTTGATAAATTTTCACAAGTGTATCCAGCATTTCTATGGCCTCCTTATAAGGCCTCCGAAAAACATTACGCCCAATAATAGAGCCGTTTCCCCCACCATCACGGATAGCGCGCGCGTCTTCATAAACCCCTTTGAGATCTTTAGCGATGCCCCCCGAGAACACGACAAGCCTGCGCCCTTTAAAACAAGCTTCCACCACATGGCGGACCCGTGCTGTAAGTGTATTCCGCTCAACTTTTTGAGCTATATATTCTTGTTTAGCAACATCATTCTCAAGATAATCCGTTGGAAGCTTAACTTTAATGATATGAGCCCCCATCAAAGCCGCCACATGAGCGCCATAGGCGATGGTATCGAGCGCTGTTTCCCCTTCTTTGGACATATTACCACGGGGATAAGACCATACAATAACAGCGAGTCCACAGGATTTAGCTTCTTCGGAAAGCTCTTGTAATTCTCTCAGCATATCCAGGATAGCATTGGATCCAGGATAAATGGTAAAGCCAATGGCCGAGCAGCCTAAACGCAAAGCATCAGCAACAGAGCCTGTTACAGCCTGATCCGCATTATCCTCTTGAGGCAGAAGGCTTATGGAACTGTTAATTTTCAAAATAGTTGGGATGGCCCCTGCAAAGCTACCCGCCCCAGCCTCGAGCATCCCCAAGGGTGCAGCATAGGCTGAAAGCCCCGCATCAACCGCAATTTTATAATGATAGTGTGGATCATAGGCTATGGGATTAATGGCAAAGCTACGCCCAGGACCATGTTCAAATCCTTGGTCTACAGGAAGGATCATCATTTTTCCTGTGCCCCCCAAGCGCCCTTGCATTAAAATACGAGCGAGGTTTGTCTTGGTTCCTGGACAATCACTCTCATAGTTCGAGAGAATTTTTTTAACTTTTTGAGATACTTTCATGAATCGATCCATCCCGCTAAAGATATTCTTTATCCTTAGAGGAAAGAGCACTTTTTGGCAATCCTCAGAGTCTGTAATTTCTCCATTTTCAAACCAAACTGTTTCCATTAAGGTTCATTTTATGCTGGAAGCGCGACACATTACATTTGCCCCCCTTTTTTCAGACCTCTCTTTTTCTCTTCGGCAAAAAGAGACCCTCCTTGTTCGTGGAGCGAACGGAGCTGGAAAATCAACTTTTCTTCGTATCCTCGCAGGTCTTATACGCCTAAAACCCAACCCCCTTTTTTGGAAGGGAGAAGCAGTCCATCTCTCCACTTATCAGCAAAACCTTCTCTACGTCGGACATAAACTTGCTCTCCATCCAGAGGCTCTTTTAAAGGATCAAATCAAGCTATGGCAGTATCACACTGGCGTCAAAAGGGATACAATTGAAAAGGCTTTAGATTTGTGGGGAGTAGCCTCCCTATTTAATAAAAAAATTGACCAGCTCTCTCAGGGTCAACGAAAGCGCATCAGCTTAAGCCGGTGCCAATGGCTCCCGCGACCCTTGTGGATTTTAGATGAGCCTCATACCAGCCTTGATGAGGCTGGTCTTAAAGTTCTTGAAAAAGCCCTATGTGATCATAGGGAGAAGGGGGGACTCGTGATCCTTGCAACCCATGAAAAGAAACCCAAGGGAACTCAGGAGATCCTTTTATGATCTTGCGAGAACTCTATAATCTCTCCCTTCATCGGGGGAGATTTTTCTCCATATTTACCTTCTTTGCCCTTGCCCTTTTTTGTGCCTCTTTAGCTTTGGGGCCGAATGAGAGACTTTTAAAGCAAAGCGCCCCTGCTCTTATCTGGATCTTAGCTATCCTAACGACCTTCTTTTCAACGCCTCATCTCTTAAAAAAGGAAGCGCAACACGGACTCTTAGATGAAATTCTTCTTCATCCATCCCTTGCCTCAACCTACCTCCTCTCTAAAGTTATTGCTGAATGTATTTTTATAGGTTTTCCATTGGCTTGTGTTGGGCTTTTACTCTCTCCCTTTTTTAGCCTTTCAAGTCATGAAATGCTCTCTCTTTTTCTTACACTTCTCATTGGGTTTCCTGCGCTGAGCGCCCTTGGGATTTTAGGAAGCCTTTTGACCCTCAATACTCAAGGTGGTGGTCTTCTTATCTCCCTTATTCTCCTTCCACTGACCTTGCCTCTGCTTATCTTTGGGCTTTCTGTTATGGATATGGTACGATTAGGACTTGATTCTTTTCCGTCTTTCTGGCTCCTTTCAGGAACGTCTCTCTTTCTTATAATCCTAGCTATAGCCGCTGGAAGTTGGGCGCTTTCCTTTGCAACGGAGCATTAACATGAAAGTCACTTGGGTAAAGCCTCGTTATTTTTTTGAAGTAAGCAAAGTCCTTTTTCCCATCTTCATTGGGCTTGGTGTTTTTTTCTTTGCAGTGGGACTTTATACGGCTCTTCTTACCTCACCTCCCGACTATCAACAGGGAGATGCCATGCGCATCATGTATGTTCATGTACCTGCCTCTTGGATGGCTCTTTTTGCGTATGCCCTTCTCGCGTTTCTAAGCTTCTTTGTTTTGGTGTGGAGGTCTCCCCTTGCCGAACTTTTAGCCGTCAGCATAGCGCCTATTGGAGCTCTGTTTACAGTGTTAAGCCTTGTTACCGGATCCCTATGGGGAAAGCCTATGTGGGGAGCTTATTGGGTATGGGATGCGCGCCTTACATCCGTTCTCGTCCTTCTCTTTCTCTACAGTGGGTATTGGGCTCTTTATAAGGCTTATACCCATACAGACCAAGGAATCAGGGCCGCCTCCCTTCTCGCCCTTGTAGGGGTTATCAACCTCCCCATCATTAAATGGTCTGTAAACTGGTGGAATACCCTTCATCAACCCGCAAGCTTAACCAAGCTCTCAGCTCCCTCTATTCACCCCAGCATGCTTCTCCCTCTTGGTTTAATGACAGCCGCTTACATATTTTACTTTTTCATTCTTCTTATTTTAAGAGCGCGTACTGAGCTTAACAAACGAAAACTTCTTATTCAAGAAAGCCTGACATGACTTTTGATACCCCTTATCTTTTTTATATTTTATGTGCCTATGGCTTCACAATTTTTAGCCTCATTTTGTTTTTAGGATGGAGCTATCTCGAGTGGAAAAGGTCCTCCACTGATGAAACCTAAGCATCAACGTCTTCTCACTCTTTGTGCAGGACTCATTGGTCTTGGTATCGCTATTTTCCTCATTTCAATTGCTTTTCGAGACAACCTTGTTTTCTTTTATACCCCTTCCGAATTAAGCAAAAAGACAATTCATCCTCAACAGCACCTTCGTGTCGGGGGCATTGTAGTTACAAATTCTGTAACACATGACAGAGACAACGTTACCTTCGAAATTACGGATGACATCAAAACTTTAAAAGTCGCCTATATTGGACTACTGCCTGATTTATTCCGCGAAGGGCAAGGAGTGGTTGTGGAAGGACATCTTTCTGAACCCGATGTGTTTCAAGCCGAAACCGTCCTTGGCAAGCATGATGAAACCTATATGCCAAAAGATGTAGCTGATCGCTTAAAGGAAAAGGGGTTATGGCGCGATGCTCGGTGAACTTGGAAATCTTTTCATAGCCCTCGCCATAGGATTTTCAGTCGTACAAATGGGGGCCTCCTTTTATGGTGTTCAAACAAGAAAGAAACGCTACCTTGCCCTTGGAAAAACCGCTGCTCTCATGCAAGGGATTTTTATTGGAGGCGCTTTTCTGACATTAATGATTGCCTTTTTCATATGCGATTTTTCTCTTCTTGTTGTTGTCCTTCATGATCATTCTCAGCTTCCCTGGTATTATCGCCTTGCTGCGAGCTGGGGCCAACATGAAGGATCTTTACTTCTTTTTGTAGGAATTCTATCGGGAGTTGCTGTGGCTTTTTCTCTAGTCCTTAAAGACCCTTATATCAGAGCCCGCGCCCTTACCTTTCAAGGGCTTCTTGTTTTTTGTTTTCTCCTCTTTTTATGGCTTACGTCAAACCCCTTTACTCTTCTTCCTTTTTCCCTTCCTGAAGGGCAATCTCTTAACCCTCTCCTTCAAGATAAAAGTCTCCTCATCCATCCCCCCTTCCTTTATCTTGGCTATGTGGGTTTTTCTGCTCCCTTTTCCCTTGCGCTCGCAGCTCTTTGGGGACAGATGGATGGAGAGGAATGGGCCACTCTTACCCGCCCTTGGGTCTTAGTTGCGTGGTCTTTTCTCACCCTTGGAATTACGTTCGGCAGTTGGTGGGCTTACTATGAACTCGGGTGGGGAGGATGGTGGTTTTGGGATCCTGTGGAAAATGCTTCGCTCATGCCATGGCTTGCAGGCACAGCCCTCTTGCATGTTCTCCGAACTCAATCCTTTTATCGGTGGAGTTTGTTTCTCAGTATTCTAACTTTTGGGTTCAGTCTTTTGGGGACTTTCTTAGTGCGTTCAGGGGTTATCACTTCTGTTCATTCCTTTGCACAAGATTCAGAGCGCGGAGCTTTTATGCTCTTTCTTATAGGAGGACTTATGGGCTTTGCTCTTTTTCTCTGGACATGGAGATCTCCCCATTTTAAAAGTCCGTCTCTAAACTTATTTTCTCGAGAGGGACTTCTTTTCTTCACTTCATTACTGCTTAGTGTGGGACTTGCTACCCTTTGTTTCGGAACCCTTTATCCTCTTTTGAGTGAAGGAATCTGGAATGAAAAAGTTGCTGTGGGTGCTCCTTATTTTAACCAAACCCTTGTCCCGCTTCTTATGCCGTCTCTTTTTTTGATACCCATAGGAGCCCTTTTAAGAAAGGAAAAAACATCCCTTTTTCAGCTCCTTATCCTTCCTTTGACTGGCAGCCTTGGCGCACTCGTTTTCCTACTTTACATTTATTCTACCCTTGTTTTGTGGACTTTACTAGGATGTGTATTGGCCATTTGGATCCTGATTGGAAGCCTGGAAGCCTTTCTGCGAAAGCGTTTGAGCATTGGCCCAACTCTCGCGCATATGGGTGTTGGCCTCTCTCTTCTCGGCATCAGTGTAGGGGGCGGTTTACGTCATGATGAAACCAAAGTTCTTCAGCCAAAAGAAAGTCTTAGCATTGGCAATAGAACCCTGACTCTTCAGGAGGTCACCCAGGGAAAAGGGTCAACCTATCTTTATGAGAAGGCCATACTTACTTCAGAGGGAAGCACATTGACGCCTGAAAAAAGGCTTTATCAACCTCAAAATTCTCTCATCAGTGAAACAGCCGTTTTAACCAATGGACTCTCAGATCTTTATGTTATATTGGGCCCCTATCAAGGAAATAACCGTTGGCTAATTCGAGTCTCCATCATACCACTCGCGCCCTGGATTTGGATAGG
Organism: Alphaproteobacteria bacterium GWC2_42_16; assembly: GCA_001767835.1. GTDB lineage: Bacteria > Pseudomonadota > Alphaproteobacteria > UBA9655 > UBA9655 > UBA9655. The sequence continues at coordinate 114,498 of MEMA01000052.1, forward strand.
GGGACTTTTGATGGCGTTTGGTGCTTTTGTCTCTCTTCTCAGCCGCAAAAAATTGCTGGTTTTTTTTCTGCTCTTTGCACCGCTTCCCGCCTTTTCAATTGAGACGGCAAACGATTTTTATCGTGAGGTTCGCTGCCCTGTCTGTGCTGGCCAATCCATTGCTGATTCTGAAACACCTGCAGCCCAATCTTTAAAAGAATTTATTTCTAGAGAGTTACAAAAAGGGGAATCACCAGAAAGTATCCGAGAGGAACTGCGTCAAAGGTATGGAACAGACATTCTCTTCCGTCCCCCCATGAATCAAAAAACCCTATTTCTATGGGGCCTTCCCTTTGCTCTTTTTTTCCTTATCCTTATAGGGTTTTTATGGAAAGCATTTTATTCCCGTACGAGATAAGGACCCCTACCCATCCTTAAGGAGCAATGCTAATCCCCGGACTTGTGGAGCCCGTAAGATTACTTGGCGTAAATTTAAGACCGTAATCGCCTTCCTGGCTTGTATGTATCTCTGTACTTCCACTAATTGTAAATGTCACTTTTTTGTTATCTATTTGATCTTTGGTTATCGTACCTGTTCTTCCCATCGTAAGTTTAAATTTTCCGTCTTTCGTTTGAAAAACCATTTGAAACGGATAGCCTGGATGCCAAGATGATGATACCAATACATAGCCACGAAGGAACTGCCATTCTTGAGCTGGGGGTGGGGTTATTGGTGATACGTTTTTCCATCCATTAACGTTACTTCTTCCATCCCAATTTATAAGATCTACAGCTGGAATAGTGTCAGCAACCACAGCTTTCGTTCCCAAAATCAGTCCCAATAAAGCCATTAAAAATATTTTTTTCATGATGATTCTCCCTCAAATTTTTATAGTGAAAATACTATCAGCTTTTTCAGAAAAAAAAGAAAATAACGAGGCAATTGCAAAATCGCATTGGATCCTCGGCTAAGCACTCCTAATGTTTCTCTTCGAGAAACAAAGGATTGCTTGCCAAGGAGGACGCAGTGTATGATAGGCTATGCTCCAATTTAGGGTAGAGTAGATCTGAAAAGGAAGGCAGGAAAAAGCTCGTATGCGGCCCTTACTTAAACAATCTTTAGAGACTACTTCTCCAGGGCTGCAACCTTTACTCGCTCTTTTGCAGGCTCAATTAAAGTCTGTTAATAGTTGTATCCTCGAAAAAATGGAAAGCTCCGTTTCTTTGATTCCCCAGATTGCAGGCTACCTCATTTCTTTGGGAGGGAAACGCTTGCGGCCTCTCCTTACCCTCTCCTCAGCTGAGCTCTGTGGATACCGTGGAACACGACATATTGCTCTAGCGGCTTGTGTAGAATTTATTCATACGGCTACCCTTCTTCATGATGATGTGGTTGATGAAAGCATGCTACGTCGTGGCATGCGCACCGCAAATTCCTTATGGAGTAATAAGGAAAGTGTCCTTGTGGGGGATTTTCTTTTTAGCCGAGCTTTTGAGCTGATGGTAGCCGATGGTTCCTTAGAGATTTTAAACATTTTGTCACATGCCTCCTCTGCCATTTCTGAAGGTGAAATCTTGCAATTAAGTATGAGCCATTCCCTTGAACTTACTCAAGACACCTACCTTAAAATCATTGAAGCAAAAACGGCGCGCCTTTTTTCAGCCGCTACGGAAGTTGGAGCTGTTATTGCAAATGCGCCCGAGCCCCAAAGAAAAGCCCTCGCTCAATTTGGTCTCTCACTTGGAATTGCCTTTCAACTGATGGATGATGTGCTGGACTATACGGCAAACCAAGAACAACTCGGCAAAACTATAGGGGATGATTTCCGTGAGGGAAAGGTAACCCTTCCTATCATTCTTGCTTATCATAAAGGGATAGGAATATCATTTTGGGAAGAGATGATTACGAAAAAAACACGGGATCAGCAGGAACTTCAGCAAGCCCTTTATCTCTTAAATAAATCAAATGCCTTGGCTGAATCCAAAGGAATGGCCGAAACTTTTGTGAAGAATGCCCTTGAATGTCTTGCTAAATTTTCTCCCTCCCCCCTCAAATCAGCCTTAGAAGAGCTGGCTCATTTTTCCCTTTATCGAGAAATGTAGGCAACCATGTTCAAAAAGGAATGGGGCTTTCTCTTTTTCATTTTCCTTTTCGGATTCCAAATAGCTGAGGCTGCTCCTCCTCTACGCCTTGCTGGGTCATCAGCTATTTTTCCCTTTGCCGCCCGCGTTGCTGAATATTTCCATTATAAAACCCAAGAACCAACACCATTAATTGAAGGCCTCGGCACAGGGGCTGGCATTAAGCTTTTTTGTGAAGGAACAAGGGAACTCGATGGTGTGATGGCCTCACGCCCTTTTACAGAAACGGAACGCAAAAAATGTGAACAACAAAACATCGACTTTCAGGAGTTTAAAATTGGACAAGATGGGCTGGTTTTGATCGAAAAGAAGGGAAGCCAGTTTTTTCCCATTAGAATTGAGGATCTAAGAAGCGCCATTGCCGAGAAGGTTTTTGTGAAGGGACAGTGTCTCAAAAACCCTTATATGATATGGAGTCAAATTCAACCCTCTTTTCCTGTGCTTCCTCTTCGCATCTTAGGGCCGGCTCCTGCCTCAGGAACCTATGACGTTCTCCTTGAAAAAATTAAGGGTCCATGTGACTCTCTATTACGCCATGATGGAATTTATATTGAAGCACCAGCCAATGAGAACCTTATTATTCAAAAGGTTTTAACCGCACCCCATACGATAGGCATCATCACCTTCAGCTTCTATGAGCAGAATAAAAATCGTATCCGAGCCCTTTCGGTAAATGGGGTTTTGCCATTCCTTAAAACAATTCAAGATGGGCACTATCCCTTAAGTCGCCCCCTTTATATCTACATAAAGCTTAATGATTTATCTGATCATTTAAACCGCCTTCTCTACATGCGTGAATTTACCTCAAATGACGCCATTGGAAAGTCAGGATACCTTACAGAAAAGGGGCTTATTCCTCTCCCTCAATCAGAGCAACGTAACATTCAGAAAGACCTGGCTCAACTTTTTAAAACCGGGGGGTCCTCATGAGATCTCTTTGGGTTGAAAGATGTGCCAAGGTCTTTTTTTTCCTTTGTGCGGTGGGAACTGTTCTCATTTCAATTGGCATTGTCGTTTCCCTTTTAGGAGAAACTTTCCGTTTTTTTGCGCGCGTTTCTGTTTTTGATTTCCTCTTCGGACTTACATGGGCCCCCCATACTCTACCTTCTGGCGAAGAGGTCGGCTTTGGTGCTATCCCCCTTTTTACAGGAACGCTTTTAATTACTTCCATCGCCATGGCGATTGCCTTGCCCTGTGGTACCTTAATTGCCGTTTATTTATCTGAATATGCTCGCCCCTCTCTACGCCAAGTTTTTAAACCTCTTCTCGAAACCTTGGCGGGCATCCCCACCCTGGTTTATGGTTTCTTTGCCATTACAACCTTGGCTCCTTTTTTCCAGTCTCTTGGAGACACACTCTATATAACACTTTCGAGTGAGAGTGCTTTAATTGCAGGACTTGTCATGGGAATCATGATTCTCCCTTACATGTCATCCCTTTGTGAAGATGCCCTTCATCGTCTTCCACATAGCTTGAGGGAAGGGTCCGTTGGCCTTGGGGCAACGGCCTCGGAAACCATTTTACGCGTTCTTCTTCCTGCAGCATTTCCAAGTCTAATCGCTGCTTTTTTACTCTCTCTTTCACGTGCAATTGGAGAGACCATGATTGTGGTGATGGCAGCAGGGCTTGCTGCAAATCTCACTTTTAATCCTTTGGAAGCTGTTACAACCGTCACGGTTCAAATCGTCAATCTTCTAACAGGAGACCAAGAGTTCGACAACACAAAAACCCTGGCAGCCTTTGGACTTGGATTTGTTTTATTTATTTTGACCTTCTTTTTGAATATACTCGCCCTATATGGAATCAAACGGCATAGGAGGATTTATGGCTAAAAAACATGTCTCTAAAAAAGAGGATACTGAGAAGGTGCATCTTGAAGTTGAAAGCTGGCAGTGGGAAACAAAATCTCCCCGCATGACGTGGAAATACTGGCTTGTCATTGCGATCCTTATTGCCGTAGGAGTTTTGTTTGCCTTTGGTTTTCTCATTGTAGCCACCGTTGTGCTCATTGTAGGAATCATCCTCAATCTTGTGTTTTTCCTCTTTAGAAAGCTTTCATGACATCAAATTTAAGAAAACGGCATCGCCAGGAAAAATGGTTTCAACGCATGGGACTTTTTAGTTTATGTTTAGCCCTTCTTTTTCTTGGAATTATTTTTGGAAAAATCCTTATCACGGGGCTCCCCGCCTTTTTCAAAACAGAAATTGAAGCCAAATCCGCCCCTCAACACCTTTTAAATCCCTATGCTCAGTATGTTGATCAAGGTAAATGGACAGCCGCCTCTGATGCAGTAGATATGTATTATAAGAATGGCTACCCAGGTACTCTGTCTCCACAAGACAGCCAAAGTATAGAAGCTCTTAAATCTCAAAACAAAATTCGTCTTTCATTTAATGGGGCCTTTTTTACCCATTCAGATTCAAGTGCGCCTGAAATGGCTGGCATTTGGGGAGCCCTCCTAGGCTCTCTCCTCACACTTTTAATTACCTTTTTAACGGCGTTTCCTATAGGAATTGGAGCTGCCATTTATTTAGAAGAATTTGCTCCCAAAAATTCTCATATTTATTGGATAGAGGCCACCATAAATAATTTAGCCGCTGTTCCTTCAATCCTTTTTGGTCTTTTAGGTTTACTTGCCTTTATCCATTTTATAGGACTCCCCCGGCCATCCGCCCTTGTTGGAGGTCTTACCCTTGGGTTGATGAGCCTACCTGTCATTGTCGTCACAACACGAGCCTCTCTTTCCGCTGTTCCCTTTGCACTTAAGGAAGCAGCTTTGGGCCTCGGTGCCACGCCGCTTCAAGTCCTTTTCCACCATGTTATCCCTTCAGCTCTTCCAGGAATTACAACCGGCGTTATCTTAAGTCTCGCTCGGGCCCTAGGAGAAACAGCACCTCTTTTGATGATTGGAATGGTGGCCTTTATTGCAACCCCTCCTTCTTCCTTCTTAGATCCCGCAACAGTTTTGCCTGTTCAAATTTTTAATTGGTCGAGAAGTCCTGAAATGGGATTTGTTGAAAATACATCTGGAGCTATTCTTGTTCTCCTTTTAATCTTGGGCCTTCTGAATGGACTTGCACTCTTTATTCGTAAAAAATTTGAGACACACCATGGCTTTTAAAATTGATGTTCAAAATTTAAATCTTTTTTACGGTGAAAAACAGGCTCTTTTCAATGTGAGCTTAGGATTGCCTGCCTCACAAACAACGGCTCTTATTGGCCCTTCCGGATGTGGGAAAAGTTCCTTCCTCCGCTGCCTCAATCGTATGAATGACGTGGTGCCTAACCTTCATCTCGAAGGAAAGGTTTTATTGGATGGCAAAGATATTTATGATCCTTCTGTTGATGTGGTGGATTTAAGATCTCATGTGGGAATGGTGTTTCAAAAGCCTAATCCCTTCCCACGATCCATTTATGAAAATGTTGCCTATGGTCCTCGGATTCATAGACTTTTTAAAGACAAAAGCGCCCTTGATCAGATTGTTGAAAAAAGTCTAACCCGCGCTGGTCTCTGGGATGAAGTCAAAGATCGTCTCCAGCAAGCCGCGACTCGCCTTTCTGGGGGGCAACAACAACGACTTTGCATTGCTCGCGCTATTGCAGTCAACCCCAAGGTAATTCTCATGGATGAGCCTTGTTCTGCCCTTGACCCTATTGCAACGGCAAAAATCGAAGAATTAATTGATGAATTGCGAGAAAAATTTACTCTTGTTATTGTGACTCATAATCTTCAACAAGCCGCACGCATTTCACAGAAAACGGCGTTCTTTCACAGCGGTTATCTTGTGGAAGCTGGTGAAACAGGCGAACTCTTTACAACACCAAAAGATGAACGAACCCAAGGCTATATTACAGGACGATACGGATGATACAGCACATTGTTAAAGCATATGATGAAGAGCTTAAAAAACTTCATGATCTCATCAGGTATATGGGTGAATTAACCCTTTCTCAAATAAATAAGGCTATTCAATCCATCGTGGATCGGGATGCTGAGTTAGCTAGAGAGGTTATTTCCGAGGATCAAAAAATTAACCTCCTTGAAATCAGGGTGGATGAACTAGCCACACGAATCCTCGCCCTTCGTCAACCCGTGGCTTCTGATTTAAGGACAGTCATTGCCTCTCTTAAAATTTCAAACCAAGTGGAAAGAATTGCTGACTATGCCGCCAATATAGCCAAGTTTAGCTTAAACTTGCAAAAATTACCTTCCTTCGAAGAAGTTGAGGGGCTCCCCATCCTTATTGAAATACCAAAGCAAATGATCGAATCAGCCCTTATTGCGTTTGAAAAAGCAGATCTAAATCTTGCGATAAAAGTTTGGCATATGGACTCTGAGGTCGATAAGCTCTATAAAGCCTATCTTCAAAACCTGTTTGCAGCTATGATTGCGGATCCCAAAAATGTGAATCCTTGCACCCAGCTTTTGTTTGCAGCAAAAAACATTGAAAGAATCGGCGATCAATCACAAAATATAGCGGAAGCCGTCTATACAATGATAACAGGAAAACCTTTTCAAGAAAGCGACTTAGCAAAAAATGGTTCTAAAATCTGAATTTTTAAAGACCCTTCAAGATCGCGGGTTTATTTACCAAGGGACAGATCTAGAGGCCCTTGATGCCCTCCTGATCAAAGAGCGCCTTACAGCCTACATTGGGTTTGATGCAACGGCACGTAGTTTTCATGTGGGAAGCTTGATTCAGATTATGGTTCTTTATTGGCTTCAACACACAGGCCACCGCCCCATTGTCTTGATGGGAGGAGGGACAACAAAAATTGGAGATCCAACAGGAAAAGATCAATCACGGCAACTTTTAGATGATCAAGACATTCAAAAAAATATTGAAAGTCTTTCAATGGTTTTCAAACGCGTCCTCTCCTTTGGAAATGGTCCAAAGGAAGCGCTCTTATTAAACAACGCCGACTGGATTGATACCTTAAATTATCCGTCCTTTCTCAGAGAGTATGGCATTCATTTTACTGTTAATCGTATGCTCACTTTTGAAAGCGTTCGCCAGCGCCTTGATCGTGAGTCCCCTATGACCTTCCTTGAATTTAATTATATGATCCTTCAGGGGTATGATTTTCTCGAGCTTAACAAAAAGTATAACTGTAGGCTCCAAATTGGGGGATCAGATCAATGGGGAAATATTATCAATGGGATTGAGCTGGTTCGAAAAGTCACCCACAAAACCGTTTATGGTTTAACTACGCCACTCATTACCACAGCCAGTGGTAGCAAGATGGGGAAAACGGCTCTTGGTGCTATTTGGCTGAACGCAGACATGTTATCTCCTTATGACTACTGGCAATTTTGGCGTAACACGGAAGACGCAGATGTAGGACGTTTCTTGCGCTTTTTCACCCTTCTCCCTCTCGATGAAATCAAGCGCCTCGAAAAACTTCAAGGGGCTGACATTAATGAAGCCAAGAAAATCTTGGCCGATCAGGCCACTACTTTTATTCATGGAGAGGCTGCGGTCAGAGAGGCTCGTGCTACGGCTCAAAAGCTTTTCGAAAGCACACAAGCTTCTCTTGATGATACTTCCCTTCCCACCCTCTTCTTGTCGGAAGAGGAGCTCAAGAAAGGCGTCTCTATCCTTGACCTTTTCTGCCGTCTTAACTTCACAAGCTCCAAAAGAGAGGCCCGGCACCTGATTGAAGGAGGTGGAGCCCGTCTCAATGATGTTTCTATTACAGATGAACTTTTTTTTCTCGATCATAAAATCTTTGAAAAGGAATCAGTTCTTAAACTTTCTGCAGGTAAAAAGAGGCATGGACTTTTAAAGAAAACATAGAGTTTGATTCGTATCCCATATTTCGATATATATATTTTAATGCCGCGTTAATAAGTAACGAGCAACAAAAGGAAATAAAAATGAAAATCTCTTTCTTATTCGTTTTGAGTATTATCTTAGCTTTTAGCCATTCTTCTCACGCTGTTGTCTATAACTGTCCCACAAACGACGCTACGAAATATCAAGTACAATATGCAACGGACATCGTTGGACATGAATTAGATTGTTTTTCTGATCGTGATAATTATAACAGTGTGTACAAAAGCATATGGTTTAGGTGTGAACCGAATGAGTATGATTTACACTTGGGTAAAGACTTTACAAATAAAAAGTGTACAACAACAGATCCGACAAAAAACTGCCTTGTAGCCTGCAACCCAAAACCAAAATTCGTTTGTCCTACGACAAAAGTATCTTGCCCAAAAAATTCAGAAACCGAATATAATTTTTTTGGAATAAAAATTAAGGTAGATACCTACGATATAGCCTATTACACTGTAGGTACACCATCAGGACCTCACCTCAAATGTAATAAAGTTAACAGTAAAAATAAATTAAAGGGCGATTTTGGTTATGCCAGGCCAACAATAAGTTGTCCAGCAAATTGTAAAGTACAGTTGTCTCCTAACTTTAAAACGGTGCTTGGGGTGGAGAGGTGCGAAACAGACGATCCAACTGATGGACGTTGTTATATGACTTGTGTGCCTGAATAAGAAACACTTTAAGAGAAAGCCTCAGAATTCCTTAGCCTGATTTTTTGCTGAAGGCCTTTCTCTGCGGTGGATTGCCTTTCGTGTCCAGGGACGCATCCCCTGATATTCTCGTACTTCTTTAAGTTGCTGGCCTTTATCTTTAATCCAAAGAGCATACCCCCCCGCTTTCCAAATGTCGTACCAATCCAAGGTAAGGCGTGCTTCAGGACAGGCTTTTTGGCTTGGCTCAAAGCGAATCAAAATAGCATCTTTAAGACAGGGTTGATTTTCTTCTACATATGAAATAATCAAGGGAATATGGTGAACAGTGGATCGACATACACCATCTTCACAAGGCATTGTCTTTAATTCTTTTGCCGCTAAAAATTTCTGCCATGTTTCTGCGGTAAATTTTCCTTTTCGCGTTGAGCTCAGATAAAGAATATTGTTTTCATAAAGACCAACCACTTTTCCTTGCCCATCGATGAGAATTTGAGGAAGCTCCCCAAAAAAACTCATCAAACACCCAACGCTGATGGGAATGAATCCCCAGCTTCTCCAAGGTTGTTGCCACAAACAAAGCCAAAAACCTCCAACGACAGTCAAAACAAAAGCTATCAAAGGGGGATGGGCCACCCAAATATGACTCCCAGGCCAAGAAGCAACAATTTCTGCAATTTTAAGAAGGAGGATAAGGGATTTTTCAAAAACCCAAAGGGGTAATTCTCCCAAACCAAGAGGCGTGAGAAGGCACGTCAAAAGAGCTGACGGCATAATCACAAGACTTGTCAGGGGAACAGCGACAAGGTTGGCTTCAATCGCGTGAAGACTAAAGCGGTGAAACAAATAAATGGTAAAGGGAAGGGTAGCGAGGGTCGCTAAAAGAGATGTAAAACTTAAGCCCGCACAATAGACTATTTTTTTTCGAATCATTCCTCCGTGAACCATCCAACTTCCAAGAGGATTCCCCCATGTTTCATAGCCCGCTATCAGAGCCACAACCGCCGCAAAGGAAAGCTGGAAGCTGGGTCCTAAAAGAGATTCGGGCATCAAAAGCAACACAAGAAAAGCCGCAAGCGCTACACTCCTCATAGAGAGAGCCGTTCTATTGATGCAAATGGCTCCCATGACAAGAGTAATCATAATAAAGGCCCGTTGGGCAGGGATACCAAATCCTGATAAGACCAAATACAAAAATGTCATACAAATAGTGCCAATTGCTGCTAATTTCTTGCTATTAAAAGCAAGGCAAAGGGGAGGAATCAGTGCAATGCACCGTCTAAAGAGCATAAAGACAACTCCCGCAATAATAGTAAGATGAAGACCAGATATAGCAAGAATATGAGCCAAGCCAGAATTAATAAAGTCTTCTCTTATTTTTTCTGGAATAGACGCCTTATCTCCAGTGATAAGAGCAGCAGCTACAGCCCCTAAGGGAGGAGACATATGCTCAAGTAAATAAGCCGTGATTTCTTCACGTTTCCTTTCGATAAATGTCGACCAAAAAGAATTATCTTGAATCACTTCAGGGGGAGATAAAGCAAAACCAGTTGCACCAAGACCATTAAAATATGCTTGTCGTCGGAAATCAAAACCTTCGGGAAGAGAAGGATCGGTAATCGACATTAACTTTGATCGTATTCGAATGACTTGACCAGGCCACAAACGCTCTCGCTTTCCCTTCAAACTCAAACGAACCTTTTGAGGAAGCGTCTCAAGGGTATCTGCTTTTAAATTCGTCAACGTAATGCGCTGATAATAGCTTCCCTTCAAGGTCGGTTTAAGTTCAATTTGCGTTACGTCTCCTTCAATAACCATAGGAGGTAAAGAATAATGAAGCATTTTTGTATCTAAAAAATGAGTGCGAAAAAGAGCTATAGAAAAACCAAAAATAACTAAAGCAAAGGCAAATATCAAAAGCTTTAAAATTTGTAGCCGCACAAAAACAAGAGAACCTAAAAAAAGAGCAATCCCAGCAATTCCCCACCATATAGGCGGTTCTTCGGCTAGCGAAAAGTAAAAAGAAATACCGCCCCCAAAAAAGACTGGAACCCACAAGGGCCAACGATGCAAATCTCCATAAAGGGAAGAGCTTATATAATTTTGAATATTCATTTAGAATGAATTCTTTTTTTCTTTTTATCAAAAGATATTATATGAATTTATTCAAGAAAAAATTGGGGCTTTCCCGCTTGAATATGATTTTCCTTACCATTTATATCAAGATAAGATACAAAAGAATGAAACTCGGAAATCCAAGGACACGTATATGTCAGTTATTGTTCGCTTTGCACCTTCTCCTACGGGATACTTGCACATAGGCAGCGCTCGGACGGCCCTTTTTAATTGGCTTTATGCCCGTCACCATCAAGGAAAGATGTTGTTGCGAATTGAAGATACGGATCGCGCGCGTTCAACACGAGAGGCTGTGGATGCCATCTATAAGGGACTGGAATGGTTAGGAATTGATTGGGATGAAACCCCTGTTCACCAATTTGAGCGAATGCAGCGCCATGTAGAGGTAGCTCAAGAACTTCTCGCTATTGGAATGGCTTACCCTTGCTATTGTACACCTGAAGAGCTTGATGAAATGCGCAAGGAAGCTCGAGCCAAAGGACAACCTATTCGTTATGACAGTAGGTGGAGGGATCGTTCTCCGGATGAAGCGCCCCCAGGCGCTCAACCCGTTATTCGCTTTAAAGCACCCCAAAAAGGCAACACAGTGATTCATGATCTTGTGCAAGGAGAGGTCCACGTTTCCAATTATCAACTGGACGATATGATCATTTTAAGGGCGGATGGCACGCCCACCTATAATCTTTCTGTTGTCGTAGATGACCATGATATGGGCATCACCCATATCATCCGAGGGGATGACCATCTCACAAACACTTTCCGTCAATTCCAAGTTTATCAAGCCATGGGCTGGAAAATACCTCATTTTGCCCATATCCCCCTCATCCACGGTCAAGATGGTGCAAAACTTTCAAAGCGACATGGGGCTCTTGGCATTGAGGCTTATAGAGACATGGGATATCTTCCTGAGGCTTTACGCAATTATCTTCTTCGTCTGGGATGGAGTCATGGAAACCATGAAATTATTTCAACAAAAGAAGCTATCGAATGGTTTGATTTGGATCATGTAGGCAAGTCCCCTGCTCGATTTGATTTTATCAAATTAGCAAACCTTAATGGCCACTATATTCGCGAAATGAAGAATGACGACTTGCTCAACCTCCTGATCCCCTTCATGGAGAAAAAAAGGCTGACCCTTAACCCAGAAGCTCTTGACCTTTTGAAACGAGGCATGAATGGCTTAAAGCAAAGAGCAAAAACATTGGTAGAATTAGCAGATAACGCCCTTTTTTATGTGACCATACCAAATCTTGATGAAGGAGCTCAAAAGATTTTAGATATAGAGGGTCTTGAGCTTTTAAAACTTATGGAAGGATATCTCAGCTCATTTCCTGAAACGCGGTGGACTGAAAAAAACCTTGAAGACTATGCCCGCAAAATCGCAGAAGAAAAGAATTTAAAGCTTGGAAAACTTGTTCAACCTTTAAGGGCTGTCTTAACAGGGAAAACCGTATCCCCAAGTGTTTTTGAGATTCTCCATATCTTAGGAAAGGATAAGAGCTTGAAGAGACTCCAAAAATATATTTCTTCAAACATAAATTGATTCTTAATATACTGAAAGGTACCATGGAGTTGAAAGGGAAATCTCAGGCCATGACAGAGCGTTTTTTGGATGAAAATTACGAACTCGCTCATTTAGAGGTTACTCCTGGTGAGCCAGGAGGGTCTCAATCTGTTGATCTGCCTGTTCTCCATGGAACAATGGGGCCATCTGTTTTAGATATCCGTAAACTTTATGCTGAAACTGGTTATTTTACTTATGATCCCGGTTATACGTCTACGGCTAGTTGTGCCTCAAACATTACCTTTATTGATGGGGAAAAAGGAATCCTACTGCACCGCGGTTATCCCATCGAAGAGCTCGCAGAAAAAAGCACTTTTTTAGAGGTGGCCTATCTTTTAATGGAAGGAAATCTGCCTCGGAAAAAAGATTTTGAAAGCTTTGTTGAAAGCATCACACTCCATACAATGGTCAATGAACAATTGCACAATTTTTTTCAAGGATTTCGTCGCGATGCCCATCCCATGGCAATTATGGTGGGAGTCGTTGGGGCTTTATCCGCCTTTTACCATGATAGCCTTGATATTCACGATCCCAAACAACGCCTTATCGCTTCACATCGCCTTATAGCAAAAATGCCTACCTTAGCAGCCATGGCTTATAAATATTCCATGGGGCAACCCTTTATATATCCTCGAAATGACTTAGGTTATGCAGAAAATTTTATCCATATGCTATTTGCAACACCTGCTGCCCCTTATAAGGTAAATCCTGTTATAGGAAACGCCTTAGATAAAATCCTCATCCTCCATGCTGATCATGAACAAAATCCGTCTACCTCAACAGTTCGCTTGGCCGGATCTAGTGGAGCAAATCCCTTTGCATGTGTCGCTGCTGGAATTGCGTGTCTTTGGGGCCCCATCCATGGTGGAGCTAATGAAGCCGTCATTAACATGTTGAAAGAAATTGGTCACAAGGACCGTATCCTAGAGTATATTAAACGGGCAAGGGATAAAAACGACCCCTTTCGTCTCATGGGTTTTGGACATCGGGTTTACAAACATTATGATCCGAGAGCCGCTGTTCTTAGAAAAACATGTCAGGCCGTTTTAGATGAGCTGGGCAACCATGATGATCCCCTTTTAAAATTAGCAAAAGAACTTGAAAAAATTGCTCTGGAAGATCCTTACTTTATTGAGAAGAAACTCTATCCTAATGTCGATTTTTATTCAGGAATTATCTTAAAGGCCATAGGAATTCCAACCTCAATGTTTACGGTTTTATTTGCTGTTGCCCGCACCGTTGGTTGGATTGCGCAATGGATGGAAATGCTTGAAGACCCTTCTCAAAAAATTGGGCGCCCTCGGCAGCTTTATACGGGCTCAACTTTGCGCCATTTTTCTCCGCTATCTCAAAGGAAAGATTAGATGGTCGTGCGTCCTCCTGAAACAAAATCCTCTAAAAAATTCAAATTTTCTCCTCGATTGCTTCTTCGTCAAGTTGCCAATGACAATTACCCTCCAAAAAAATATTATCTCGCCTGGATTCTCATTGGAGTTGGTTTGTTATTTATTACGCTATCTTTGTTTTTGATTGGATAGACAAGGAGTCATTGTGATAAATGAAACTGTTCCCTGTTTCTTCAGATGACAAGAAAGCCTTTCCTTCCTGCACATCTGAGAAACAAAGCTCTTGCTCTAAAAGCTTAGCGTAACTTTACGCAGCTGCCTTTTTATGACCTTTGGGATGAGTTCCAAGGCCAATGTCTTTTGCAATGCTACTGCGACGCTTTGCGTAATTTGGAGCCACCATTGGATAATTAGTTGGCAAATTCCAACGCTCACGATATTGCTCAGGGGTCATATTATAAGCTGTCTTTAAATGGCGTTTTAACATTTTTAATTTACGGCCATCTTCAAGGCAGATGATATAATCGGGATGAATAGAATTCTCGACAGCAACCGCTGGCTCTGAACGTGAGGTAAGTAAATAGGATTTCCCCGAAGAAAGAGCGCCCAGACTTCGATGAATCATTTGAACAAGAGCCGGGATTTCAGATGATTCCATAGGGTTTCTTGAAACATAAGCTGCAACAACTTCGGTAACTAGTGATGTTAGATCTAAAGATTCCGTTCTTTCAGTCATTTTTTTAGTCCTCTTTTGTACTTAAGACTCTATATTACACGTTGACCAATCGATCAAGTACTTTGTTTTAAAACATAAAAATTACTCGAAAACTCTAGCTTTCTCTAGACATAGAAGAGCTACATTTTAAATTCTATCTGCATTATTATGTTATTTATTTCATGTAAAATGGTACAAATCGAAGCTGTTATTTACATATTCTTATCACATATGTGACTCCTCTCAAGCACACCTTGAATATCTTTACTCCTTATCGAGGTTCAGTTAACTTGAGCTGAGTCCAATCCCCCTGTAAAATTAGGACAATATAGATTAATCCGGCCAGCAATCTGTAAAAATGAGAGTTTTTATTGTTCTTGCTCCCTTGATGCGTGATCAGATTATTTGGCGGGATGAGGTCATATTTTAAATCTTATGAAAACTTGTCAGGTTAAGAAACAATACCTTAAATTTCTGCCCATGTTTCCCCTACATTTGCTTCTACAACCAAGGGAACAGACAAAGAAGCAATAGACTGCATTACATTGATGATGAGGGCCTCTGCCTTCTTTAAATCGCTCTCTGCAATCTCAAAGATCAGCTCGTCATGAACTTGCAGTAACATGTGGGCCTCAAGGTGTTTTTCTTTTAAAAGGCGATAAAGTTTGATCATAGCTTTTTTGATGATATCGGCATTTCCTCCTTGAAGAGGAGCATTGATCGCTTGTCGCTCAGCAAAGGATCGGCGATTTGGATCCCTTGAGTGAATATCAGGTATATAACACCGACGCCCTAAAAGGGTTGTAACATATCCTTTTTCTCGTGCTTCCTGCTTAACACGTTCCACATAATCCTGAATACCAGGATAGCATTTAAAATACGTTTGGATGTATTCAGCAGCATTTTCCTTACTTATCCCAAGCTGCCGCGCAAGACCAAAGGGGCTTATCCCATAAACAATTCCAAAGTTTATAGCTTTTGCGCGCTGTCTTAATTCAGGAGTAACTTCACTTAAAGACACACCAAACACGTGAGAGGCTGTTTCCGCATGGATATCCTTTCCTTCTTTAAATGCTTTTTGTAACTCTGGAAGGTTTGCCATATGCGCCAAAAGACGAAGTTCAATTTGAGAATAATCAACGGAAAGAAGCTTCTTTCCAGGGGCTGCTAGAAAAGCTGATCGAATCTTTTTTCCCTCTTCTGTTCGAATGGGAATGTTCTGAAGATTGGGCTCGGAAGATGCCAACCGACCTGTTGAGGTGGCTGTCATCGCATATGAGGTATGGACACGCCCTGTTTTCCCATTAATCTGCTGAGCTAAGGTATCCGTATAGGTGCTTTTAAGCTTCGAAAGCTGGCGCCACTCTAAAAGGGAGTCTGCAATAGAATACCCCCCTTCCGAAAGACTTTCTAAAACATCAGCCGCCGTGCCATAGGCACCAGTTTTTCCTTTTTTTCCACCGGGAAGTTTCAACTTTTCAAATAAAATTTCCCCTAACTGCTTTGGTGAAGAGACATTAAATGGCACTCCTACCTCAGCTTGAATTTTTTTCTCAATCTCATGGAGACGTTTTTCAAGGTCTTGGCTTAACTTCCTTAAAACCAGAGGATCCACTTTAACTCCTCGGCATTCCATATCCACAAGGACAGGAATGAGAGGACGTTCCAAAGTTTCATAAACGGTACACTGATGTTCATCAAATAGCCGCGGCTTTAAAAAAGAATAAAGCTGATAAGTAACATCCGCGTCCTCTGCAGCATAGGTGAGGGCTTTTTCTAAAGGCACCTTATCAAAGGTAACCTGGCTCCGCCCGGCTCCGACAACATCTTGAAATTTAATGGTTTCGTGGCCAAGATAGAGCTTTGCTAATTCATCCATCCCATGGCCATGTTGAGCCCCTTCAAGGACATAAGACATAACCATCGTGTCATCGAGGGGAGCAATCTCACAATCATATTTTTTAAGAACAAGCGCATCATACTTAATGTTCTGCCCAATCTTCAAAATCCCGCGATCTTCTAGAACCGGTTTTAAAAGAGCTAGGGCTTCTTTGAAAGGAATTTGCTGAGGATCTTTCCCGGGCGTCAAAAGATCAGCAGGTTCGCCTTTATGTTTTAAGGGCACATAACAGCCTTGAGATGGTGAGGTTGAAAGGGAAAAACCAACCAATTCCGCCTCCATTGCATCAAGAGATGTGGTTTCCGTATCAAAGGCCACATATCCGCATGAACGTATCTTTTCCAGCCATTTTCTTAAGCTTTCTAAATCTTGAACCAACTCATACTGCTTTTTCTTAGAGATAGACGGCAGACTTTCCTTTTCGAGTCGGTTTAGAAGAGCATTAAAATTTTGCTCACGTAAAAACGCAAAAGCTTTGTCTTGCTTAAATGGCTTTACGGCAAAAGCTTCAAGCGGTTGCGCATCGGGCACATCATCCTTAAGAGTAACGAGTTGTTTTGAAATACGCGCGTCTTCTGCATGAACCAGGAGCGCTTCACGCCGTTTAGGCTGCTTAATTTCATTTGCCTTTTCCAAAAGGTTTTCTAAATTTCCATAGGTTTGAATCAACTCTGCTGCCGTTTTAATACCAATTCCAGGAACTCCTGGCACATTATCCGTTGGATCTCCGGCAAGGGCTTGCACATCAATCACTTGATTCGGCGGAACGCCAAATTTCTCTCGAACTTCTTCCGCCCCAATAAGGCGATTTTTTATGGGGTCTAGCATGTGAACTGACTTATTTACCAACTGCATCAAATCCTTATCTGAAGACACAATGGTGACGTCTCCAGGCTGTGAGTGGGCATAGGTAGCTATCAAGTCATCTGCTTCATACCCTTCCTTTTCAACATAAGGAACGTCAAAGGCCTTACACGCCTCGCGGATTAAAGAAAATTGAGGGATCAACTCAGGTGGTGTTTCTTGACGATTTGCCTTATATGCAGGATAAATTTTATTACGATAATTTTCGCGCGCGGCATCAAAAATTACAACCAAATAATCGGGGTTCTTTTCCTTTAAAAGCTTAATCAACATATTGGTAAAGCCTAGGACAGCTCCAATAGGAGTCCCATCGGGTCTGGTTAGTGGAGGTAGAGCGTGAAAAGCTCTAAAAATATACCCTGACCCATCAACGAGATAGATCTGAGCAGTCTTTTTGGACATGAATTTAAAAACCCTTATAAAAAGAATGGGAAAGTTGTTATTTTACTTTCCTCTCAGGACGTTGAGTTGTTCGCGCAAATCTTTTCCAGCCTTAAAGAAAGGGACATATTTTCCTTCAACTTTCACTTTTTCTCCCGTTCTTGGATTTCTCCCCATACGCCTTTCGCGATACCGCACAGAAAAAGCTCCAAACCCTCTAAGTTCAACACGATACCCTTTGCCTAATGCATTGCTTATCTCGTTAAAAATTGTATCAATAGCTTTTTCAACTTGCCTTAAAGGCATCGCTGGAAATGTTTGATTGAGTCGATAGACTAATTCTGATTTCGTCATATTTTCCTCATTGTTCCTTTCAATGTAAAATTATATCCCTTTCAGGGGTCCTTAACAAGAAAAACTCTTTTCATACAGTCAATCCTCCCTTAAAGTTACAAAATCGTATTGGAAGTTTTTTCACTCAAAAATGGCTTTAGAATGATATCAGTTTCTCTTCTAAAATTACCCCACGGAGAAGGCCTGCCCCTTCCAACTTATGCGACAGCCCAAAGTGCCGGGGTTGATTTAATGGCGGCCATTTCTGAGCCTTTTCACATTGAACCCTTTGAGAGAAAACTCATTCCAACGGGCTTTTCTCTTGCACTTCCTCAAGGATATGAAGCGCAAATCAGACCGCGCTCTGGGCTTGCTTTAAAGCATGGACTGAGCGTTTTAAATTCTCCGGGAACTATTGATGCTGATTATCGCGGTGAAATTAAGGTTCTCCTTATAAACCTAAGCAACGAAACCTATCTTATTGAGAGGGGCCAGCGAATTGCTCAACTCATTTTAATGCCTGTTTCAAGATTCTATTGGAAAGAGATTGATCAACATCATGATATAGAACACAATGACCGCCAAGGGGGTTTTGGCTCAACAGGAATATACGCACGATGAAATTTTTTCTTTTTTTTCTTCTTAGCCTCATGACCACCACGCTTGCCTATGGAGAGGAAAGTCCATCGGTTCCTCGCTTTGTTTCTTTAAAACCAAATGAAGTTAACGCAAGGGTAGGGCCCGGTCCTAATTATCCTGTCGAGTGGGTTTACCTAAAAGCCGGCCTCCCTGTGGAAGTTATTGTTGAGTTTGATACTTGGCGTAAAATCCGTGATATCGATAAAGCCGAGGGCTGGGTTCATCAAAGCATGTTAAGCTCAAAAAGACACGCTATCGTTCAAAACCCTGAAGTCCTGATGTATGATGCCAAAAGTAAACAGAGCGCCCCCTTAGTGCGACTCCAGAAAGGCGTCATTCTTGGCCTTATTAAATGCCAAGATACATGGTGCCAGACCCAGATCTATGATTTTAGGGGTTGGGTTGAAAGATCTGCTCTTTGGGGAGTTTACCCCAATGAAAGCATAAAATAAGCTAATTCATATTTGTGGAATATGATTTTAAGTAATTCTTTGAAAGACATTCTGCAATTTGAACTGCATTCAGTGCAGCTCCTTTCCGCAAGTTATCGCTGACAAGCCAAAACAACAATCCATTTTCTACGTTTTTATCGCTGCGTATTCGGCTAATAAAGACATTATCTTCTCCAACTATTTCCGCCGGCGTCACATATCCTTCTTTCTGACGAGAATCCACAATAGACAGGCCTGAAAAGCCTCTCCAAAGCGCCCGAGCTTCGCCTACTGATAAGGGTTTTTGAAGTTCAACAGCCACAGCCATCGAGTGGCCAATAAACACAGGAACACGGACACAGGTAATGGAAACTCCAACATTTGTGCTCAAGATCTTTTGGACTTCATTTGAGACCTTTGCTTCCTCAAAGGTTGTTCCGTCCGGCAAAAAAATATCAACTTGAGGAATGACGTTAAAGGCAATTTGTTTGGGTAACTCTTCCCGAACAAGAGGTTGATTCATGTAAATAGCCCGTGTTTGACTAAAAAGTTCATCCATTGCGGCACGTCCAGCCCCAGAAACAGATTGATAGGTTGAAACAACCACCCGTTTGAGCCCCGCTTCATCCATCAAAGGCTTTAAAGCCATGGTTAAAGGAAGAGCCACACAATTCGGATTTGCGATAATGTTACACTTGCCATATTCCTGAAGAGCTTGGGGGTTTACTTCGGGAACGACTAAAGGAACCTCTGATTCCTGACGAAATTGTGAAGAATTATCAATAACAATGCACCCCGCTTCCGCAGCCATAGGAGCAAATTCCTTCGATACCAGCGTCCCCGCAGCAAAAAAAACGAAATCAAACCCTTTAAAATCAAATTCTGTTAGAGGAAGAACATCTAAGACTTGATCTTCTCCAAATGAAACCCGTTGGCCTCTTGAGGTTGTAGAAGCCACCGCTTGAATTTTATCAATGGGAAAATTCCTTTCAGCAAGAATGGTTAATATTTCCTGCCCTACATTTCCCGTGGCCCCAATGACCGCAACCCGATAGCTCATTTTGTTCTCCCTATATACGAATTAAATTCGAACCCCATGCGAATCCACCTGCAAAGGCCTCACAAAGAATAAGGTCCCCTTTTCGAATTCTCCCATCTCTTATGGCCTGATCAAGAGCTAAGGGAATAGACGCCGCCGATGTGTTTGCTTGATCGGCCCCGGTGTGAATCACCTTTTCATCAGGAAGGCCTAATTTCTTTGCCGTAGCATCGATAATCCGCTTATTGGCTTGATGGGGAACGAGCCAATCCAACTCTTCTTTTTTGATACTGTATTTTTTCAAAATCTCCTCAACCGCTTCCTCTAACTTATGAATGGCGTGACGAAACACCTCTTGACCATTCATATGAATGGTGCCTACCGTTTGAGTCGTGCTTGGACCACCTGTAACATATAAGTCATCATACCCACACCCATCGGTGCGGAGAAAACTTCCAATAATACCCTTATCCGTATTGGATTCAGCCCCTAGAACAACTGCTCCCGCTCCATCCCCAAACAGAACGGCAGTCCGACGATCCTTCCAATCTAGAATACGGCTCATCGTTTCAGCTCCGATCACGAGTGCTGTTGTTGCCATACCTTGCTTAAGGTAAGCGTCAGCAGTTGCAAGCGCAAAAATAAATCCACTGCATACCGCCGCCTGATCAAAAGCAAAGCCCTTTGTATTGCCCAGCCCTGCTTGAATTCGCGTAGCGGTTGCAGGAAATGTATGATCGGGTGTGGAAGTCGCCAAAATAATCATGTCTAAATCTTGAGGATCAACGCCCGCCATCTCCAAGGCATTTTTAGAGGCCTTCACAGCCATATCAGACGTAAATTCGTCAGGAGCAGCAATATAGCGTGCACAAATCCCGGTCCGCTCAACAATCCATTCATGAGAAGTGTCTAGATGCTCAGAAAGCTCAAAATTTGTGAGTCGTTTTTTTGGAAGATAACTTCCCGTTCCCAGGATAATAGACCGTTTCATATATGCACGACCTTTTCGTGGGAATCTTTTATTGAAAACTCTTTTCGGAGATGTTCATTAATTTGAGAATTAATCATATCCACAGCAAGGTCAATGGCATGAGCAAATCCATAAGCATCCGTCCCTCCGTGGCTTTTAATAGCTACCCCATTCAGCCCAATCCAGATTCCCCCATTATAACGTCTATAATCAAGGCGCATGCGTAGCTTGTTTAGCATTGGTCTTGCAATCCAATATCCAAGGGTAGCCAAAGCCGAGCTCTTAAAAGCTTCTTGCATAGAGTAAAGAGCAAGCTGCATCACGCCTTCACCAGCTTTAAGGACAACATTTCCAGTAAAACCATCCATGACGACGACATCCACTGTTCCCCGCATAATATCATCGCCTTCGATATAACCATAAAAGGCGTCCCTAATCGAAGAGGACCGAATGAGCTCTGCTGCTTCTTTTATAAGGGTACTTCCTTTAATATCTTCTGAGCCCACATTCATGAGACCAACCTTGGGTTTTGGAAGATGAAGCACGTAACGTGCGAACATTTCCCCCATAATAGCAAACTGCTTTAGGTTTTCAGAGCTACACTCAATGTTCGCCCCTAGATCCAATAAAACAACCTCTCCCTTTAAGCTTGGCGCTAAGCTTGCAAGCGCGGGACGATCAATTCCAGGCATCGTCTTCAAAAGTATTTTTGCAAGAGCCATGTAAGCTCCTGTATTTCCTGCTGACACAACCCCATCAGCACGCCCCTCAGCAACTGCTAAAATTGCTTGTCGCATGCTTGAATCAGGCAACCCTCTTAAAGCAGCGCTTGGTTTTGTTTCAGGCGTGATAATATCCTTACAATGAATAAAAGTAGCCTTGTCTCTTAAAGCCTTTTCTGAAAATAAAATAGGTTTTACCCGATCTTCATCTCCATAGAGAAGAAAATTGACGAAAGGGTATCGTTGTGCAGCAATAACAAGCCCCTGAATAATAACTTCAGGAGCTCTATCTCCACCCATTGTATCAATTGATATTGTAAAACTCACTTAAGTCTCTCCAATAATGGAAGATGCATTAAGCTTTAGGCGGAGTTGTTTCTTCAATCGCCTGACCTAAAACTTGACGCCCTTTATAATGACTACAAGAAGGACAAAGGTGATGAGGAAGCTTCCGCGCCCCGCAATTCGAACACTCCACGCTAGCTACTGGTTTAAGAGCGTGATGGGCTCGACGCATATTCTGGCGTGAAGGTGACGTTTTTTTCTTAGGAACTGCCATTATTACTACCTATCGTTCTCACAATGTTAGACTGCTTATTTAGCTTAAAAAAAAGATAACAGCAAGTATTTCCTATCCATAAGAAATATGATAGGCTTTTGATATAAAGAGACAAGGGAGAATTCA
This sequence comes from Alphaproteobacteria bacterium GWC2_42_16, assembly GCA_001767835.1. Classification (GTDB taxonomy): domain Bacteria; phylum Pseudomonadota; class Alphaproteobacteria; order UBA9655; family UBA9655; genus UBA9655. The sequence goes on from MEMA01000052.1 coordinate 136,835, forward strand.
CTATGATAAAATGCTTTTTTTGGGTTCTCATTTTTGCCTCCATTGGTAGTTTTGACAAAGCTTTTTCAGCATCAACTGCTTCAAGCTCAAAAACATCATCGACTCAAACAGAACCGTCTGTCCCCTTTTCTTCAACTTATATAAAAAAATTAGCTGGCGTGTCGAATAGTATGAATGGAAATAACAGACTAAATTGTTCTTTTCTTCTGAAGAAAACTTGGGCCTATCCAAATGCCCTTGTAACGCCCTTTTGTTACAACGCAGAAACAAGTTGTGTAGGACTTCAGCTTTTTACAACTTATATGCAAAACGCCAAAGGCAGTGATCTAAGCGATATGAAGGCAACTTATCCCTACATCAGGGCTAACGTGCTCATGAATTTATATGCTTGTGCTGAAGCTCTACAAGCAACCTTAACAAATAATAAGGTGGTCCTGCCTTCTTTTGGATATTATACCTATCCACGTTCGACAACAGGGCAACCTTGAACTGAAATTTCTAAAATGCTCTCAAATTTTCCACGCCATTTGATAAGCTTCATATTGACGTCCTACAAGAGGTAAAATTCCATGAAACAGGGCGTCTTGTGAATTTTCTGGTTTTAATTCAACAACATATGGCCATTTCCCCTCTTCTTTTGTGGAGCGGTAAATTTCTGGAGTTAATTTCATGATAAGAAAACCCGCGCCTTTCCGTTTCCCAAATTCAACCAGCTTCTCATACAACCCACGGTAAAATTGATGACTAAAGTCGTCATTAAAAGCGCCTTTTTCTTCCGATTTTCGAGAAAAAATGTAGGGACACTCCCAAATATTCCTCTGGAAAGGAGTGTCTGTCACAAGTATTCTGATATCTTCTTGAATGTTACTTAGATCTTTTTTTATAAGGATTGCCCCGCCAACAACATTTTCTTTCATACCTTCTACAAGAATGTAACTTATATCCTTCGTCTCTGAAAGAATTGAAGGATCTATATACGTCATCATTAAACGCAAGCCATTACTTTTATATTTATCCTCATCCGACTCAATAATATCAAATTTAAGCATAAGCTCTCCTTTCTGCCATTCACTATATCTGCTCAACAAAAAGCCTATTAAGGAAGACGAACAATTAGATTTGATACTTGCTCCCTGTATAATAAGCCTTTTTAGGTTCTCTATATTTGTTATTATCCTGACGGCTTAAAGCCATTCTTATTGAAATATTACTTATGAGAAAACCGATTTTTCGCCATATTTTTCTCATTTAGGTTAATCTTTTTTGATATTTTGTATACAAGAAAATTTGAAAAGGCTAGCTTTTTTTGGTGAATTTAATTTTAGGCTTATCAAAAATATCATTTTATACTAAGATCCAATAAATTTAACTTAAGTGTAGGGTTTTATGACATCAGCTTTAAAAGAAAAAATCATTGAACGTATGGAAGCAAAAAACCTTTCCATCGCAGAGTTGGAAAGGCGTGCGGGGTTGAGCATACACTCTGTCAGAAATATTCTAAAGGGCCGAATAAAAAAACCAAGCGCTCAATCTCTTCAAGCAATTGCTGAAGCTTTAGAGTGTTCAATTATTGATTTAATGAATTCCGCTCCAACCAGAAGCGATGGTTACTCGCCAGAATTTCAAACACGTCTTCGAAAGCGTTCTCGCCTAGACTATCCAGATCTCATGGTCGATTGCGCAAAAAAAACCCTGTCTTTAATTGAAGAAAGAAGCCTTAAGGTTTCTGTTGATGAGTATTTAGAAGCTTTAAAAAAGGTTTACTTTTATTCCTCACGTGAAGAACCACGAAAGTTTGATACACGGTTTGCTGAATGGCTCATTGAAAGTCAATTTGATGACTATAAAGCTACCCCAAAGTAAAAAAGCTATCTCAAAGAAGAGCTTTTCCTAAGGTTTCTAAATGAGTTTTTAAGTCTCTGTCTTTTATAATTTCGATCTGTTTTTGTAACCACGCCTCATCTTCTTTAGATATAATCTTTATCCTTTTAGGCTTAAGAGATTCCTTTTTAAGACTCAGGCCATGGGTGAATCTGAGCTTTGTAAGAGCTTTATACCCAAAAAAGGTATTCACCCTCTCTAAAATCAAGTCCTGAGCATATTGCATAAAAAGGGAGCCAGAAGACGTCACTGTCAAATGAAGGGTTCCTTCCACTCTCTTTCCCTTAGGAAATGTTATTTTTTCAGCAAAAGAAACTTGTGAAAGTTGCTCCCCCACAATCTGAGGCCAGTGGCTGAGAATTTTACCTTCCATCAAACCGCGTGCCTTGAAGACAGGCTTTACAACTGTTTGCGTAAAAAGGCCTAGGCGAGTAGGGCCAAACTTGTTAATGTATTTCATAGAATTAAGGATATAAACTTTCCATAGATTTGAAAAGTGTTCTCAGAAAAACTCCTCAAATGGTATGATCTCTTCAAACGAAACCTTCCGTGGCGCACAGAAAGGAAAAACCCTTACTTTGTCTGGTTAAGTGAAATCATGCTGCAACAAACAACCGTTGCAACGGTCATCCCTTATTTTGGACGATTCATTCTAAAATGGCCTGAACTTAAAGACATTGCAAAAGCATCACTTGATGAGGTTCTTGTTGAATGGCAAGGCCTTGGGTATTATTCCCGTGCGCGTAATCTTCATCAATGCGCCCAACTCTTAGCAAACGCCTTTCCTCAAAGTGAAGAAGAGCTGAGAATTCTCCCTGGAATTGGGCCTTACACAGCTGCAGCCATTGCTTCCATTGCTTTTGATAAAAAAGCCGCCGCTGTTGACGGCAATGTCATACGCGTTTTAAGCCGATATTATGCCCTTCAATTGCCTATGCCTCGAAAGGAAGTTCATCAAAGACTCAAAAAACTTCTTCCAAATAAACGGTGTGGTGACTTTACAGAGGCTTTAATGGAGCTAGGCGCCCTTGTCTGTCGTCCTAAAATTCCTTTATGTGAAGAGTGCCCCTTTTTAGAAACCTGCAAAGCTTATAAGTTAAAAAATGTCGAATCTTTTCCCCTTAAGCATCTCAAGGAAAAGATGCCCACGCGCTATACAACAGCTTTTATCATTTGCCGCCAAGATGGAGCGCTCTGGCTCAGGAAGCGCCCTTCTAAAGGACTTCTCGGGGGAATGATGGAGGTTCCAACGACTCCCTGGATAGAAGTAAAAAACGCAAAGCAAAAAACTTGTGTGAAACATACCTTTACCCACTTTCACCTCGAAGCGACCCTTTGTTATAGAGATAAACCTCCCGATAGAGATGGTCTATGGGTTCATCCCCATGATTTTAAAAAGTACGCGCTCCCAACAGTCATGAAAAAAATTATAAAGGCGGGTTTAAAAGAATTTGAATCGGTGCAAAACTCCTTCGATGATGCGGTGTAATGCCATAAACCTTCAAAGCTTCTTGGTGGTAAGCCGTTCCATACCCCGCATTCTTCTCCCATCCATAGTAAGGGTAGTCCTCTGCTAAGGCTTCCATCTCCTGATCTCGGGTTACTTTTGCTAAAATGGAAGCCGCGGCAATAGAAAGGCTCTTGTTATCTCCTTCAATAATAGGGTGGGCCTCAATTCCATCAAAAGTTGGGATAAATTTTCCATCAACCAATAAGGTTTGGGGAACAAGAGACAAATTATCAACAGCTCTTCTCATTGCGAGAAACGTTGCTTGTAAAATATTGTGCTGATCAATCTCATTCACCGAAGCTCTTCCTATTCCAAAGAGAAAATTCTCAAGCTCTTTCAAAGCCTTAAAAATGTGCATTCTTTTTATTTTAGAAAGTTTTTTTGAATCTTGAATTGATATCTCTAGTTCATGAGGCGGGGGTTTTAAAAAAAGGGCAGCCGCTGCCACAACTGGGCCTGCCCAAGGCCCTCTTCCTGCTTCATCAACTCCTGCTACGAGACCTTGAAATCGTGATTCAATCTGGAAGGTTGGCACGGTGAGAGTTTTCCTTTTTAATTTTTTTATAGTAGCGTTGAAAGAAGTTAAATTCTCGACCGTACAGAAGATTTAAAAGATTGGACAAACTAATGGTCCGTCTTGGCGCCAAATCATGGAGTCTTTTTGCTACAGCAAGCCAAATGGGGCTCAAAGTCAACGAAAGAACGGTTAACGAAACAATAAGGTTTGTTCCGTACTGGGTCACAATTCCGACTTCCTCACCGACTGTTGCAAGAAGGAACGAGAACTCACCCAACTGTCCTAAAACAACTCCTGAAAGGAAAGACAGAGTCCAAGGTTGACGCAATAGGTGGAGAATACTGATATTTAATGCCGTTTTACCCACAGTAATAAACAGGAGGATCATTAATATTTTCCCGATATTTTGCCAAAGAAAGTGAAGATCAAGAAGAAGCCCAATGGAAAGGAAAAAGATCATTATTAAAACACTGTAAATTGGCGTCATTTTCTCAATAAAAACTTGTCGTTCATGGCTGTTCCCCATTACCAAGCCCGCTAAGAAGGCACCATATGCTGCCGAGAGCCCTGATAGACCTGCGACAGCTGAAGCCCCAAAACAAAAGGTAAGCCCCATGAGTGGCGTCAGATCCACATTTCCAGTAACCTGTCTCAAAAAAGGAAGACGGAGACGTTCTTTCCGGCTTAAATACCAAACAAGAACCGTAAGAAGCCCAACAGAGATGATAATTTTTACCATCATAAGCGTTACATGGAATTCAGCACCTGGTTGAAGGCCTCGAATAATAAGAATCATCGGAACGATAGCAAGGTCTTGGGCTACCAAGATTCCAATTGTAATACGACCCGTACCCGTCCTCAGTTCACCAATCGTATCCAGCATTTTCACAGCGACAGCTGTACTGCTTAGAGCAAAAACAAAAGCCAAGAGAAGCGCCAAATTAAGAGGCCAGTGAAAAAAATGAGCCAAGGGAAAAGCAATGGCAAGCCCCCCCACGATTTGCAAAGCAACACAACCAACCGAGATGGTCCAAGTCTTTACAAAATTCCTGATGCTGAGTTCCATGCCCACCACAAATAACAACATCAACACACCTAATTCTGCAAAATCATAGACATCCTTTTGATTTTTAATAAAACCAACACAAGAAGGGCCTAAAAGAACCCCAGCTAAAATATACCCAAGAATAGCTGGTTGCTTAAGCCTTTCAAGAATAATACCCCCGGCTAGCGCGGCTGTAATAACAATAGCAATGAAGGTAAGAGAAGAATCAATGTGCATAAAAGTAAAGTAACATGAGTTTTTTTGTTTTAAAAGCCTCATCCACTTGACAGTCCGTTAGGACCTTCTTATTTTACGAAAAAGGAAGGGACGATGCCTGCTGGCCCTACATTAGAGAGTTTGAAAAAGAAACTTCAAAAGGCGAAGGAGAACGTTGCCAAAAAAACGCCTCAGAAGAACGCACCTCAAACTCCAGCTAGTAATTTTTTTAATATTGGAGCTGAACTCGTTGCTGGTGTTTTTGTTGGTGTGGGGATAGGTCTTTTAATGGACTGGCTTTTTAACATATCCCCTTGGGGACTCATCTCGTTCTTTATTCTTGGCTCAGCTGCTGGTATGCTAAACGTCTATCGTAGCTTACAACCTAAAAATACTGACGAGAAAAAGAAAGACCAAGATGTTTGACCCACTTCATCAATTTGAAATTCATCCCCTCATTCCTCTGAGAATAATGGATATTGATGTGTCATTCACCAATTCTTCTCTTTTTATGGTTCTTGCTGTCCTTTCAACAATTCTTTTCTTAGTGGGGGGGATTTATCACTCCAAACCCATTCCAGGGCGGTGGCAATCTTTAGTTGAAATGACCCATGGATTTATAATGAACCTTATTGATGAGACCGTAGGTGTTAAGGGAAGACATTATTTTCCATTTATTTTTACGCTTTTTATGTTTATCCTTATGGGAAACCTCATCGGAATGATCCCCTATAACTTTACATTTACAAGCCACATCATCGTGACCTTTGGCCTTGCTACTATTGCTTTTACCTTTGCTACCCTCATAGGATTTACGCGACATGGCTTTCAATATTTTAAACTTTTCGTTCCTCAAGGAGCTCCCATTTATATGCTTCCCATCATCATTCCTATCGAAATTTTATCTTACTTTTCCCGACCAGTAAGTCTCTCAATCCGTCTTTTTGCCAATATGATGGCAGGACATACGATGCTTAAGGTTTTTGCAAGCTTTACAATCCTTTTAGGCCTTTTTGGAATTGCCCCCCTTGCTGTTAATACACTTCTTACTGCTTTTGAAATTTTAGTGGCTATTTTACAAGCCTATGTTTTTACCATTTTAACGTGTATTTATATACATGATGCCGTTCATTTACATTAAAAGAAAAGGAGACTAAAAATGGAAGTTGAATCAGCACGTATGATAGGAGCTGGAATTGCAATGGTTGCTCTTGCGGGGGTAGGTTTGGGTATTGGGCTTATCTTTTCTTCACTCATTAGTTCGATCGCACGAAATCCTTCATCGCGGGAGCAAATCTTTCCTGTCGGTATTTTAGGTTTTGCCCTTACGGAGGCCGTTGCACTCTTTGCCCTCCTCATCGCCTTTTTGATTCTCTTTAAATAGGAAGAGGTTTAGGAGCTAAAAACATGCCCCAGTTAAATGTCTTAACTTATAGTTTAGGAGCTAAAAACATGCCCCAGTTAAATGTCTTAACTTATACCTCCCAACTTTTTTGGCTGGCGGTTTCTTTTTTAGCTCTTTACCTCATTCTAACCTACCTTATTCTCCCTAAAATTTCACGAATTCTTGAGGCTAGAGAGGAAACAATTGAGGAGAAGATTAATAAGGCTAGTACTTACCGAGAAGAAGCGGAAGATCTTCTGGCTGACTATGAAGCGGTTTTAAACAAGGCTAAAGAAAAGGCTCAACAACATTTAAAAACCACATCAAGCACAACTTCAGCCAATATGGCAAAAAAACAAAAAGACTTCCTGGACAAGCTCAGTGACCGTCTTCATGTTGCCGAGCAAAACCTCTATCGAACGAAGGTCGAAAGGGGCAAAGAAATAGATTCATTGGCTCGAGATGTTGCAAATTATATTTATCAAAAATTAACGGGTAAAAAAAATTCTTTTGGAAAGAAGGAAAAGGGTAAGGCCCATGCTTAAAACTCCAGAATTTTGGGTTTTAATTTCCTTTATCCTCTTTCTTCTTCTTTTTGGAAAAAAAATATTGTCCTTTCTCCGCCAATCCCTAGATGAACACCAACAAAAGATTGCCCATCAATTAGAAGAAGCAAAGAGACTGCATGATGAAGCCCTCAATCTTCTTAATGCATATAAGAAAAAGCATAAAGAAGCCCTTAAACAAGCTGAAGACATTATCTCCTTTGCTAAAGAAGAGGCCAATACCCTAAAAAAGGAAAAAGAGCTGGAATTTGAAAAGTTCATGAAACAACGAGAAAAAACCTTACATGAGCGCATCGAAAATGAAAAAGAAGAGGCCATCTCTGCTCTTCGGAAGCAAGTTCTTGATGAGGCTATTAAAAGGGTTGAGGCCTTTCTAGCAACACAATCTGATGAAAAAAAGAAATTGACTCAAGCCTCTTTGAAAGATATTACAGATTTCTCCCGTCAGGCAAAAAAATCAACAACTAAGCAGCGATGAAAAAATATGATTTTTCCCTCTTAAGGCGGATTTTTGGATATCTTTTTTTATTAATAGGAGTTTTTTCACTTTTCCTTCCCATTTTACAAGGATGGTTTTTTATTATTCTTGCGCTTGTTCTTCTCAAGAATGAACCGTGGGAACGCAAAATTCGTAGTTGGATTCATGATAAATACCCAGAGACAAAGGCTCATTTTCGAAAATTCCATCAGAAGCTTGATCAATGGGTTGGCAAATGGTGGCGTCACTAAGAAGTTTTCAGCCTTATACCTTCCTTTTTTCTTAAATTTCTGTAGGATAGGACTTAAAGGTCAATGAGGAAAAAATGAAATTAGAAGGGTATTATCGCAACCCTACGGTTGGGAAAAAGAGTATAGTTTTTACTGCGGATGATGATCTCTGGCGTGTTCCTCTTAAGGGTGGCAAAGCCGAAAGACTAACTGCAGGAACAGGAGAGGTGAGTGACTCAGCTTTTTCACCTGATGAGAAATGGATCGCCTTTACCAGCACCAATGAAGGTCATGGAGAAGTGTACCTCATGCCTTCAGAAGGAGGGGAAGCCCAACGCTTAACCTATATTACTGAAGGAGCCATTGTGGTGGGATGGACATCACAAGGGGAAGTTATTTATTCAACAAACAAGAATAATCCTTTTCGTACGCGGACTCTCTATAAGCTTGATCCTAAGACGCGAAAAGCTCAAAAAATTCCTTGCGGACCTGCAAACTTCGTTTCCTATAACCCTCAAGGAAAAGGTTCTGTCATCCAACGACATGGCCATGGGTATGTTTCTTGGAAGCGGTATCGTGGAGGCACAGCAGGCGAGCTTTGGATAGATAAATCCGGCTCTGGTGATTTCCAAAAATTAATTTCTATTAAGGGAAATGCTCTTCGTCCTCTTTGGGTTGAAGGTCGCATCTATTTTATCAGTGATCACGAAGGCCATGGAAATGTTTATTCCTGTACCCCTAAAGGAGAGGATCTCAAACGTCATACGTCTCACGAAGATTTTTTTGTGCGCGGAGTTTGTTATAAGGATGGAACATTTGCTTACACAGCAGGCGGAGACCTTTACACCTTTAGTTTAAAGGACGAAAAACCTCAAAAAATTGATTTTAAATTTCACTCGTCCTGTTCACAACGCTCGAGAAAGTTCGTAGATCCAACTTCTTATCTCTCTTCTTATGCTTTGAACAAAAATGGAGCCGAGCTTTCTATTATCACGCGTGGCCGCCCTTTTTCTTTTGCCAATTGGGAAGGTTCCGTTTACCAGTACGGTGAACGCGACGGAATTCGTTATAAGTCGTCAACATGGCTTTTTGACCAAAAACATCTTTTGATTGTCAGTGCTCGAGAGGGAGAAGATCGACTTGAAATCCATGATGCTCGCCTTATAAACGCTCCCAAAGTTCTGAAAAAAATGAATTTAGGACGGATTCTTTCAATTAAGGCCTCTCCAATCCAAGACGAAGCAATTTTTGCGAATCATCGATGTGAGCTTTTCCATGTAAACCTAAAAACAGAAAAACTCCGTCAAATTGATAAAAGTCACTTTGGGGATATTGGAGGATTAAATTGGTCTCCAGATGGCAAATGGGTTGTTTATGATTATCCGCTCAACGACCGGCTAAGGGCGATTAAACTTTGTGAAATCAAAGGATTTAAGTCCCATACCATCACGCGTCCTTTATTGGAAGACTCTTCCCCGAGCTTTGATCCAGAAGGAAAATATCTCTATTTCCTTTCAAAACGAACTTATGCTCCTTGTTATGATAACTTGCAATTCGAAATGGGGTTTCCAAAAGGAACGAAACCTTACCTTATCCTCTTAGATAAGACCCATGCTTCCCCCTTTATTCCTCGCCTTAAGGAGGAAGAAGATAAGCCTCAGAAAAAAGAGGGAAAGAAACCCTCCCCCCCAAGGCCTATTAAAATTGACCTGAAAGGAATAGAAGATCGTATTGTTGAGTTTCCCGTAGAAGCTGGTGATTATAGCAGCATTCGGGGCATCCCGGGGAAAGTTTTATATTTATCTCACCCCCTTCAAAGTATCCTTGAAAACAATGGAGAGGATATATCCTCTCGTAGCAATATTAAATGCTATGAATTCGCGGGACAAAAAGAAGAAACTCTGCTTTCGAAAGTAGGCTCTTTTATCCTCTCGGGAGATTGTCAGTGGCTTTGTTACTATAGCTCTAAAAAACTAAGGGTTGTTAAAGCAGGGGAAAAACCTCCAGAAAATGATCCCTCATATCGCAAAGGAGGCTGGATTGACTTAAATCGCGTTAAGGTCTCTGTCAGGCCTATAAAGGAATGGGCTCAAATTTTTGATGAGGTTTGGCGCTTACAAAAGGAGTTCTTCTGGACAGAAGATATGTCTAAAATCGACTGGAATGGCATCTATAAGCGTTATCACCCCCTTCTCGAGCGTGTTGCCACGCGGAGCGATCTTACAGACCTTATCGCAGAAATGCATGGTGAGTTGGGCACATCTCACGCATACGTTTTTGGTGGAGATTTCCGGACACCGCCTACTTATCCCTTAGGAAACTTAGGCGCCGATTTTATCTATGATAAAACCCAAAAAGCCTATAAAATTTCAAATATCTCCAAAGGAGATCCTTGGTCCTCTTTATGCACCTCCCCTCTCACATCGCCTGGCCTTGGAATTCAAGAAGGGGATTACGTTTTGGCTGTTAATGGACAAAGGGCAGATGAAAAAACATCCCCAGAAATGCTCCTTGTAAACCAAGCTCAAAATATGGTTTCGCTGTTGGTTAAATCTGGTAAAAATCCTGCTAAAAATGTTCTTGTCAAAGCCCTAAATACACAAATTCCCGCTCGATATCGCGATTGGGTGGAAAAAAACAGAGCTTACGTTCATGAGAAAACAAAAGGTCGCATCGGATATATCCATATTCCAGATATGAGTGTTCAAGGTTTTGCTGAATTCCATCGAGGATTCTTAGCAGAGCTCAACCGCGAAGGCCTTGTGATCGATGTTCGTTACAATGGTGGCGGGAATGTTTCTCCTCTTCTTCTGGAAAAGCTCAACCGTAAACGATTAGGATATGACCAGACCAGATGGTATGGAGCCTTCCCCTACCCGTCCGAATCTCCCATGGGCCCCATGGTTGCCCTTATCAATGAATATGCTGGCTCTGATGGCGATATTTTCTCCCATAGTTTTCGCATGCTTAAATTAGGCCCTCTCATTGGAAAGCGAACATGGGGAGGTGTTGTTGGAATTTGGTTGCGCCACGGCCTTGTAGATGGAGGATCAACAACACAACCTGAATTTTCTTTCTGGTTTTATGATGTAGGGTGGACAATTGAGAACTATGGGGTTGATCCTGACATTGAGGTTGAAATCAAGCCTCAAGACTATGAAAATGGCGTTGATCCCCAACTCGATCGCGGCATTAAGGAAATATTGGCTATTTTAAAGGCGTCCCCTCCACCAAAGCCTTTCTCAACAGAAAAGCCAAACTTAGCCCCGCCACTTCTTATGAATCCCTCTTAATACTACGCTACGCTGGGTATTGAATTTTTTTCTATCGATCAACGAATGGTCTCTATAGGGGTGTAAAGCATTACTTATAACAAGGTATTCCTTATGAGGATTCTCCCTCTCTAAACATGCTTTAAGTAGCAGGGCTTTTTGGCGAGAAAGCCGCGTTTTAACGACTCGTGTGGACTTTGTTAAAGGATCCCTTTCAACTAAAATCTTACGGTCCAGGCTGCGATGTAAACTTCTTGGGAGTAATGCTAATATACTCTCATTCGTTTGAAAAAGATGATGTACTTCTATGGGCTCTCCCTTATAAGTCTTGGGATTACGCCCTTTTTCCATTCTATCATCGCTTAAATCAAGGAGGCCAAGATTAAACCATACTTCCTGTTCAACAAACTCAGGAGCTTTGTCTCTATAGACCTTTGCTATTGTACCAGGAGACACACTTCCACGTTTAGTAATTAAGCACGCAAGTTCGTTTCTAGCAGGAGAGAGCATGTTATCTACTTTAGAATAAGGGGAAAGTCCTACAACTACTCTTGCTTTAGGCGACGAAGGAGGAGTTCGAGGTGTTATATTTTCCTTATCTTGATCAGGGACCGCCAATGAGCTTTCAACATGAAAAAAGCTTGAAACAGCAAGGAAAATTAAAAACCGATATACCATAATAAAACCATCATTCTAGAAGCAAACACCAAGAGAATATGGTCACAAAATGGGTCCCCAACAACTATAATTGTGTTATATTAGGATTGATGTTTATTGGGGCAGAAAAAAAAGAATTAGATTAAAATCTAAACTATATTTTATTAAATTTTTATCCATTTAACCGAAAAACAATAGAGAATGTCTTTTGGACACGCCCTTCTGCCAACACCCAATGCAAAATGGCCTTGAGTGCTGCCTCATCTAAAAGGTCATAGCCGGAACTCTTTTTAATTTTAGACTCAATGACTTTGCCTTCATCGTTGGTCCTTATGAAAATGGCAACAACTCCTTCATGGCCGCGTTTACGACATATCCATGGATAGGAGGGAAGCGGCTTGTAAGCCTTTCTCAAAAGAACTTTCTGATCCTTGATCTCTGACGCTATGACATCCTGAGAAGCACTTGCGTATTCTCTTATAAGCCGTGGAGAATGAGTCATTCTTTTTTGTCCTAAAGGTTTTCTTATTGTTTTGGTCTTCTTTTTATTGTCCACCCACAGCACCTTATAGGTCTGTATCTCTTGAGGAACTGACTGCCAGGTAACAAATGATAAAGCTCCTATAAGACAGAAATGGAAACAAGCTGATAATAAGAAAGGCACGAGTCGTTTCATGTTGTTACTTCCACCCCTATATAAAAGGCTCGACCTCGTGTTCCATATCCAAAAACCTCTTCATAAGCCTTATTATTAAGATTTTCTACCCGTCCAAAGCAGGCAATATGTTGAAGCACTTCATACTTCCCGCCTACATTCAGATAAGCGTAGGGGTTAATTTTTCTTCTTGTGATGTTATCTTTTTGGGAGGTTACGCCATACGTCTGCACGAAAAGTGAGAGAGCCTTTGTTGTTTGCCAGTAGAGTTCTCCAGCTCCTTTAAAAAGGGGAATAAAAGAGGCTTTTTGATTTCCCGGATAGTCACGTGCATGATTCAAGGTCAGAGCGGCTTTTATTTCAAAGTCTTGAGGCAAGTTAAAATCCAATGCTGCCTCAAGCCCCCTTGAAACGCGCAGAAGCCCATTATACCTCTGCCATTTGTTATTCGCTAAACGACCTGAGAGAATGACCTTATCAATACGCGTATAAAAACCCGTTAAGCTCGCTTTTATTTTTTTGTTACAAAAGGACTGATCGACGCCTCCATCAAAGCTCAAACTTTTCTCAGGCTTGAGGTGAGGGTTTGGGACTTGCCATAATAGATTTTGTTGAAAAAGATCCGAAAGAGTAGGAGGCTTGAAGTTGTTTCCGCAGCTGGCTCTCAGCTTTGTTTCTTTCATCACCTTTTGGTCCACCCCAAGTGTGAAGGTGATTTTTCCTTCGCTGCCCTCAAATTTATCTCCCCGAATCCCAGCTTTCAAAGCTGTTGACTGAAAAGGTTTATAGGTATGAATTAAAAAAAGTCCTCCTTGATTTCGCTTATAAAGTCTCGCGTCTTGTGCTCGTTCTTGTCCAAGATTAACTCCAGTAAGGAAAGAGCTTTTTGTAGTAACCTTAATATCAGAAACATAAGCTAGAAAAGGATGAGAGCCAATTGTCTTGTTCTGCAGGGAGGGTGTTGTTGTCTCCATCTCAAAACGAGGATAAGAAAGTTTTAAAGAGTTGTCGACACACTCTCCTCCCCATCGATTCTCAAGGCTTGAAAGGAGTGTTTTCGTCCGGCTGAAATTATTGGCCTGAACTGGCAATAAATAATCCCTTTCTGGAAAAAATTGAAGGTCATCAAACTGAACTTTGGCATCCACATAGCGAATAATTCCCTCAATTTCCCAATCATCCTTTAAGGCGTATCCGACACGTGAGGAAAGGGTTCCATTTTGGTATCGATCGCCTTGACGGTTCCCATGAACACGGTTTGTAAAGGAATCAGGCCCTCGACCAAAACCAGCAAGGGTAGCCGAAAATTGAAGGGGCCCCTTTTCACCTTGACCTGTTACCGACCCGGTGCGTGTTTGAAAACTTCCTCCTTCTCCAACACCTTTAAGAGAGGGTTTCCCCTTCCCCTCCTTTGGAGTGAGATAAAGCATACCACCTAAGGCCCCCGGTCCATACACGAGAGCTTGAGGCCCTGGAAGAACTTCTATTTTTTCAAGATCTGCATTCAAAAAGTTTGAGAGGTCAACCCCTCCCCCGGAAGCTGGATTATTGGCATAAATCCCATCCACCATGATCAAGTTTTGAGAGGAGCGCGCGCCACGCATGGAAAAATCTACGTCTCTGCCCACAGGCCCACTTGCGTTAAGCTGAACACTAGGAGCGTACGGGAGAGATTCTTTTAGAAAAGTTTCTTGATACTTTTCAATATCTTTTTGAAGAATGAGCGTTTCAATGCCCCCAATAGTCTGAGATGGCTCACTAAGTCGCGTAGCGGTGACTTCATATACCTCTTGAGCCAACGCAGGTGTTACCATTGAAAAAAGAATAAATAAAAACCGACGGTATAAAGGCATGGATCCCCCTTAGTGTTATGTGACAAATTCTTATTGTCACCACTAACGGCTATCCCGCGACTCTTGACGCACCCCGCGCAAAAGGCTGATGACTCGTTATGGCAGGTCTCCTGACTCGGGCCTCATCACCCTTTTCTCTTCCTTCCCAAAGTCAAACTTCAGTGGATATAACGAGTGGGCTCTTCCCTTACAGTTACGGGGGTAGTCATGGACTGACACCATGTTCCCTTTTCAGCAATTTCTGCGCCATAACTCCTCCTAGCTTTAAAGACCCTCATTTTTATTGTCAATAAGGGGGTTGAAATTTTTTAGGTATGATAGGCCCATCCATGCTAAAATTCCTTTCTGAGAAGGAGTCGACAAATGTGGCCTGATGTCCTTGATATGCGGAATTTCTATGATACCCACCTGGGGTATGTGACTCGACGCATGATAAGGCGAAAAATTCGAGAGCTTTGGCCGGAAGTTAAAGGGCGCAATATGATAGCCCTTGGCTATCCAACCCCCTTTTTAAGGTATTATCGTGAAGAATCCAGGCGCCTTGTTGCCCTCATGCCTGCAGAACAAGGAGCCCTTTCCTGGACACGAAAAACACCTAACATTGTGGTATTGACAGAAGAAACGTCCCTTCCTCTCCCAAATAAATGTGCAGATTTTGCGCTTCTCGTTCATGCCTTGGAATTCACATCTTACCCAACAGCAATGATTCAAGAAATCTGGCGCGTTCTTGTTGACGGAGGGCGGCTTATTATTGTGGTTCCCAATCGGACGGGTATTTGGGCACGAACGGAAAAAACGCCCTTTGGTCAAGGCCATCCCTATAGCCTGTTCCAACTCCATCAATTCCTCAAGGAAAACACCTTCAGCCCCATCCATTCAGAGCATGCACTTTACATCCCTCCCTTTCGATCGCACATTCCTTTAAGCACAGCCACAGCGTGGGAGAAAATAGGCCACCGTTGGTTTAAAACTCTCTCAGGCGTTCTTATTGTGGAAGCCATCAAGCAAGTTTATGCGGGAGCAGCTGTTCAGGAATTAAGCTGGAAGGCAAAGCTTCAGGTCTCAAAAAAACTCATTCTCCCTTTTAAATAAAAAAACCCCCACAAGGTTGCAGGGGTCTCTTTAAGGGTTTTAAGCTTAAACTAGTAAACGAGTTTAGCTGTTATAGCAAACTTGTTGTACTGTGGCTTAAAGGAGGCACGGTATGTTTGAGTAGTATTCCGTGGGTCAACAGCAGTAAAGCTCTTTTTGCCAGCAGACGTTCCGGTATACTCAAAACCTACAACAACATGCTTTGTTGCCAAGAAATCAACACCCAGTTTCCAAAGAAGCGCATTGTAACGCTTTTTACTAGTCTTCACAAAAGCAGGTGTGAAACCACCCCATAAGGAATCAGATATTTTGTGTTCCCATTCAGAGTTATCCCACCCAAGTCCTACGAATGGCATGGCCATTTGTCCAATGACATAGCCAGCACGTCCATAAAGTTGAAGTGAGTTTTTCAAGTTAGCTTTTCCAGTAAGTGTAAGTGGATTTCCAACACCTCCCGAGGTGTGGTCTTGAACTCTTACTCTTCCCGAAGTACTGGCCCAGTTTGCATCAAAAGCGATACCAAAAGCCCAGTTACAAAAACGGTGGGTATAACCTACGCCGACACCCCCATCAACTCCATTGTATCCAAGATCGTTACTGACGCTGTCACCATTATGTGGTGCAGTGTTATCGAGGAGGCTAATTTTCTGACTGCCTTTACCAACGCCATATCCAAGGTTACCACCGATGTGGAAACCTTGAAAAGCTTTGGGGCAGTTAGAAGGAGCTGCATCAACAGCCATGGCTGCTCCACCAGCTACTGTTGCAAGAATTGCGAGTAAAGAAACTTTCTTCATTTTCATATCCTTTCTTGAAAGTTTACAAGAAAATGTAATACCATAGCCCGAAAGAAGAGTTAAAAAAAATTAAGGAAATTTTAAATTATGTTTAAGAAAGTTGCAAAGATACAACAATGACAAAATTGCGGTTTGCCCCATCCCCTACAGGCTACTTACACTTAGGCAACGTTCGCACAGCCCTTATTAATTGGCTTTACGCGCGCTCAACACGAGGGACTTTTATCCTCAGACTCGATGACACGGACTTTGAACGCTCAGAAGAGCGCTTTGCAAAACAAATTCAAGCAGATCTTGCTTGGTTAGGCCTGACGTATGATGAGCTCATTAAGCAATCCGATCGCTTGTCTATTTATAGCAACACAGCTGAATTTTTAAAGGCCAAAGGAAGGCTTTACCCATGTTATGAAACACCCGAAGAGTTGGATCTTCAGAGAAAACTTCAACTCTCTTCAGGAAAAGCTCCCCTTTATAATCGTGCAGCTCTTACTTTGAGCCCCTCACAAATTGCAGATTATGAAAGCCAGGGACGCAAACCCCATTGGCGGTTTAAAGTGGAGGGGGGTGATATTCGCTGGAAAGATATGATTCGTGGCGAAGTTGTTTTTCGGGGTGAGCTCCTTAATGACCCTGTCCTTATTCGGGAGAATGGCTCTCCCGTCTATACCCTTGCCACCTCTGCTGACGATTTAGAAATGGGAATTACACACATTCTCCGGGGTGAAGATCACGTCACCAATACAGCTCTTCAAATTCAAATCATGGAAGCCCTATCCGAAAAACCCAATGGTATCAGTTTCGGCCATTTACCCCTTATTTCTGGACGTAAGGGGGAAGCTCTTTCCAAAAGAGAGGGGAGTCAAAGCGTATTTGATTTTCATAAAGAAGGGCTGGAGCCTATGGCGATTGTTAGCTTGCTTGCCAAGCTCGGCACCTCAGATCCCATTACACCCCATATCGCCTTAGAGGGTGTTATCGAAGAGTTTGATATTAAAAAATTTGGACGGGCCACGCCAAAATTAAACCCTGAGGATCTTTGGCAAATGAACGTTAAAATCCTGCAAATGCTTTCCTTCGATCAAGCGTTGCAGCGTATCGAATCCATGGGACTTAAGGGAACCACACCTGAATTTTGGGCGTTAATTCAAAAAAACATTATAAAGTTTCAAGAAGTTAAGGAATGGTGGACCATCTGTTATGGCCATAAAACTTTTACTGAAGAAAATAAAGCTCTCTTGGAAACTGCCGAACATTTTCTGCCCCCCGAGCCGTGGGATGAAACCACATTTAAAGCTTGGATGGATCAAGTAAAAGAAGAAACGGGGGTCAAAGGAAAGGACCTCTTTATGCCCATAAGACGTGCCCTTACGGGTCAAGAGCATGGACCTGAACTCAAAGAGTTAATTTTACTTATGGGACGTCCCAAAACTCTCCATCAACTTCAAACAGCACGAGCCTAAAATGCCTCTAACAGTTTATAATACCCTGACCCGACGAAAAGAACCTTTTGTTCCTTTAGATCCACACCATGTTCGTCTCTATGTCTGTGGTCCAACAGTTTATGATTTTGCCCATATTGGAAATGGGCGTCCTTATGTAATCTTTGATGTCTTGACTCGTCTCTTAAGGCACTTATACCCGAAGGTCACGTATGCTCGAAATATTACAGATATCGACGATAAAATCATTGTGGCTGCTCAAAAAAACAAAGAAGAGATATTTGATTTAACTCGCAGGACGACGGATTACTTTCAAGAGGACATGAAAGCTATCGGCAATAGTCCGCCCGACATTGAACCCCATGCCACCACACACGTGAAAGAAATGGTCTCAATGATTGCGACTCTTATTGAAAAGGAACACGCTTACGAAAAAGACGGGCATGTTCTTTTTTCAGTTCGAAGTTTTCCAAGTTATGGACGACTCTCTCGGTGTCAGCATGACGAAATGATTGCAGGAGCACGTGTTGAAGTAGCACCCTACAAACGAGACCCTGAAGATTTTGTTTTATGGAAGCCCTCTGAAAAAGGAGTTCCTGGGTGGAAAAGCCCTTGGGGTTATGGACGCCCAGGATGGCATATTGAATGTTCTGCCATGTCCTCAAAATATTTAGGAGAAACCTTTGATATTCACGGAGGAGGACAAGATCTCATTTTTCCTCACCATGAAAACGAGATCGCCCAAAGCCAAGCCTGTTTTGGCCCCAAAACCTTTGCCCGTATATGGCTCCATAATGGCATGCTGACTGTAAATGGTGAGAAAATGTCAAAGTCCCTCGGCAATTTTATAACAGTTCACCAACTCCTTGAGAAATTACCCGGGGAAGTTATCCGCCTAGTCCTTTTATCAGCCCACTATCGCCAACCTCTGGATTGGAATGAAAACACTGTTTTCCAATGTCGCCAAAGCCTTGATCGGTTTTACACAGCTTTAAGAGGGCGAGATCTATCCGAAAAACAGCCAGCATGCGAGACTGTAAAAGTGGCCCTTGAGGATGACTTAAATACACCTCTTGCTATTTCAGCTCTGCATGACCTTGTCACACGCCTTAATAAAGCGAGGAATGAAAAAGAAAAAAACAAACTGGCTTCGACGCTTCAAGCGAGTGGTGAGTGGCTTGGTCTTCTTCAACAGAATCCGGAAAGGTGGTTCAAGGGCAAAACAGGGATTGACGAAAACAAAATTATGGAGCTTATTGAGGCTCGCACTCAAGCAAGAAAAGAAAAAAACTTCCTGGAAGCAGATAGCATACGCGATGAGCTTTTAAAGACTGGAGTCCTTTTAGAAGACACACCGGAGGGAACACTATGGAGACAACAATAATTTGAGGGTTTGTGGACGAAAATACGTTAACGATTATACTTGTCGAGCCTCAGCTCGGCCAAAATATAGGTGCTGTTGCACGCGCAATGTTAAACTTTGGCCTTACAGACTTAAGACTCGTACGGCCACGCGATGGATGGCCTAATCCAGAAGCCCTTCCCCTTGCTGCAGGGGCTGACAAAATTCTCGAAAATGCAAAGGTTTACCCTTCTACCCTTGAAGCCATTGGTGATTTGAATCGTCTCTTTGCAACTTCTAACCGCACCCCGGACATGATTAAAACCATTTATACCCCTAAGTTGGCTCTGCAACAACTTATCTCAACAGCCCAGCACAACCAAAAGGTGGGTGTTTTATTTGGGGGGGAAAGGTGTGGCTTGAAAAACGAAGATATTTCCTTATGCGAAGCCCTTATTAAAATCCCCACAATCTCAAATTTTTCATCTCTTAATCTAGCCCATGCTGTTGTTTTAGTCGCTTACGAATGGTTTGCTCAAACCTCTTCAACCTCCTTTGAATTTTTCAGGACAGGCCGAACACGCCTTGCTCGAAGAGAAGATTTAAGCATGCTTTTCGCACACCTTGAAAAAGAGCTTGAACGAACGGGTTTCTTAAGACATCACAAAAAACGAGCTACTATGGTCAGAAATATTCGCAATATTTTTCAAAGAGCTCATCTTACAGAACAAGAAGTGCGCACCTTACGTGGCATCATAAGAAGCTTGACAGGCAATCAACTTCCGTCTCAAAAAAAAGCCAGCTAAGGAACAAGAGTTTCCCCTTGGTTGCTCTTACCTTTTCAAGTACTATACTCGAATAAGGGAGCAACGGGGTGAAAAATATTCTCAAAAAACTTGAGACCATGCGCAAAACAGCCCTTGCCGCTGGTGGCGAGAAACGGGTTGAGGCCCAGCACAAAAAAGGCAAATTAACTGCCAGAGAACGCCTGGAGGTGTTGCTGGATGAAAATTCCTTTGAAGAGTGGGATATGTTTGTTGAACACCGTTGTCAAGATTTTGGCATGGCCAGCAACAAAATCCCAGGGGATGGCATTATCACAGGATATGGAACAATAAACGGACGACAAGTCTTTGTTTTTTCGCAAGATTTCACCGTCTTCGGGGGTAGCTTAAGTGAAGCCCATGCTGAAAAAGTTGCAAAAATCCTCGATAAAGCCATGCAGGTTGGTGCCCCTGTTATTGGCCTTAATGACTCTGGAGGGGCTCGCATCCAAGAAGGAGTTGAATCTCTTGCTGGCTACGCTACTATTTTTCAACGCAACGTTCTAGCCTCAGGCGTTATTCCTCAACTCTCAGTCATCATGGGACCCTGTGCAGGAGGGGCCGTTTATTCACCCGCCATGACAGACTTTATTTTCATGGTAAAGAATACCTCCTACATGTATGTGACAGGTCCTAATGTTGTTAAAACGGTCACCCATGAAACGGTCACCCATGAAGATTTAGGAGGAGCTTTCATCCATACCCATAAGTCAGGGGTTGCTGATTTAGCTTTTGAAAACGATATTGAAACCCTTCTTCAAGTGAGACGGTTTTTTGACTTTTTACCCTTGTCCAATCGAGAAGCTCCTCCTCATAAAAAGACATCTCACAACCCTGATCGTATTGATTTTTCCTTAGATCGACTCGTTCCACAAAATCCTTCGAAGGGCTATGACATGAAAGACCTCATCACGAAAATTGTCGACGAGGGTGACTTTTTTGAATTACAGCCTGATTTTGCCTCAAACATTATCATTGGGTTTGGACGAATGGAGGGTGAAACCATTGGCTTTGTTGCCAACCAACCTCTGATCTTAGCTGGCTGCCTGGATATTAATGCCTCTCGCAAAGCCGCACGATTTGTCCGCTTTTGCGACTGCTTTAATATTCCTCTTGTAACTTTCGTTGATGTCCCAGGTTTTCTTCCCGGAATGACACAAGAAGAAGGAGGGATTATTAAACATGGCTCTAAGCTTCTCTTCGCCTTTGCTGAAGCCACCGTTCCTAAAGTAACGATCATAACACGAAAAGCTTACGGGGGAGCCTATGATGTCATGAGTTCGAAACACTTACGAGGAGACGTCAATTTTGCTTGGCCCTCAGCAGAAATTGCTGTGATGGGACCTCGAGGTGCTGTTGAAATTCTCTTTAAAAAGGATCTAAAAAATAAAAAGATCATTAATACCTACACACAAGAATACATCGAAAAATTTGCCAATCCCTT
Organism: Alphaproteobacteria bacterium GWC2_42_16; assembly: GCA_001767835.1. Taxonomy (GTDB): domain Bacteria; phylum Pseudomonadota; class Alphaproteobacteria; order UBA9655; family UBA9655; genus UBA9655. The sequence goes on from MEMA01000052.1 coordinate 158,037, forward strand.
TGTGGCTGCGAGTCGCGGATACATTGATGACATCATCATGCCACACACAACGCGGATGAGGCTTTGCCGCACTCTTAAACTGCTTAAAAATAAAATAATTGAAAATCCACGGAAAAAACATGATAATATACCTCTATAAATGAAAACAAGGGAGAAACCTTATGAATGAAAATCAAGCACGTTCACATATAAAAAAGCTTCGTCGTTTTTACACTGACATTCTTATTTACGCGGTTGTAAACCTTGGTCTTATCCTGATTTGGGCCATTTCAGGCGGAGGTACTTTTTGGCCAATTTGGGTCATTGTTGGTTGGGGAATTGGTCTCGGCGTTCATGCTTTTTCTTTAGGCTTGCTCCCTCAAATTGATGTAATGGTTCCATTTTTAACCAATGAGTGGGAAGAACAGGAAGTTCGTCGTCTTATGAAAGAGGGACAAAAAGGAAAGGCAAAAGAAGCCAGTGTTACGGCTGAACAAGCTGCCCCACCAAAGAAAAAACCCGCCGGTCAAAAAAAGGTAAAAACAAAAAAGAAAGTCTAATGGGAGATGTATACTCAAAGCATTTCAAGTTTCCGGATAGGCGCCCGAGCGGCGAGCTCGATGAGCGTAGTCACCTACGTGACAGAGAGCGAGTCCCGACCTGGCTACGCCAAAGGCTATGCCAAGGCGAGAGGGCAACGCATCCGGAACTTGAAAGGCGAAGAGTATATTTGTGAGTGTTTAAAAAGGTCCTTATCGCCAATCGGGGGGAAGTTGCCTGTCGTATTATTCGAACCCTCAGGCAAATGGGAATTAAAACTCTTGCAGTCTATTCGGAGGCAGATGAAGAAGCGCTTCATGTCAAAATGGCAGATGAAGCGTTTTTTCTTGGCCCCAATCCTGCCCGAGAGAGTTATTTAAACGGCGAGGTTATCCTCAAAATTGCAAAGAAATCGGGTGCTGAAGCCATTCATCCTGGCTATGGCTTTTTATCTGAAAACCCCACTTTTGCAGCTGCTGTCGAAAAGGAAGGCCTTGTATTTATTGGCCCATCTGCAAGGGCGATTGCTTCTATGGGCGACAAGCTCAAAGCAAAAAGACTCGCTCATTCTGCGGGCGTTTCATGTCTTCCTGGAGGTGATGTCTCCATTACCAATCAACATATGGCGAAAAAAATTGCCGATGAAATCGGATACCCCATCATGATAAAAGCTGCTGCTGGAGGGGGAGGCAGAGGCATGAGAATCGTTAGGAACTCTCATTCCCTTCCCCATGCCCTTAAAAGTGCCATAAATGAGGCCACATCTAGCTTTAATGATGGGCGTGTTTTTATTGAAAAATATATTGAAAATGCACGACACATCGAAATACAAATTTTAGGGGATATTTTTGGAAACACCATTCATTTAGGGGAGAGGGAGTGCTCCCTCCAACGGCGCCACCAAAAAGTTATTGAAGAAGCCCCGAGTCCTTTCCTCACTCCCAAAATTCGCAAAAAAATGGCGGAAGAAGCTCTCCGACTTGCCAAGGAAGTTCAGTATTATTCTGCAGGAACAGTTGAGTTTGTTGTAAGCCCGGATAAAAGCTTTTATTTCCTCGAGATGAATACACGCCTTCAGGTTGAACATCCAACAACAGAATTGATTACAGGACTTGATTTGGTGGAGGAAATGATCCGTATTGCTGCAGGAGAACCTCTCCGCTATCAGCAGAAGGATATTCAGTTTAAAGGACACGCCATGGAAGCGCGCCTTTATGCTGAAGATTCATCACGAGGGTTTTTACCCTCCATAGGCCGTCTTTCCTCATATGAAGAACCTTTTGCATGTCTTAATGAAATTCGCGTCGATTCGGGTGTCCGTGAGGGAGATGCTATTTCTCCCTATTATGACCCTCTCTTTGCAAAGCTTTGCGTGCATCAACCTACGCGAAAACAATGTGCCTCAAAGTTACTCGATTCCCTGAACCAATTTTATGTGAGAGGTGTTTTCACAAATGCTTCTTTTTTATCGGCTCTGGTTCACTCTCCCCTCTTTGCAAAGGCAGATTTTAATACCTCAACCATCGATGAACTTTATCCGAAAGGATTTACACCTTCAGCAAGTCCAGACCCCCTCATCCCCCTTGGAATCGCGGCTATCATTCATTGTATCAAATACCAATTCCAAGAAGGCAAATTAGCTCTCCTCATGGAGAGAAAACCTTATTTCCTTAATGTTTCACGTGAAACAAGGGACTATAAAGTTCGTCTTGGAAAGAAAATTTTAAAAGTAAATACAAACTGGCGGCCCGGGGACTCCATCTTTGAGTGCACTTTAAATGGACATAAATTATCTCTACAACTTGATCCAAAAGGCACTTACTTTGAATTATCTTGGAATGGATATAAGGCGAGTCCTTTAGTTGTCACTCCCCGGGTGGCTGAACTTATAGAGATTATGCACGTTCCTCAATTTAGTGAAACAATACGCATTCTAAGAGCTCCTATGCCGGGCCTTGTTATAGACGTTTTTGTCAAAAAGGGTGAGCCGATAAAAACAGGACAACCTATCGTTGCCATTGAAGCTATGAAAATGGAAAACGTCATCCAAGCAGCCTGTGATGGCATCATTGAGTCTATTTCTGTAAAAAGAGGAGAAAGTGTGACGTTAGATCAAGAAATTGCTAAAATTGACTAGCAAGGTCAAACTTGAAAAAATCGCCATCTATGCTTTTATTTTCAAAAGAAGGTCTGTAAGTTCTTGTGGGTGTTCTTCCATAGGAGAATGAGACGAATTCATTTCCAATAAAGTCCAATTTTCATCTTTAGGGGAATCCAAGACTTTCTGAGCCATTTCTTTGGTAACGTTAATAAATTCACTTTGCTTACACAAAATATATATCTTGGGTATCCTCTTAATTCTTAAAGCTTCAAAATAAATGGGAGTGGTAAATCGACTCAAAGGTTCCACGTGATAAAAGTCTTGGGCATCAAATCCCGTTGCATTTATCAGGTCAAATAAGGATTTCCCATTTTCAGGAATCGCGGCATCTAAGTATACTAGGTAGCTCAACTTTTCTGGCATCTTATTTGCAACCCCCGTAATGACAAGGCCTGCATAACTATGACCAACAAGAATAACATGATTAAGGTTTTCCTCTTTTATTAAATGACATACTTCATCGATATGGTCTTGTAATGTTCTCTCTTCTGGATCAGATAGAGTTGGACAGAATACCCGGCATCCTTTCTCTTCTAACAAAGGAGCTACTTTGTCCCAAACTTTTCCTGTTTGCCGACCTCCATGTACTAAAATGTAAACTGGCATATTATAATCCCCTCCAGATCCTAGATTATGTTCGAAAGACCTCTTTCACCTTGTCCCCCTCCTCAATCCTATGATAAACCCTCTATAAAAAAAGGATAGACATATATGCGCGCAGAAATTGAACATATGGTTCATGAGATAGAGGAGGGGCTTCTTCTCCTCAGGAGGCATCTTTGACTGGGATCGCTCCCAAAAACGCCTTCAAGAGTTGGAAAAAGAAGTTCTCAACCCCTCACTTTGGGATGATCCTTTGCGCGCTCAAAAAATTATGCGTGAGCGTGAATACTTAACTGAGGCCATAAACCGTATCACTTCCACGACTCAAGAGCTCAAGGATGCAACCGACCTCATTGAACTGGCTGAGGTGGAAAATGATCGTGAAACTCTCCTCGACGCTGAAAAGGACATAGAAAAACTTCACCAGCAAATTCAGCGACTTCGCCTTGAAACCCTTTTATCGGGTGAAGCTGATGCCAATAATTGTTTCCTTGAAATTCACGCTGGAGCGGGTGGAACAGAAGCACAGGATTGGGCCTTAATGCTAACACGCATGTATTCGCGTTGGGCCGAGATGAAGGGCTATGTGATTGAATGGATCGAAGAAAGTGCCGGTGAGGAAGCTGGAATTAAATCCGCTACTTTTAAAGTCTCGGCCCAAAAAAGCGCGAATCATCCTTATGGATGGCTCAAAGGAGAAAGCGGCATTCATCGTTTGGTGCGGATCTCACCCTTTGATGCCAATGCAAGACGTCACACAAGTTTTGCTTCTGTTTGGGTCTACCCTGAAGTGGAGGACACGATTGACATTCAAATCGAAGATAAGGACTTACGGATCGACACGTATCGTGCCTCTGGTGCAGGCGGTCAACACGTCAATAAAACAGATAGCGCAATTCGTATCACGCACCTTCCTACAGGTGTTGTCGTTCAATGCCAAAACGACCGTTCACAGCATCGAAACCGGGCTCAAGCCATGAGCATGTTAAAAGCGCGCCTTTATGAATTTGAACTCAAAAAAAGAGAAGAAGCGGCTCAAGCTTTGGAAACAACAAAGTCAGAAATCGGATGGGGCCATCAAATTCGTTCTTATGTCCTTCAACCCTATCAAATGGTAAAGGATCTGAGAACAAATGTAGAAAAAGGCAATGCACTTGGGGTTCTCGATGGGGATATTGATGCCTTCCTTGAAGCAACGCTAGCCCAAAAAATTATTCCATCATAGAGCTTTGAAGCATCCAGGCCGCTTTTTCTAAAAAGGCTGCCTTTTCGGTCATCATATCCATCGTCACAAGGTCCTTTGCTGCATCTGCAAGGATAGCCACTTCATGAGCCCTTTTGGCTAAGTCCATGTAATCCTTATGCAAAATGCTCAACATCTCATGACTATTGGGGGATGAGCCAGATTCTTTAATGGAGGCGAGTTTAAGGAGTTCAGCAAAGTTAGGTGGAGTCTTTAAACCCAAGGCTCGCGTACGTTCGGCAACAACATCCATCGATTGCCAAATGGCTTCATAAAACTTTTCAAACA
>MEMA01000052.1:162858-206238 GCA_001767835.1 Alphaproteobacteria bacterium GWC2_42_16
GGTATGGGTTTTGAAATACACAACTGTGGCATCTGCGAGGTAATCATTAAGGGCCTTTGCTATTTTCTTACGATTTTCTGAAGAAGTATAATCCGTCATATCTGTTTCCCTCTCTTAACCAGTTTTAATTATTTGATCTTGCCTTGCTTGATCAACTTCCCTTCCCAAGAAATAGCTAATTACCGTTCGGATTCCAACGATCGTTACCAAAACGATCAGATCTTCTTGGCTCGGTTTTATAAATGTGTGGATGATGTCACCGGCAATCATAAATTCAAGACCAAAGAGAATATAGGTCCCCAAAACAGCACGAATCTTACTCGCTTCTTTTAAAAAATAAACAACTCTATGATGATGAAGCTTCACACGAATAAAACCAATGGCGGCCACTACAAAACCCCAAAACACAATTCCAATCCCAAAAAGATTAATCAAAGTCACGACAACATCTAAGAGTTGATAAAGGATTGATTGTATATCCATGCCGCTTTCTTCGCAGTTATTAAGGACAAACTTATCATTTTTTAATGTGGTGGTCTAGCCTATAGGGGGTCACTTCAAGGACTGAAAGAAAAAAGAGAATAAAAGTATAAAAACTCTTTAAATCATGCGAAAAAAGAGCTATATCTAAGATGTCAAGGATACTTGACTATAGTGATAAACGTCCTTCGGAATAGGCGTTTCGGACCCGGGGGCGGAACCCGGCACCTCCACCAGATTTATTATGGGGGTGAATGAGGATCGACGAGCGTAATAAAGGTTAGATTTTCACTCGGCATTGTACCACCGTTATCGGGCTAAATACATAAATGCAAAAGATATGAATGCATTTGGTCGTATGGCTGCTAACTTAAATGCTAGCAACCACAATGGTGCTGAGGCAGCTGTAGTATTAGCCGCTTAATCCCATAAACGATCGCGGCTTGAGGGGCGCCGGGCAACAGAAGCCCCTCATTAATTAATGAGGTTGGAACGACGTGGATAGTTTTAATTATGAAGAGATGGTTCAAGAAGGCTTGCGCGGTGTTGTGCGTGATGCCTTAAAGGTAGCAGCCACTGAAGGCCTTCCAGGGGCCCATCATTTCTACATTGCCTTCAAGACTGATTATCCAGGGGTCCAGCTCGCAGATTATCTTAGAGAGCGCCATCCAGAAGAAATGACCATCGTTATCCAACATCAATTTTGGGGGCTTGAGATTGATCCTCGGGGATTTTATGTGACCCTAAGCTTCAGTGATTCTCAAGAACAGATCTATGTCCCTTTTCATGCCTTGTTGAGCTTTATGGATCCTTACGCAAAATTTGGCCTCCAATTTACACCACCAGCTTTTGTTGAAAAACAAGAACCCCCCCCTCTTGTTCAGCTCTCATCTTCTGATGAAACAAAAGATAACGTTGTGACCTTAGATCAATTCCGGAAGAAATAATCAAAGAAAACCCCCTTGAACCTTTTGTATTAAAGGTAAAAAAGTTTGTGGTTAGGATGAATTTGTAGTATAATAATTATTATACAAGGCTTTATTCTTATTGACTAGGACAGGGAATGGATTTCTTATTTAAAAAGCTTAAAGGTTTGATATCTACGAAGACCTTTACCCAAGATATGGGGGCGATAGCTATCATGGCCGCTATCCTTCTTGTTGTTTTGCTGGGATTTGGGGCATTAACCGTCGACGTTGGCATTTGGTATAATCAAAAAAATAAATTGCAAGTTGCTGCCGACGCAGGCGCAACGGCTGGCGTCATTGCATTGAGTAAAACAGGCGAGGATACATATAAAAATTATGTAAATAAAGATCTTGTTTTAAATGGATGTTCCGCTGATACGGGCTGTACTGTTGTTGCTATTAATAACCCTCCAGCAAGTGGGCCGAACGTAGGAAATGATACAGCTGTCGAAGTGATTCTTTCGCAGCCTGCTGAAACTATTTTATCTAGTATAATTTTTGCAACCCCCCCAACTATTGGCGCCCGCGCCGTTGCAGGGCTTCATATCCAACCTCTTTGTGTTATCTCTCTTAAAGGGGCAGCTACCGGTATAGAGGCTGTGGGGCTGAGTAAACTTAACGCAGAAAACTGTGGAATTTATGTAAACTCGCCTGCTTCTGATGCTATTACAGCAAAAGGCGGTGCCGAGATTAACGCTAAGCTTATAAACGTTGTCGGGGGAACAGATACTTCAGGAGGAGGAACAATTAATGGGACAGTCAACACAGGCGTTCCTCCCCTTGATGATCCGCAGAGCGGCCTTACTATACCCTCCTTTTCAGGATGTGATCAAACGAACTACGCGTTGCCTACCGGTTCAGATACTCTCAATCCTGGCGTGTATTGTGGAGGAATTACAGTCACAACGACGGGAACACTGACCATGAATCCTGGGACCTATATTTTGACAGAACAATCATTACCAGCTGTAGGTTCATTGCCTGGAGATTTCAGAGTGACTTCACAAGCAACGGTTAATGGTAATGGCGTTACCATTATTCTTACGCATGCTGGTGCATCAGCGGGATTTGGTACAGCTACTATTGCAGGAGGAGCAACCCTTAATTTAAGTGCTCCTACCAGTGGCGATTTTTCAGGAATCTTGTTTTATGGAGATCGGGCGTCATCACCAGGTCCACTCCCCCATATGTTTGTAGGGGGAAGCACTCAAAATTTGGATGGCGTTATTTATTTTCCAACCACCGACGTTCAATTTTCTGGGAATGCTGGCGGACAAACAGGCTGTACCCAGCTCATCGCCTCAGGAATTACATTAACTGGGACATCTACATTTACTAACGGGTGTTTGCCGCCAAATGAAGCAAGTTTTGGAACATTTACATTTCTTGAATAGGAATGATGGAGATTTTAAATGGTGTTTAAAGACCGTTTTTTAAAGAACATCAAAGGTAATGTTGCAATTGAGTTTGCCATTGTAATTCCATTTCTCTTTATTCTTTTGTCAGGGATAATGAATTTTGGTTTAATTCTTGCGAATCAAAATCAACTCAATAGCATTGTAAGTGCGGGGATTCTTTATGCTGCAGGTCATGACAAAACAACATCTGAAGTGGAGGCAGTTATGCAAGGTGTGACAAGCATGTCTTCCTTAAACATTGAAGTCTCTGACTCTTGTCAGTGCTTAGGGGGTGGAAGTGTAGCATGTTCAAGTACTTGTCCAGAGGGGGGGACACCAGGACGCTATATAACAGCAAAAGCAACAAGCGAAGTCGACCTTTTAGCCCCTGCCTTTATTATTGACAATCCCTTTCCTACAAGCAGTCAGGGTACCATTCGTACCGAATAGAAGGGCAAATAGATGCAACTTAGTAAATCTAGACGAGATTTTATAAAAAGCGAAAAGGCAGCTTCAGCTATCGAATTTGCTATTATTTTGCCTGTCTTTCTCCTTTTTATATTCGGCATCATTCAACTCGGATACGTTATGTGGGGGTATGCTTCTCTAGAATATGCACTCACGGCTGGCGCTCGCTTTGCTTATGTCTATCCTACAAGTTCGGCCACAACTATTAAAAATTATACTTTGTCAAAAGTTGATTATTTAGGGTCTGCTATTTCTATAGAAGCTTCAATCACTCCGAACGTTGAAGCTGACATTACAGGTACGTTTTCCTTTACGCCTTTTTACATACTAATTGATCCTATTGAAATAACAACAACGGTTCATCAAGTCCTTCCTCCACCAGCATAAAAGAGTGCTTTTATTTGAGAAGGTCTAAGACTCGTATAACGGCAGGCCCCGCAACAAAAATATAAATGCATGGGAAAATAAATAACATCATAGGAATCGTTAATAAGGTCGGCAGCTTGTTAGCTCTTGTCTCTGCTTCTAATAAACGATCTTGGCGAAATTGCTCTGAAACAGTTCTCATTGTCTGGGCGATAGGCGTTCCGTATTGCTCTGCTTGTTGGATATTGGAGATGATAGCCTTAAAATAAGGCGAATCCATGCGATCACTAAAATTCTGCAAGGCTCGTTGACGGTCAGAAAACATGTTAAGTTCAATGGATAACAGGGCGAGCTCATAGCCTAACTCTGGTGAAATTTGTGAAATCTCTTGGGCAACTCTTTGAATTGTTGCAGAAAGGCTTAGTCCCGATTCAGTACAAAGGACCATAAGGTCAAGAGCTGCGGGAAAAGCTTTGCGAATTTTTTCTTGGCGAATTTGAACAAGCTTGTACAAAACAATGTCAACAAAATAAGAACCAGATAAACCAGCCGCTAATATAATAATAATTTTTAATATTACGGAAAGCTCAATGAAAGAAAAGAGAACGATGGCTGTAATGCCTGAAAATAAGGTTGATGTTCCAATTTTAGCCATTCCATAATAAAAAGCAGCATTTTCTGCAGGAAAGCCAGCCATGAAGAACAGTTTACGAATGGATTCCTTTTCTTTACGTCCAGACTTTTGAATTTTTTCAATGAATGCTTGGAGACGCGGAAATTTCGTGGTTTGGAAACCTTCGTAAACCCTTTTTACTTCCTCTTCTTCATGAAGAAGCGTTTCTTTATAACTTATAAGTTCCTTTAGCCTTGCTTTAAATAAATCGCCTTGCTGTAGTTTTATTAAAAACGAAAGAATGAACGCTATTATAAGAAAGGCAAGAAGAAATGTGAGAAGGTCACTTGCGCTAAACATCTAATATACATCCTTGTAGGACATCCGAAGTATAATCGTAATGCCTGTAGCCAGAAGAACCGATCCAATTATAAGTAAGAACTTTCCAGGTTCTGTTGTGAATAGGGGATCTAAATATGTTGGACTTGAGATGTAAATGATAGTTAATGAAAGAAAAGGGAGGCATGCTAAAACAAAGGCCGTCATGCGAACTTCTACTGTCAAGGATTTTACTTTCTCGCGTAGAATCTCTCGCCCACGAATTATGCGCGCAAGGTTTTCAGCAGCCTCCGCAAGGCTTCCCCCGGTTTCTCTTTGCAAGACAAATACAATGGATAACATACGAAATTCATCAACTCCAATTCTATTGGACATGTCGGCTAATACATCTTCTGCGCTTTCTCCAAGATGCATTCTATCGCTTATTCTTCTAAAGGCTTTGCCAATAATTCCCTTTTGTTGATCAGCTATCATCTCAAGGGCTCTTTCAGTCGAAAAACCTGCCCGCAAGGCTCGCCGCAGGATATCTAAAGCTATGGGAAATTCTCTAAGGAAGGCCTCTTTTTGGCGGTTTCTTAAAAAAGTAAGGACTGCCCATGCAGAGAAAGAAGAGGCGCAAACCCCAATTAACGCTGAAGTAAGATAATTTATTTGATAATATAACAATAAAAAAACAAAAAGAAACACCCCAAAAGAAGAAAAGAGACTAATAAAATAAAAGGGTGATATTTCTAACCCTGCTTGTTGCATCCATTGGCGCAGCCCTTCGACTTTTTGAAGCTTACTTTGAAGGAAGAAATCTGAGGGACTCTGCTCTTTGATAAGAGAAAGGGCTTCTTTCCTCTCTTCTTCTGGAGTTGCAACAAGTTGATCAAGTTTTTTTTTCCGGTTTTTTTCCTCTTTTTCTCTCATTTGACGAATATAAACAATATAACCATATATAATGAAGAAGAAAATAACAGCTAAAGCTGGATAGAAATAAGTGTTTAAATCAGTCATTATTATCTCATTATATCTTTAAGTTGTTTATCAAGCCCGTAAAATCGGGCTTTGTCGATAAAGCGAGGCGTGACACCGCAAGGCTTAAAGTCGCCGCGAATAAAGACTTGCTTTGTTTTAACATCTGTCACGTCTTCCTTATATTCAAATTTAAAGAGATCATGCGTTACAATAATATCTCCTTCAATTCCGACGATTTCTGTTATTTCGGTCACACGGCGAACACCATCTCGCATGCGCTCAGTGTGAACAATAAGTTGTATGGCTTCAGATACAAGTGATCGTAGAACACGAAGGGATAATTCATAGCCCGCCATAGACATCATATTCTCAAGTCGAATGAGAGCTTCCCGGGGACGGTTGGCGTGAATTGTAGACATTGACCCATCATGGCCTGTGTTCATAGCTTGAAGCATGTCGATTGTTTCTTCTCCACGGACCTCACCAACAATAATTCGATCGGGACGCATCCGCAAAGCATTGCGAACCAAATCGCGAATTTTAACTTCGCCTTCACCTTCTATGTTAGGCGGGCGACTTTCAAGGCGAACGACGTGCGGTTGTTGAAGACGAAGTTCAGCTGAATCTTCTATAGTTACAATGCGCTCATTAGGATCAATGAGTTGAGATATTGCATTCAAAAGAGTAGTTTTCCCAGAACCTGTACCTCCAGAAATAAGGAGATTAAGGCGGCATTTTGCAGCAATTTTTAATAAATCACCCATCTCCTTTGAGAAGTTCGAATTTTCTACCATACGATCAAGTGTAATGTTTACACGAGAGAACTTACGAATGGAAATGGCGGTTCCATCCAAGGCAAGGGGAGGAAGAATAATGTTAACACGACTGCCATCTGAAAGACGAGCATCCACCATTGGGCTAGCTTCGTCAACGCGTCTTCCCACACGACTTGCTATACGCCTTGCAATTTGTTGGAGATGTGCTTCATCATGAAATTTAACATCAGTGACCTTTTGGAGTTTACCTTTGCGTTCAATATAGACGTTATTGGGCCCATTGATTAATATATCGGTTATAGAATCATCAGAAACGAGGTCTTCAAGGGGGCCAAGTCCTATCATGTCATCAACTAAGGATGTTGCGAGCTGTTTTTGTTCCTTTACATTGATTTTTATGTCATTTGCGGTTGTGAAATCCCCGATAAACCTTTCAATTTCTTTCCGCAGCATTTCGGGTGGCATTTCATTAGCGGCCACCAAGTCAATTCTCTCCATAAGAGATTCATAAGCTTTAACCTTAAATTGATTAAAAAAATCTTCTTGAGAAACAGAGGATTTTAAATTTTGTATGTCTCTTTTATCGTTCTTAAGTGCGGTGGTATTTAAAGTAAACTTGCCTTCTTCACCTGATTTTTGCCCAAATCCTGCCATCTTTAGCTCTCAGTTTTTTGAGTGTATCAATTCAATGATAGAAGATAATGATTAAAATTGTTTAAAGATTATTTCTTGAAAAAGCCCCAGAAAGATTTTTCTTCCTCTTTTGTAGTCTTGAGGCCTTGTATGTCATCAGCAATTTTTCGAACATAGGAAATAAGAGGAGATTTTGCCTCAAAAGTGACTTTATTTATTTCTGCAAGCTCCGTTATTACAGATTCATTATAGGGAATAATATGATTAACTTCACGCTTTAGTGCCCCTTCAAAATCTTCAGGGTTAAGAACTCCTTTAAGGTTTTTTATATATTTATTCAAAACTAACATGAGACGATGATCTAACCTATCCTCTCCGAGAGCGTTAAAAATCCTGCCAGAGTCTCTAAGACCGGCAAGCGAAGCTTCTGTGATGACAAGCCGGACATTTGATTGATCCATAGCATATTTCCCAATTTCATTAAAGTTATGAGGAATATCTATCATAACGTAATGGAAAAGCTTTGTGAGATAGCTTAAAAGCTGTTCTAAACTAGTGTTTGTATAGCTTTTTCTGTCATCTAAAGGAATTTCAGAGCTAAGGACATACAACCGTTCGTTAACAGAATTGAATAACCGTTCTAGAAACAATTGGTCGATACGCTCTGGATCTTCAAGGGCTGTGTTCAAACCATCATTAGATCTTAAATTGAAATAAAGAGCTGTTGTGCCAAAATGAATGTCCAAATCAACCAAAATAACACGTCGTGACCTTTCAATTGCCATTATGGATGCGAGCGTGTTTGCAATATATGACGTTCCAACACCTCCTCGTGCTCCCAGCAGTGTAATAATTTTCCCTGATTTTGCTTGGCTGATTTTTTCTCCTTCACTCCCAAACACCATATTTTTTAAAGATCGGCTGACAATATCTGCAAACAAAGGTTTAATTAAATAATCATGGATACCCAACTTTATAAGATCTCGATAAAGCACCACGTCATTTCGATTTCCAATGGCAAGCACATTTACCCCAGGCTCACAAATTTCTGAAAGCTTTAAAAGGTCAGAAATGGGAAGATCTGATTTAGAAATATCAATGATGAGGTATTCGGGGGATCTATTTTGACCGAAATACTTAATTGCTTCGCGTATACCACCTTGAAGGACTTCACCACTCTCAATATCAATTCCCTTTAAGACTTTTTTTACAATATCAATATCCCCTTGATCTTCAAGAATAGCGATGAGTTTTTTTAGTTTTTCTTTTTTCTTTGTCGTAGCCACTAATATCCCACTCCGGAGGTTTGAGTTGTTGCTGCAGTACCACTCTCTTCTGATTGAGTTGGTGTTACATTCGTTTCAGTTTCTTGAAGCTGTTTGATTGTATCTGTACGATAGCGGTTAACGCCTGCTGCCATGACAGTGCCGTCGGATACACCTACGGGACGTCCATCGATAAGATCTCGAGGATTGGCGACCATTATCCCTAAATTTGCCGTATCAGCACATCCAAAGTTGCTATGAGTATATTCTTGAAGAGCACTACCAATAGGTTGGGAAAAATCAGCACAAGAAGGGGGGATAACAAGAAAATATTCGATGAAAAGATTCACATCTGAAGGAGCACCCTTCTTACCTTTACAAGCACTAGGGACTTGTTCAACGCTGATGAGATTGTAGGCGATTCCATATCTTACAAGCTCACGCTGAATACCCTTAATTCTTTTTTGTGAATGCGCCCCATTTTCTTCTAGTGTTACAACGACGGCAGAAGGACGAGGAGCGTTTGCTTTCAAGAACTGAAGAAGCTTCTTTTTTTCAGCATCTCCAAGGGTTATGCCTTTGCTAGAATAGTGGATGGTATGCGTATAGTATGCTCGTTCAATCTTGTTCTTTTTAGGGCTTTCAGCAGGTGTCCATTCTGCAACCTTTGGTGCACATCCTGAGAGTAAAGTGATTAGTAGGAGGCTATATTTATAAAACTTCATCTTTCCCCTCTTTACTCAATACTAAATCCAGCTGGGCCGATCAAACGAACCCCTCCAGGGCCAAAAACTGGAGCCTGACCTTTTTGAGATGTTTGTTTAACAAGACGACGCTCAAAAATTTGTTCAATGAAGGATGCGAAATTTAATCCATCGGTCGGTAAGTTCATTTCTTTTCCAGAGATTGGCTCTACAAGATAAGGCGTAACTAAAATCACAAGCTCCGAGTCTCCTCTGATAAAGGCATTAGATCTAAATAAGGCTCCTAAAATGGGGAGATCACCCAACCCGGGAAGGGCTTCAATTTGAGAAGCACTTGTATTCTTTAAAAGTCCTGCGATAGCAAAGGTTTGGCCGCTTCCAAGTTGAATGGTTGTTTCTGCTCGCCTTGTTAGAATGCCGGGAATCGTAGCATCAAACAAGACAACAGAATTTTGGTGATCAAGCTCGCTCACTTCTGGGCGAACACGCATGCTGATTAAATTTCCATCAAGGACGGTTGGCGTAAAAGCAAGGCTAACACCATACTGCTTAAATTGGATGGTAGTCGTTTGAAAGTTTTGAGGAACAGGGTAAGGAAACTCACCACCTGCGAGAAAGCTTGCCGTTTCACCAGAAACGGCGACCAAATTCGGTTCTGCTAAGATTGTGATCAGCCCATCCCGAGAGAGCAAATCTATGGCGACGTTAACATTCACATCGGCATTTCTATAACCAAAGCCTAAGGCGCTGACATTAGCAGCAGGCTGTGTCGTCGTAGCTTGTTCTATAGATGTAACGTCATTCGATAAAATAGGGGTTGTCGTAAAAGGAGATCTATTTGCAAGAGCGCCAAATTTAAAAGTACCATTCGCAACATCTCCAATTTTGCTAATAGCTGCTTGCCAATCAAAACCTAACCTATTAATTACACTTCTTGCAACTTCTGCAATCTTAACACGAAGGTTTACTTGAACTGGGGGTTTAATCGTCAAGCGGTTTATGACGAATTGAGCGTCACTTTCAGCATTTGCCGTTGATTTTTTGAGAAAACTCTCTGCAAGGGCTCGGATGTCCTCCGCAACTTGCGGTGAATCGACAGGACCTTCTAAAACGATACCTCCTGAGATTCCCTTAATCTCGACAAGTTCTCGAGGATCATAGGCAGCAACGAGTTCTTTTAGCTTTTTTAGATCGTAACGAACAACAATTTCAAGGCTTAAAACTTCTTGTCCCTTTGCATTCATAGCAAAAAGGTTCGTAGAACCTGATTTTTTCCCAAAGACATAAGCCGTTGTTTTGTTGCTAAGTTGAACGTCCGCAATTTCAGGGTTTGCAATAAAAATTTCAGAAACCTCTGTATCGAACTTGATAACCTGTGCTCCGTCTATAGCAAGGTTAAGAACTTTAGCATAGGCCGCGGAAAGTAAAGTTATGCTAAAGGCAAGAAGGATAAGCCCATGCTTTCTTAATGATTTCATCTTGCCCTTAAACTTTACGTTCATCAACTTTTCACCCCTTCTCTTTTTTCCTTAACCAATATGTCTTTTTTACTCATTGACCTGAACTTGTGTTTTTTGATTGCCTTTCATCAAGGTAACTGTCCCAGTTTTTATCTCTTCAACCACTTGCTCTTTAGTCTCAGCAACACTATATAAGCTTAAGCTTAATGTCCCTTCTCTAGAAGAGGCAGTAATGAGTTCGGCTTCCGCAGGGGTTACTTCAAGGGTAGCAACTTTTGGAACAACAGGCTTGTCTGAGGACGTGTCTAATTTCGTATCAAAAGCCAAAACTTTTAGATTACGAGCAATTGTTAGGCTCTGGCCGGTTTGATTGACGGTTTTAGATAAAATAACATCAACATAATCTCCTGGAATAATGAGCCCACTACTGGATGTTTCTGCCGTAACGGGTATTGAAATAGCTCTTTTCCCGGAGGGTAAAATCGCCGCTAAAATTCCCTTCTCACCTTGTTTTATAAAATTTGATAGGAAAACAGGCTCTCCCTTATCAAGCTCCTCAAGAACAACAGCGCCCACAAGACTTTGAAGGTTTAGCGTTCCTTCTTTAATATACGTTTCTTGAAGCGCCGCTTCTGGCCACAACTGCCATACCAAATCTTCTGACTTGATCTTTTCTCCAATATTTAAATGTTTCCCAGCAACAAGAATTTTATTTTTACTTACTGCTTCGGGAGAGGGTTTTATTACCCCCTCCTCGCTAACAATAAAAAACCTTGTCAGAAAAGCAATGCTGATGGCAAGAACGATAGCGACGAATAATCCAATTAGGTCTCTAAATCTCATTTTTTTGCTTTTTCAATCCTTAAAACATTTGTTTCAGCATAATGATGGCCCCAACAGCAATCGCAATCCCATAAGGAATTACTTTTGGTTTTATATGTTCACGTTTCCCTTTTTCAGGACCGATACCGCTTCCGAGCCATATTGCTTGGAACAAAGGCATTCGCTCTTCTAATCTTTGGATCAAATTCCAAATGAAATCTGATAACCAATCAAGGAAATGTTGGGCTGTGAGATAAAGAAGCGCAACAGCACCGCCTACTAAGGATGTATAGATAACAAAAGGGATGACGTCTGGATAACCCATCCAAAGAGCAACAACACTAAAATACTTTGCATCTCCTGCTCCGAATATTTTTGAAAGGAAAAAAATTACGCAAATGGCTAGGACAACTCCGAAAACTACTAGAGAATTCATGATTTCATCGAACCCCAGAATAAAAGGCATAGTAAGCCCATAAAGGACTAAAAGCCCAATTAAGAGACTATTGGGGATGCGATAAAAGCTGAAATCATAAAGCCCAACAAGAACATTTAAGAGAATAAAAATTATTTTTGTAAGTAAAATCAACATGTTTCCTCTCTAATCGCTTTCTTGCCAAGGGCGGGTTTCATCCAAAGGTACGGTATGGTTTTTAGGAATTATACCAGCATAATTCTTTGTTTCACGAATTGCTTCCATGTAAGCGACATTATTCGCAACCATGTCATCCGAGAGATCCATACGTCCGATTTTCTTTGCCATATTCGTATCACCCGCAAGTCCATATGCCAAAGCAAGGTTTTGTCGAACGCGCGGCGTTGCATTGGGTGAGCAAACAAGCCTTTCAAGGATACGGATAGCTTCAGCTTCATGGCCCGCAAGGGCCATAGAAAGAGCAAGATTACTTTCATAGGATATGGCTAAGGGATCTAAGTCCATTGCAGCACGATAATTTGCTTGGGCCAATTCATGATCTCCCAGCATATCGAGAGCAATTCCGTATCCATTAAGCGCTCTTGCAGAGTGGGGGTTCTTACAAAGTGCTTTTTCAAAAGCCTCCAACGCATTTTCCGGTTGATCCATCACAAGGTGGACCATTCCCAAACCAACATAAGCATCAGAAGATTTTGGAAAGAGGGTGATAGCCTTTTCAAAGGTTAATTTTGATTCGGGGATGGCATTAACATCTAAAAGAGAAAAACCTAACCCAATGTAGGCGGGCTCACAAAGCACATCTTCTTTGATAACTTCTCTAAAATCATGGATGGCTTCGGGGACGTCGCCACGTGAACGCGCCATTTGAGCCGTTATCAACTTAGGATGTTCTGTATGAGGGGGAGAGATGATGTCCGAAGCACAGCCTGACAAAAACACGAGACAGGCAAACGAAAGATAAAGTGTCCAAGGCCGCACGTCATTACCTCTAAAGAATTTTACAAGTTTAAAACTTAAAGAAAATTTAGCATAAATTCAACGAAAACCATAGGGGTCATTAAAAGAAAAGCTTTTGATGGGAAACCGTTGCGAGATTGCAACGCTTTATATTCGAAGAAAAAACTAGCATTTCTCTATGATATATGAGAAAACCAACAATGTTTGTAAAGATAATATCTTTCGTCTCGAAGTCTTCTCCATCGATTCCCCTTAGTATTTGGGTTTTGGGAGGTGTGTCTTTTTTAATAAAAATTTCTTCGGTTATTGTTTATAGCCTTACACCCCTATTTGTCACTCAAATCTTAGGAGCAAGCACTCTCGCTCTCGGCTTTTTAGAAGGATTTGTCGAGGCTATTGCCCTTTCAAGTAAGATTTTTTCAGGAATTTTAAGTGACTGGATTCATAAAAGAAAAGGAATTATTGCCTTTGGGTATGGTTTAGCTTTTATATCTCGCCCCATTCTTGCCCTCTCAACAACCATGGGTGGGGTATTTTTAGGAAGGGCCTTTGATCGCATCGGGAATGGCCTTGACGCAACGCCAAGAGATGCCTTGGTCGGAGATTTAGCTCCTTCTGAAATCAAAGGAGCTTGCTATGGATTAAGGGAATCCCTTGCACGAGCCGGTTCGTTTGTTGGATCCTTGGTAGCCGTGGCTTTTCTTTGGATAACGCAAAATAATTATCCTCTTGTCTTTTGGATTGCTTCAATTCCAACGGCCTTAGCTCTTTTTCTTCTTATGGGCTTTGTCAAAGATCCTCTTCGTGAGAAATTCGAAAAAAAGAAAAATCCGAAACATTTAAGGCTTCAAGATATATATCATTTACCTTTAAATTTTTGGCTTACGCTTGTTTTAAGCGGCGTCTTTATGCTCTCAAATTTTTCAGGGGCTTTTTTAATTTTAAAGGCTCAAAACACAGGATTAGTGCTTTACCTTGTTCCGCTCGTGATGGTGATTCAAAATATAGCCACAGCTTCCACTGCCTACCCCGTAGGATACCTTTCCGATAAAGTGGGACGCAGGCCAATGATGGCCTTAGGCATTTCTCTTGTGGTCATCTCAGACCTTTTTCTCGCTACGGGTCAGTCCATTTTTCCTGTCCTTTTTGGAGTTTTTCTTTGGGGAGCTCAAATGGGAATTACTCAAAGTCTCCTTGCTATTTTATTAGCGGATTCCTGTCCCCAAGATTTAAGAGGAACGGGGTTTGGACTTTTTCACCTCATCAATGGATTGTGTCTTATTACAGCCAATATTATGTCAGGGTGGGTGTGGAATGAAGCGGGACCTT
This sequence comes from Alphaproteobacteria bacterium GWC2_42_16, assembly GCA_001767835.1. GTDB lineage: Bacteria > Pseudomonadota > Alphaproteobacteria > UBA9655 > UBA9655 > UBA9655. The sequence goes on from MEMA01000052.1 coordinate 176,832, forward strand.
CTGTGATGTTTTTTCTAAGTGGCTTGATTGCAGCTAGCTCTACATTTGTACTTTTTTTTATCCATAAAAAGACACCTTGCCCAATAAAAGGTAAGAAGTTAGGTTAGGATCATATAAAAACCTTAGATTAAGAGGAGTCGAGATGAGAGGTTTACTTTGCCGTCACAAGAACTTTTTCCCTATTCTTATAGCCTTTTTTATGGCAACTCTTACTGTGAGTGAGGGAAAAGCTGAGAAGGAAAATCACGCTCTTCGTATTACCCCCCTTCCTTTGCTCAGAGTCGACTCTCATCCTCAGATTCATCCTCTCGTTGAAGAGACAACTCTTTCTGAAGACAATCCAACGCCAAAAAGGGAAGTTGAGGACGAAATTGAAGAAAAATCAGAATTAAAGTCTCTTTCAGCTCATACTGACGAGAGGGTACCTTTAGGATTCATAACCGTAACTCAAGATCTTCAAAATCAAAAATGGTATCTTTTTGCAGCCGCAAAAAGGGGAATGCGTAATCCCAATAATATAATAGAAGTTATTTCAACAGGAGAGACTCAAGAGATATCTTCTAAGGCTGAGGCTGTTAAAAATCTTCTCGTAGATATGGGAATAAGCCCAGAACAGATTCATGTTTTTTCAGCAAAAATCGAAAACGAAGGAGAGGAAGACGGCCCCATTTCAGAGGGGAAAATTTATCTTTTTAGTAAAGAAGCTTCTTGATCCTTTTAAAGGATTATTTCCTTTCCCTAAGCTTTTTCCAGTAAACGAGTCGCTTTTGAATTTCACGCTCAAATCCTCTCTCCACAGGCTGGTAAAAACTTTTTCGTGAAATTTTCTCTGGAAAGTAGCTTTGCCCAGAAAACCCTTCAGGAGTGTCGTGGTCGTAAATGTATCCTTTTCCATATCCCTCGCTCTTCATCAACTTTGTTGGAGCATTGAGAATATGTTGAGGGGGCATTAAAGACCCTGAGGATTGCGCTTCTTTAAGAGCCTTTGGAAACGCACGATAAAGTGCATTTGATTTGGGAGCGGTTGCCAAGTAAACCAGGGCTTGAACAAGAGCAAGCTCTCCCTCAGGAGAACCAAGGCGTTCATACGCTTCTACACCCGCTAGGACTTGGACCAAAGCTTGAGGATCTGCAAGTCCAATATCTTCTGAGGCAAAACGAATCATGCGTCGACCAATGTAAAGAGGATCCTCTCCCCCTTCTAACATCCTTGCAAACCAATAAAGGGCCGCATCAGGATCAGATCCTCGTAAGGATTTATGGAAGGCACTTATAAGATTGTAGTGTCCTTCTTGACTCTTATCATAAAGAGGCGCGCGTTTTGTCAGAAGTATTGAAAGTTCTTTAGAATCAAAAGGTTTTATTGATTTCTCTTCAGAAATAACTTCAATAAAGTTTAAAAGCATGCGTCCGTCGCCATCCGCCATTTCAATGAGAAAAGCCCTGGCCTCTTCCGCCAGTGGAAGAGGGTGTTTTAAATAAACCTCTGCGCGTCTTATTATTTCTTCTAAATCTTCAGCTGAGAGGCGATGGAGACGAAACACCTGACATCTTGAGAGAAGAGCTCCATTTAATTCAAAGGATGGATTTTCCGTCGTTGCACCGATAAGAGTAATAATTCCTTTTTCCACATAAGGAAGAAAACTATCTTGCTGAGCTCGGTTAAACCGATGAATTTCATCAACAAAGAGAAGGGTTGAATGTCCTTCTTCAAAAGTGTTTTGAGCCTTCTCAAAAATTTTCTTGAGCTCACCTACCCCAGAAAAAATTGCTGAAAGAGATACAAACGGCATATGGCAAGCTTGGGCAAGGATATGAGCAAGGGAGGTTTTTCCAGAGCCTGGGGGTCCCCAAAAAATCATGGAATACAGTTGCTTCTTTTCAATAAAGCGTGTGAGAGGTTTACCTTCACCAATAAGATGCTGTTGTCCTACAACGTCGTTGAGATTTAGAGGTCTCAATTGTTCAGGAAGAGGTGTGGGTTTCTTTACCACTATTCCCTAACCCTAAAGGTTAAGATTTCGCCTCGACGGAGGAGATTGATTGTCCAATCAGGAGCTGCTTTTTTCAAGAAGGTAATGGCTTCTTCTTTGGTACGGATTTTGTTTTTGTTAATTGAGAGGAGAATATCACCAGGCTCAATGCCTAATTGGGTCGCAGGCGCTGTCTCGGAGAGGTTAGAAATTACAACGCCTTGCTTCATAGGATTAACGCCCATTTCAAGAGCAAGAGCGGGAGATAGGTCTTGTACGCTTGCTCCTTGAAGAGGATTTCTTCCTTTAATTAAGAGAGGGTTAGAATCCTTTGCTTTTAGAGGTTCTTCAAGGCAAAGTCGTATTTTTTTCTCTATTCCCTTTCGAAAAACAAGAAACTCAACCTCCTTTCCTAAAGGAGAGGTGGCCACGAGATAATCTAAAGTCGCATCATCCACGATGCGTTTTCCGTCAAAGGAAGCAATGAAATCCCCCCTTTTAATTCCTGCTTGATCCGCGGAGCCACCAGGGTAAATGTTTTGAACAAGGATACCATAGGGATAGGAAAGACCTAATTCATGCGCGATTTCGTTATTAACGGAAACAACTTCGATGCCAAGCCAAGGACGCGTCACCCTCCCTTCTCGTTCAACGCTTTTAACAATGGGAATAGCAAGACTCGTGGGAATCGCAAATCCGATTCCCATTGACCCTCCCGTTTTTGAATAAATTGCTGTGTTGATGCCCACCAAGCGCCCATCCGTTGTCACAAGGGGGCCTCCTGAATTTCCAGGATTTATGGCCGCGTCCGTTTGGATAAAGGAACGAAAATCATTAATTCCTTCCTGGCTTCGTGAGAGCGCCGAGATGATCCCAGATGTTACCGTTTGGCCGACTCCAAAGGGATTTCCAATGGCAAGAACGATATCGCCAACCTCAAGGTCTTCTTCCTGTGGACTTATAGTAAGGTAGGGTAAATCTTTTCCATCCTCAATTTGAAGAAGGGCCAGATCGGTTTTTTTGTCTGTAGTAACCAGCTTTGCAACGAATTCCTGCCTATTAGAAAGAACAATCCGAATAATGTCTGCATTCTCTATGACATGGTAGTTAGTTAAAACAAGCCCATCTTTACTTATGATAACACCAGAACCTAAAGAATTTTGAGTATTTCTTTCTTCTGGATTACGATTGTCAAAAAATTGTTGAAAAAAAGGATCTTCCATAAAGGGGGAGCGCGGATAATTAACTTTTACATCTTGAGAGGCGTAGATATTTACAACAGCCGGGGCTACTTTTTTGACCACGGGAGCATAGCTGAGGACCACCTCCTCGCGACGATGAGGAACTTGTTTGCTCTCTTCCTTTATCTCTGGAATACGTTCTTTACACGCTGTTAAAGAAAAGCAGAGAAGCACAGGGAAAAATAATTGCCTTAAAATTTGCATGGGCTCATGAATCTGTTAGCGAAAGGATTACATTTATTCAGTTTATCACTGAGTCGGGAAGAACGAAAAGAAAAACTTTACAAAAGGTTTAATTGGCCTGTTCACACTTGTTTAAGAAAATAATAGAGTTTTGATTCTGTTGTTAGCGCGTAAGGATGGCAAGCCAGTGTTCAGCTTCGGCCCGTCTCTTGACAGATACCTTCTTACTTTTGCTCACGCGAGCAAATATCTCCTCCGCTGCTTTATCAGTAAGAAGGGTTTCGGTTTTGAATTTAACGTGAATGACGGCGCGCGCAAAATCAGCATCAGCCCGCATCCAGGCAGGAGCATGCAGGTTTTGACACACACTACCAAGTATCTTCTGTGCCTCAGCAGCTGTAAATTCTCGGGTTCGCCCTTGGGCGCGCATAATTGCACGCCAGTAATCTGATGTAACTCGCATCCATGGAGGACTATCCGGGTTTTGACTCACATAGGTCAAAAACAACATCACCTCATAATCTGTAAAGTCTTGGATTCTCTTTTGAGCGCACATGATGGTACGCCTGAAATCAGCTTCCAAAGCTAAAGAAGCATCCTTCGACGTAATCTCATGAAAAAGTCTGCATGCCTTCTTATAATCTGGGAGAACGAATTTTCCATTTGAGAAAGGGTTTGCCCACGTAAATAAAGCCTGCAGTCCTTTTGAAGGTAAAGAAGCATTACTCCATTTGCTAACCTCTTTAAAAAGCCCAGATGCTTTCTTATAATTTGGAAGAACATATTCTCCATTTAAGAAAAACATTGCCCCCGCTTGTAAGGCCCAGGGACGTTTTAATTCTTCTTTAGCTTGCCAAAAGATATCGCGAGGAAGACGAGCTATACGTATAGTACCATCCTTCTCTACTATATTTTGTTCTATTTTAAGCTTACTTTCTTTTAAAAGTTCTCTCCACATGCAGGCACTATAACTTGTCATTTTGAGTTGTCTCGAAGCCTGAGCGAGACGCCCTAAAGATAGAGCGTCCAGAAAAAAAGTTATTTTATAAAGTATCTCTTCCGGCAATGCCTCTAAATAAGAGCAAGAGATGGCGGCACCCTTATTAGATCCTTGCTGTCCCTGTGTTCGTGACGGTTCATCAGTACAATCGGGAGGTTCCTTCGCTTTTAAAAAAGGTTGTGTTACAGAATGAACACTATTCACGGACAAGCACTCTCCTTTTTCTATTTCCTCTGGAGAAAAAGCAGAAGCCCAATGCGTTAAATGCATGCATGCAACTAGAATTAATAATAGTTTATAGATCATTTGTAAGATATCCATAATAACAGTTTTTAAATATTGTTGCAGCTGTCACTTAGTTGAGACAGCTGCTCCCGGAGCAAATTTAACAAAGAAAGCAAAAAACTCAAGATAACAAAAAGTGCATCCTCAATCGAGAATGGTTTTTTGAGGCAGAGCCTCAAGGCTAACGCTCCACCCTTTGTAAATTATACACGAATTTTTCGTTAATGCATTTAAAATCTGTGCGAAAAATATTTTTTACACCAAAGCGTTTCCTTGGCTTCGACACCCCTCCGGGAACTGCTGTAGTTGAGATAATTTTTGTTCATGGAGCCTAGTTTATCACTGAGTCGGGAAGAACGAAAAGAAAAACTTTACAAAAGTGTTTCGTTGGCTTTTAAAAGTTAATCCTAGTGAATATAGTACTTTCCCATGATAAAGCTTGAAAATCTTACGGTTAGAATTGCTGGAAGAACCCTCATTGAAAACCTTTCTTTAACCCTTAATGAGAGACATCATTACGGGTTAATTGGCCGTAATGGGACAGGAAAGTCTACTTTTTTTAAGATCCTTCTCAAGACTCTTCACCCTGATATGGGCTCCGTCGCGTTTCCTTCCCGTGTTCGTGTGGGACATATTGCTCAGGAAGCTCCTTCAGGGTCTTCAACACCTCTTGATGTGGTTATGAGTGCTGATCTTGAACGTCTGAAACTGATGAAACAACTCGAAGCGGGAGATAATCCGGAAAACATCGCTGATATTTATGAGCGCCTTATGGTAATAGATGCCTTTACAGCCGAAAGTCGGGCTTCCAGTATTTTGGCGGGTCTTGGGTTTTCTCAAGAGATGCAACTCAAACCGTTGTCTACTTTTTCTGGAGGGTGGCGCATGCGTGTCTCGCTTGCTTCTCTTCTTTTTTCTAAGCCAGATTGGCTTTTATTGGATGAGCCAACAAACCACCTAGACCTTGAAGCTTCCTTGTGGTTAGAGGATTACCTTAAGCACTATCCAAAAAGCCTTTTAATCATTAGCCATGATCGTCACCTTTTGAATGTTGTTTGTGACAGAATTCTTTTTTTACATGGGCAAAAAATTCAAGCGTATGGGGGAAATTTTGATACCTTTGAAAAAACATGGAAAGCCCAACAAGAAACTTTGAAGACGCAGCTTGCCAAGCAGGAAGCACAGCGTAAACATATGATGTCCTTTGTGAATCGTTTTCGCGCAAAGGCAACAAAGGCAAAACAAGCCCAAAGTCGCCTGAAAGCTCTTGAAAAGATGGAGGTTCTTCCTGAGATCATTCAGAATCCAGAAATTCGGTTTGACTTTCCACACCCAGAAAAATTAGCGCCACCCCTCATTGTACTGGAGAGAGTAAGTGTTGGCTATTCTCCAGATGTCAGTGTTCTCAAGGGGTTGTCTGAGCGCATTGATGCTGAAGATAGAATTGCCCTTTTAGGAGCTAATGGAAATGGAAAGTCAACCTTTGCAAAGCTTATCGCGGGCAAACTTTCTCCACAAAAAGGTATTATTCATCGCTCTCGAAAATTAAAGGTTGGTTATTTTGCTCAACATCAAGTCGAAGAATTTGATCTTCAAGCTACAGCCTTTGAGCATGTTCTTCGTAAATCTCCTAAATTGGCTCCAATAAATGCCCGTGCCACTTTAGCAAATTTTGGGCTTATGGGCCCAAAGGCCGATGTAAAAGTCCAAAACCTTTCTGGAGGAGAAAAGGCCCGCTTGAATCTCACGCTGATTTGTTTAGATAAACCCAATATTCTCATTTTGGATGAGCCCACCAATCATCTTGATATGGACTCTCGTCAAGCATTGATGCTGGCTTTGAACGAATTTCAGGGTGCTGTCATTTTGATTACCCATGATTGGGATTTACTCGCATCTACCATGGATCGTTTATGGCTTGTCGCGAATAATAGGGTCGAGCCATTTGAAGGAGATTTAGAAGACTATCGACGGATGATTTTGAAGGGGGATCAAGTCACATCAAAACCTAAGACGAAGAAAGATTTTTAGGGAGCAATCTATCCTCCCTGACCAAATCTAACTTTCTTCCTTCATCTTTTTAGTAACATCTGCCGACTCATCAAGTCCTTTTTTAAAGTGCTTTTGGAGAGATTCAACCACTTTTTCATTCGATTTTTCTATGATGGCATTAATATCTCTCGCATGTTCTACGGTTTTATCGACCATCACTTTTGTAGATTCTGATTGGCACGTCATTTTTTCTTCCAAAGGTATCTGAGACAAGCAATTCTTCATTCCCTTGTTCCATTGCTCGAAAATGTTTTTAAGGTATTGATTTTGAAGTGCCATTATAGATTGAGTTGCTTCTACAGCTATTTTCTGAGTTGAATTCATCAACTCTATATTTTGTTGATAATTCGCTGTCAGAGTTTTCATATCAAATACAGGGTTGTTCATCCCTTTAAAGGGATTAAAAAGCCCCTCTCCAAAGGGTGGTATGTTTTTCTCTTTAGCCATAGTTTTTCTCCTTTTGTTTCTAAAATAATTTCACAATAAACTTTTTAAGTGAAATATTGTCCTCCATTAAGTGTAATAGTTGTGCCAGTTATAAAACCAGCATCTTGAGATGCAAGAAAAATAACCGCACGGGCAACTTCTTCAGGTTCTCCCAATCGACCCACAGGAATCTGAGCTATAATTTTGGTTAAAATATCAGTCGGAAGGGTTTGCACCATTTTTGTATTGATATATCCAGGTGCAATAGCATTGACCGTAATTCCTTTTGTCGCGCTTTCTTGAGCAAGTGCTTTCGTGAGGCCTATTATCCCTGCTTTAGCTGCAGAATAGTTTGTTTGGCCAAATTGACCTTTTTGCCCGTTAATAGAGCTGATATTGATGATACGACCAAACCCTCGTTCTCGCATAGATTCAATCACCTGCCGACACATATTAAAGCAAGAAGTAAGGTTGGTTTGAAGTACATCAATCCATTGTGCATATTCCATTTTATGCATCACTCCATCACGCGTAATTCCTGCGTTGTTAACAAGGATATCGATGGGACCAAGGTCCTTTGTCACCCTTGCAACGCCCGCTTGACAAGCTTTAAAATCACTCACATCCCACTTATAAGTCGGAATTTCAGTATTCTCTTGAAAAGTATTAGCAGCCTCTTGATTAGCATGATAAATAGCTACAACTCTATATCCAGCTTGTTTTAAACTTTGAGAAATCGAGCTTCCTATCCCTCTCGTTCCCCCTGTGACTAAAGCGAATTTTTTCATGTTTCTGCTATCTCTTAAATCTATTTTTTTCTTCTTAACTATAAAAAATAACACTTAATTGTTAAAAAATTATTAAGTTATTATTGTTTGATGCAATCTCTCTCACTTTTCCATGACATAAAAACCCGGGCTATTACGCAAATTTCTGTATCCTTTTGAGGGATTCCCCATCGGTGGAGGAGAACACTTATCAGTTGAATGCTCAGAAAGCCATTTTTCCCAAGTTGGCCACCATGACCCTTTATGGTGAGGGGTATCCTCAATCCACTTTTGCGGAAATAATTTTTTATCTGATTTTTTTTGAGTTGAAACTTGATAGCTTCGCCGGGGATGCCCTGGTTCACTCACAATACCTGCATTATGTCCCCCACTTGTAAGCAAGAAAGTGATTTCCGTATCCGTAAAAAAGTGGATTTTGTAAACTGACTTCCAGGGAGAAATGTGATCTTTTTGGGTAGCCACTGAAAAAATCGGCACAGTAATATCTTCAAGAGTTACGGGATTCCCGCCTATTATAAATTTTCCATTGGTTAGGGCATTATCTAGAAATAAGTTACGAAGATATTCGGAATGCATTTTATAGGGCATTCGAGTTGCATCTTCATTCCATGCCATTAAATCAGTAAACTGAAGTCGTTTTCCCAATAGATATCGTTGAATCAATTTTGACCAAATGAGATCGTAAGAACGGAGCATGTCAAATGTTCCAGCCATACGTGAAGACTCGAGATATCCTTTGTTCCACATAATATCTTCAAGAAAAGTTATTTGACTTTCGTCGATAAAAAGGAGGAGTTCGCCAGCATCTTCAAAGTCAACTTGTGAAGCAAAAAGTGTAATCGACTTGAAAGGATTATTACTATCACGGTACATAGCTCCAGCAGCCATGCAGAGTAACGTTCCTCCCAAACAGTAGCCAACAGCATGTACTTTTCTTTTGGGAATGATTGCGGAGACCGTTTTTAAAGCCTCTTTAATTCCTAAGTTCACGTAATCTTCAAAACCTAAGTCTCGATCATTTTCGTCTGGATTTTTCCACGAAATCATAAAAACTGTATGTCCCTTCTCCACAAGATACCTAACTAAAGAATTATGAGGAGATAAGTCCAAAATATAATACTTCATAATCCAGGCTGGAATAATTAAGATGGGCTCAGCATAAACATCCTTTGTTGTAGGCGAATACTGAATTAATTCAATAAGATGATTTTGATAAATGACTTTTCCCTTTGTAACGGCCAGATTTTTCCCGACTTTGTATTTATCAGTTCCAATGGGAGGCTCATTTCTTAAAAAACGCGTTATATCTTCTGCGAAGTTTTTAGATCCTTTAATTAAGTTCGTTCCATTGAAATGTACGGTTGTTTTCACAACTTGAGGATTCGTAAGGGGAAAATTAACTGGCGCCCATATATCTAGATACTGGCGCGTAAGAAAGGGGAGCACGGCTGAATGATGACGGGAAACACCACGGACCGTGCTTGTTGCCTCGTCCCACCATTCCTGGGCTAATAAAAATGATTGTTGATAAATATTGTAAGGCCAAGTTTGCCAACCTTTATCTTCGAAGCGCCTGTCATCAGGTGCTGGATCAATGTAGCTCTCAGCGGGTATACCGCATGCCGCCCAGAAAGCATAATCTACTAGATTGATACTTTTCCTCAATCCACTTTCCATAAGAGCTAACTGTTTTCCTGGAGAGATTGCAAGGTGGCTAAGCCAGTCAAAATAAGCTCCTCCTATTGAAGTCGGAGATAAAGCCCAGAACTTTCCAAGCTTTGCATGAAATTCCCGATCAAAAGCTGTTGTAAATTGATGATCAGATTCAACCATGGAATTATACGGAGATTCTCGTTTTTCCGAATAATAGGAACCAGAGTAAATTTCTTCCTCTTTATCTGTATCTATAGATTTTTTCTTATCATCTATGGCCATTGATAGAAGGTCTTTCCACTTTGAAATGCAGCATTACTTCCCCACAACATATAGATCTACTGAAAATTTCTTAATATTTTAATAACGAAGTTTTTAAATAGAAGGGGGTTTTTTAACGAATTGGTAAGAAATGAGTCGGTATTATGCATTAAATTCTACTTTGTGTTTAGGATAAAAATGCCAGAACAAGAGACCCAAGATAAGCAAGAAACTATAGACACTTGGAAGACGTTTCTTGATACCTTTCAAGAACAAAATCAACACTTTGCCACATCATTTTTTAGAGGAATGCAACAGCATTTTCCATGCCCCCCTACTCTTTTAGGAGATGTTTTTATTAAAACCGCACAATCTCTTCTTAATGATCCAGCCAGCCTTTTTAGGGCTCAAGAAAATCTTTTAGACGAAATTCAGGGGTTATGGCAAAAAATGCTATCTTTTGACAGTGCCACACCGTCAGAAGGTATTCCTGATAAGAGATTTGGTCACGAAGCTTGGAAGTTTAATCCCTATTTTTTATTTATGAAGGAGTACTATCTCATTACCTCCCGATGGTTACAAAATCTTGTTTCTCAACTTGATGGAATAGATGAACAAACAAGCCAGAGGATTCAATTTTACACTAAACAATTGACGGAAGCGGTTTCTCCTACGAACTTCCCCTTTACAAACCCAGAAGTTTTAGAAGAACTTGTCAAAACCCAAGGAGCTTCCCTTAAGAAAGGGTATGAGGCTCTGTTACAAGACTTGGAAGCTGGGCAATGGATGAAAATGACGGATCCTTCAGCATTTACACTTGGGGAAAATATTGCTTCCACGGATGGAAGGGTTGTTTTTCGTAATGATATTTTTGAGCTTATTCATTATACCCCTCAAACAGAAACACAGTATTCTGTTCCTCTTCTTATTATCCCTCCTTGGATTAATAAATTTTATATTTTTGATTTGAGTCCCAGCAATTCTTTTGTCAAATGGATGTTAGCAAAGGGTCACAATGTTTTTATTATCTCATGGGTAAACCCAGGGGCAGAGCTTAGCTCTAAGTCATTCGAAAATTACCTTTTGGATGGCGCGTATCAAGCTTGCAAGCAAGTTTCACACCTGACTGAAAGCCCTACACTCCATACCATGGGATATTGTGTGGGGGGTAATTTATTAGCAGCTCTCAGTGCTTACCTAACCAAAAACCCTTCTAATTTTTCCCTTCAGACAATGACCCTACTTGCAACTATTATTGATTTTGCAAGAGTTGGAGATTTAAAGATTTTTATGGATGATGAGAGTCTAAAATTTGTTGAGGATTCTATGTCTGTAAGCGGCTTTTTAGAAGCTGACACTTTAAAATCCATCTTTAGTCTTTTAAAACCCAATGATTTGGTATGGTCTTTTTTCGTTAAAAATTACCTTTTAGGACAAATTCCACCAGCTTTTGATTTTCTTTTTTGGAATTCTGATTCAACACGTCTTCCGGCAACTCTTCATAGCTTTATCTTACGTAAATGTTTCCGAGAAAATCTCTTAATGAAACCCGGAGGACTTAGTATCAACAAGACTCTCCTTGATCTGCGCGACGTTTCTACCCCATCTTTTCTCTTGGCAACAGAAGAAGATCACATTTCTCCTTGGAAAAGTTGCTATCCGGCTGTCCATCTTTTCAAAGGCCCCCTTAAATTTGTCCTTGCGGGATCAGGACATGTTGCTGGCGTTATGAATCCTCCTTCACGCAATAAATATGGTTTTTTTACAAATTCTGACTTTCCTACAGATGAAGACGACTGGTTTAATGGTGCAACAAAACATGAAGGGTCCTGGTGGACAATCTGGAATGATTGGTTGTCTCCTTTTAGTGGAGAAAAAATAACACCTCCTGCTCCTTATCCTTCGCTTGGATCTGCTCCAGGAACTTATGTGAAAGAAAAATAAACACCTCTATACCTCTGCTCCCAGTCCATATCACTTTACATAAAATGGTTTTAATTAATTTTTAATATAATAGCTGTTTAATCATTCTTATCCCAATAAGTCCAACGACTTCGAGGAAAAGAAATGACAACAGAATCTCTCACGTTTGAATCGATAAGTGGTCCTCAAGAAAGGGGATATCTTAAACGGGTTATTCTCTCCTGTATGATAGGGAATGCCCTTGAATGGTATGATTTTGTTCTCTATGGTTATTTTGCTACAATCCTTGGCTCTCTCTTCTTCCCCAAATTCAGCACAATTGCCTCTTTAATGGCGACTTTTGGCATTTTTGCCGCTGGCTTTATCATGCGCCCCCTTGGCGGTATTATTTTTGGCCATATTGGTGATAAAACTGGACGAAAAAAAGCTCTGTTGTGGTCAATTTATCTTATGGCCATCCCCACCACCCTCATTGGTCTTTTGCCAACCTATGAACAAATTGGTTGGCTAGCGCCATTTCTTTTAACGTGTATCCGGCTCTCTCAGGGTCTTTCTATGGGAGGGGAATTTACAGGCTCTATGATTTTCGTGGTTGAGAACACCACTGAAAATAACCGTGGGTTTTATGGGAGTTGGGTTGTTTTCAGTCTTCTAATTGGTATTTTAGTGGGATCCGGCATTGCAACATCCACATGTTATCTTCTCTCTGAAGATCAACTCATGTCTTGGGGATGGCGTATACCTTTTCTGTTGAGCTTGATTGGAGGACTTGTTGGGTCGGTGATGCGTCGGACCATGCACGATCCAAAACAATATATAGAAGCAAAAAAACACCAACACGGCTGCGTAAATCCTCTCGTTGAATTATATAGGCACCACTTTAAAATGATCGTCTATGTAATTACCATTGAGCTTACCCTTGCGATTGGTTTTTATCTTATTGTGACCTTCATTAATAACTTTCTGATGGCTCTTCTCCATTTTGATAGGGTTACAAGTTTAATGATAACCACCTTCAGTATGATTGTCATGGGAGTTACAATTCCTCTTTCTGGGTGGCTTTCAGATCAGGTGGGACGGAAGGCTGTTTTAATTCCCAGTGCCCTGGCATTCGTTGTATTTTCTTATCCTCTTTTTATAACCATGGAAAGCGGCCTTGGAGGAGCGCTTTTTGCGCAAGTAGCTCTCTCTTTTTTTCTAGGAGTTTTCTTCGCCCCCTTTCCCGCCACCCTTGTTGAACTTTTCCCTGTAACTGTACGTTATTCAGGACTTTCCATTGCTCATAGCCTTAGTATGGCTGTGTTTGGAGGAACAGCCCCCTTTATTGCAACAGGCCTTATTCTCCTTACACACAACAATGCAGCTCCTGCCTTATATTTAGGCCTAGCTTCTCTTATTTCTGCCATTGCTCTTTTCTTTATGAAAGATCGCTATAAGACACAGCTTGTTTAAGGTCAAATGATTTCTATCATGATACAATACACTCGACAGCCATAGCGACGGCTTCCCCACCTCCAATGCAGAGAGATACGATACCCTTTCTTTTACCATGAGTCTTTAAGGAATAGAGAAGAGTAGTGAGAAGTTTTGCTCCTGTTGCGCCGATTGGATGACCCAAAGCACACGCTCCTCCATGAACATTGACATTCGTGTGAGAGAGCCCCAAATCTTTCATGACAGCCATTGCGACAACCGCAAAAGCTTCATTAATTTCATAAAAGTCAACGTCTTCTTTTTTCCACTTTGCTTTTTGCAATACTTTTTCTATTGCTTTACTTGGAGCAAGCGTAAACCACTCTGGTTCTCGTGAATGCTGAGCATGGGCAATAATCTTTGCAAGGGGGGTAAGTTTTCTTTTTTTTGCTTCACCTTCTGTCATTAAGACAAGGGCAGCAGCTCCATCACTGATTGAGCTTGAATTAGCAGCCGTTACTGTGCCCCCCTTTTTAAAGGCCGGCATGAGAAGAGGAATTTTTTCAAAATTAATTTTCTTCGGCGATTCGTCTTCATCAACAAGTGTTGTTTCTTTTTTAGTGGTAACCAGAACAGGTACAATTTCTTCTTTGAAATAACCTTTTTCAATGGCAGCCAAAGCTCGCTTGTCAGTTTCAATAGCATAAGCATCTTGCTGCTCACGCGTAAATCCATATTTTTCAGCAGTGTTTTCTGCAAAAACCCCCATCGACGTGCCCCCTGTAAACGCATCTTCCAATCCATCAAGAATCATATGATCGAGGAGTTCATGTTTACCCATGCGTAATCCTGCTCTAGCCTCGGGTAATAAGAAAGGGGCGCCGGTCATACTTTCCATCCCTCCTGCAATCGCAACATTTATGGAGCCTGCCTGAATCAAATCATGTGCGAGCATCACTGATTTTAACCCCGAGCCACAAACTTTATTAATGGTCGTACAGGCAACTTCTTTGGGAAGTCCAGCATAAAGTGCTACTTGACGGGCGGGAGCTTGTCCTAATCCAGCAGGGAGAACACATCCCATAAAAACTTCATCAATCTCTTTTTCAGAAATTTTTGCAGTTTCTAATGCTCCTTTTATGGCTGTCGTTCCCAGTTGAACTGCACTTACATTTTGAAATTGCCCTTGAAAAGCTCCTGTGGGGGTGCGCCTTGCAGAAACGATGACAATTGGCTCTCCTAGCATAAAAACCTCCTCCTTAATTCTTATTTTTTATGAGTCATTTTAACCCAAATTCATTGTTTCCTTAATTTTAATTAAGGCTCATTATTTTCACATAATCATCACCAAAAAGCTAGAAGTGTGATTTGTAAATATCCATCCCCCAAAAGCCTTAGCAGAAGAGGCGTGACTTTAAGCTGAAGAGGTTCTTAAAAAGACCACCTCTTAAACTTGCACCTTTATCAGAGGCTCTGTATAAATAAATGAGGTGCCCGTAGCTCAGCAGGATAGAGCACAAGATTCCTAATCTTGGGGTCGTGGGTTCGAATCCCGCCGGGCACACCAGCGAAATCTCTCATTTTTCTTTTTATTTCCTTGAGTTCATAGATTCTTAACCTATCTGAAAACTGGTTGAATTTCTCCCAAAACATCCTTCAATTCTTTCCCTTTTGGTGACAATATGGCGACAATTTAAAAAAGATGTGTTATATTCATTTATCTATAGGGAGAAAAGAAAATGCCAAAATTTACCAAGCGTTTTGTAGAATCCATAACTCCAGATCCTGAAAAAACTCTAAAGTATTGGGATGCAGAACTTAAGGGATTTGGACTTATTGTCTTACCAAGTGGAAGGCGAACCTATTGTATCGAGTACAGAAATACTGATCGAATGAAAAAAAGACTTAAAATTGGCGTCCATGGGCAAATCACAACGGAAGAAGCCCGTGAATTAGCAAAAAAAAGAATGGGCCAAGTCGCCCATGGGGAAGATCCCGCAGAGCAAAAAAAGCAAGTTAGTCGCCTTGCTACAATGGCTGATCTTGCTCAAGACTATATTGAACGACATGGATACAAAAAAAGGCGTAGAAGTTTGCAAGGAGATCAAGGGTTACTTACAAACGTTATTCTTCCTAACTTAGGTCGGTTAAAGGTACTGCATGTTACGCGCCAGGACATTGAATCCCTTCATAAGAACTTGCAAACCACACCTTACAAAGCTAATCATTCATTAGCTCTTCTTTCAAAAATGTTTTCTCTTGCTGTGGCATGGGGATGGAGGGATGATAACCCTGTCCAAGGAATAGAAAGATTTCAGGAAGAAAAACGCGATCGATGGTTAAATGACGAAGAGTTACAAAGGCTCTTTTCAGTTCTTGACCAACATCCAAACCATCTTACAGCGTATGTGTTTAAATTCCTTCTTCTTACAGGAGCTCGAAAAGGAGAAGCTTTAGGGGCCACTTGGAATCAATTTGACCTTGAAAAGGGAGTGTGGACCAAACCGGCACATTTGACAAAGCAGAATAAAAAAGAGCATCTCCCCCTTTCTGATAAAGCCCTTGAGGTTTTGCAGTCTGTCAAGCGCCTTGTTTCTCAGGACTCTGCATATGTCTTTCCTGGTAAGGTAGATGGGAAGCCTTTGCAGGAAATAAAAACTTTTTGGAAAAGAGTTATTAAAGAAGCACATCTTGAGAATGTTCGTATTCATGACCTTCGCCACACACATGCGTCTCACTTGGTCTCCAGTGGATTAAGCTTGAGCATCGTTGGAAAGCTCTTAGGTCATACCCAAGCGTCAACTACCCAAAGGTATGCTCACTTAGCAGATGAGCCCCTAAGGCAAGCGGCGGAGTTTTTTGGAAAAAAAATGGAGAAATTAACAAAGAAAGAGGATTAATGTACAAGAGGGGGAATTTCTCTAAATCATGGGAGAAGGACGAAAATGAAATCTCATTTTGAAGGAAACCACTGGACTTATTCTGCTGCTGTCCAATAGAGCCACAAAAACACAGGAAGAAAAATGAATCAAAAACAAGATTCTATCAAAGAAATGCTGGACCTTCTTAAGGGAGACTATAATTTCCCAGTGAAATTATGGGTATGGGGCAAGGTTATTAAGGAATGGGCAGGGATTGTCATAGGATCAGCCATATTCTTTCTGGTAGCATTGTTCATCATTCTTTCAATAAAGGGAGCGGGATCAAACGTTGAATTACAACCCGCAGAAGTTACACAAAGTATAGAAGAAAAAGAGAAAATGAAGGAGGAACAAGTTCTTACTGCTCATCTCAAAGAGATTGCCAAATTCATAAAAACAAATTCAGAATCTGTGACTAAACGGCAAGAGATTATAGAAAAACTCACTGAAGAAATTAGCTTGTACGCGGGACGTGCCTTGGATCAGGCTCAATTAGAGAGCAAGCTGAAAAGCTTCTCGTATCTTCTCAGTACATGCAATGAGTACCGAGGAAGTTATAGGAATACGTTCGCAAATAATATTAACCCTTTTGATGACCCTAATATTTCTCATGCTTTTGATGAACTTGTCGTGGGGCATTTTTTCATAGGCCGTCATGTTCTAGACCCACAAGAAGAAAATAAGCGATGGGAATCTCTCTGCGCATTCTGTCGTCAAGAAGCGAATAAGGCAAATGATGAGCTTGCACAAATTTTGAAGGCAGGAAACGCTCAAGCAACGGAGAAAACTGAAGGGTCAGAAAATGAAGACTTCGATCTTCAAGTTAAACACTTTAAGTTCTAAGAGTAAAAAGCCGAAAAACAACATCCAATAAATTTCTTTTAAAATCCTGCTTTCAGACGGTTTTAAATCTTCTATTGTGCATGATTTTTTAATAAAAATACTTGCGTATTCTCCTGGAATTGATATACTAAAATGAGAGGAGAGCAGCTATGCGTACATTAGATCAAGTGGAAAAACATCTTCATCCAGGAGCCGTTTACAGGCGATCTGACCTTGAAAAATGGTCAAAAGCGGTTGATCGCCATTTGCAGCAATTGCAAAAAAAAGGGGTATTAACCAAACTTTCTGGCGGTCTTTATTACTATCCGAAAAAAACAGCTTTCGGCGAAGCTCCCGCTAACGATCAAGCGTTGGTAGCGTCTTTCTTAAAAGACAATCGATTTCTTCTGACCACACCAAATGCTTATAACAGCTTAGATGTGGGAACGACCCAACTTTATAATGAGACTGTAGTCTATAATCACAAACGACATGGCCGCTTTCAATTGGGGGGACGCGACTTTGATTTTCGAATGAAGCCTCATTTTCCTTCAAAGTTAAGTCCCGAATTTCTTCTTGTTGACCTTGTAAACAACATGGAGAAACTTGCCGAAGACAAAGAGCAGGTTCTCAAGAATGTTAAAAAGAAAGCCCTTTCTATGAATGGGAAAGCTTTATCCAAAGCGGTTCTTCAGTATGGGGGAACGCGGGCGAGAAAGTTCTTTGCTGAAGTGTTGGGAAAGGATAGGTTAAGATATGTCTCTTAACTACCTTCATAATCATCCTGACTTTCCTGAACTCATTCGGATTGTGGGAGAAGAAAGATCGATTGACCCTGCACTTATCGAGAAAGACTATTGGATTATGCATTGTCTTTTCGGATTGCAGAAAACGGGCATGACCTTCCAACTCAAAGGGGGCACCTCTTTATCGAAAGGGTACGGTATTATTCATCGCTTTTCAGAAGATATTGACCTTCGCGTTGAACCTCCGGCTGGAATGAACGTACCAACGGGTCGCAATCAAGATAAGCCTGCTCAATCTCAACGTCGGAAGGAATTCTATGATTGGCTTGCAAATGCAATAAGAATTGAAGGCATCTACGATCTTCAACGCGATACCAGTTTCGATGATAAAAAATACAGAAGTGGTGGAATTCGGTTGCTTTATAAGACCCTTAATACGCCATTAGAAGGATTGAAAACGGGTATTCTTTTAGAAGTCGGTTTCGATGATGTTACCCCAAATGAACCGAGAGATATGAGTTCATGGGCTTATGAGTTTGCAGTTAAAAAAGTAGATATTTTGGATAATCGACCTAAAAATGTGCTTTGCTATCATCCCGGTTATACGCTTATCGAAAAACTTCAAACCATCTCCACTAAATTCCGAAAACAGCAAAAAACAAATACGTTTTCTGAAAACTTTATACGCCACTATTATGATGTTTATTGCCTTCTCCAAGAACCATTAGTACAAACTTTTATAGGCACTCCAGACTATCAGAAACATAAGGAAAAACGTTTCCGTCAAGAGGACAACCCCATTATCGAAGAAAATGAAGCCTTTCTCTTACACGATTCCGCAACAAAACTGGAATATAAAAAGGCTTACAAAAACAGTCGCAACCTCTATTACAAAGATCAGCCAGAATTTGATGAAATCATGGACGTGATCCAGACTTACATTAAAAAACTCTGAGTGCCCCTTCTCCTACTTGCTTTTGCTCATTTGTGAGTTCCCTCCAGAAAACGCGACTCCCCCTTTGTGAGACCAGGTGTTCATTTGGGTGGGGTCGTGTTCTTTTTCTTTGAGAGAAAGAAGTCCTCCGAGGAGAGCATTTGTATTCCAGTTTTCGAGTTTGGCTTTTGAGACAAGTCCCCCGAGCTCAATCAAGTGACGAGTTCTTTGCTTTCTTTCCTGAATTTTTAACAAGGCATCCAGTTGCCTAACTCTGTTTTTCCGTTGTTCAAGTTTTTTTCTTTTTCCAATAAGGTCGATTTGTGTCATGCGTTACTCCAAGAGGAAGAACTGTTTTTGATAGAAATAGTATACAGAAACGAGGGATAAAAATCAAAGAAAACAGTCAAGAAATCAAAATAAAATCTTTTTAAATCAAACATAAATGGATATATAACATGAGAAAATCGCTTGTAGCGTTAGGAGAGAAATTCGGAGAATTTTTCGAACTACGCAATATGCAAACTCAAAAATGAGTTTGCGCGTTTTTTCAAAAGAGCGTAGAGTATGTTTATACAAAAGGCCTATTCTGGCTTCTAAAATAGATTCCTATCGGAATCCCAAGGGACGTTTCTGTCAATAATTCTCAAAGTCGAAAAACTTAGGTTAAAACGAGAAAGTTTTTCTTTTCTCCTCTAACTTTTGTTTAGAAGCTGCTTATACGAAAGCTATTGCTTTTAATTCACACCATAATCGCTGTTTTTTATTTGAAGGAATGACCATGGCCATTCAATTTGCGAGATGTGAATATGTCTCTCGAAGTTCTGGAGGAAACGCTTGCCGAAAGGCAAGTTATAACCAAAGAGAACAAATTCGCTGTGAACGAACAGGGGAGCTTTTTTCTTTTCAGGAAAGGGGGGGAAATGTTCACCATGAAATTCTTATTCCTTTAGGCGCTCATGAGAAGTTTAAAAACAGCACGACTCTTTGGAATGAAGTAGAAGCTTGTGAAAGGCGCATTAATAGTCAGCTCGCAAAAGAATTCGTCATTGCCCTTCCTGATAATAAAAAAGTGACCCTTGAAGATCGCATTGAGCTGACGCGGCGATTTGGCCAAATCTTTATTGAGCGCGGAGTTGCTGTTCAAGTGGATGTCCACTCTCCCCATGAGAGGGAACGAAACTGGCATGCTCATTTGCTTGTAACCACACGACGGTTTTCTGAAGATGGATTAATATTTGGAGAAAAAGCAAGAGACTTAGATCCGGTTGTGAGAAAAGGGCTTGTTGTTGAAAGCAACTTATGGGGAGAGATCTGGCGTGATCTTCAAAATGCTTATTTTGAGGAAAAGGGCTATGATATAAGGGTTGATCCTATCGGGATTATCCCTCAGGAACATATTGGCCCCGTGAGAATGCGCCATCATATGAATGAAGCTGTCTTAAGAGCTCAACTTCTTCAAAAAGCCAATGAGAAACTTGCTCAAGATCCTTTAAGTGTTATAGAAGAACTCACACGGATAAAAGCTGTCTTTTCAGAAGGCGATGTGGACGCTTTTTTAAAAAAGCATGTTCCTTCAAATGAGAGAGATGGGCTTTCAGAAAAGATTTTAGAGAATTCTCACGTGATTCCTCTCTATGATAAGGACACACAAGAAAAGACAAAATACTTCACGACTGATGAGGTTAGAGTTGAGGAAGAAAAGCTTCTCCGCTTTATAGAGGGAATTGCAAATACTTCAAGGTCTTCCCTTAAGTCTTCTTCTAACCAAAAAGGACAAATAGAAAAGTCCCTCACCGCTGAACAAAAAGAAGCCTATGATCATTGTGTCAGCTCAAATAAAAATCTTATCCTTATCCAAGGACGAGCAGGTGTTGGAAAAAGCTATGTCCTAGATGCCATTCGTAAGGCTCATGAAGAAGATGGGTATCGTGTTCTGGGATTAGCGGCAACTCATAAAGTTGCCTTAGATTTAAAAGAGAATGGGTTTATTGAGGCTAAAACCTGTCATTCCTTTTTATTTGCTTTTAAAAACAACCGAGATCATCTTAACTCAAAAACCCTCGTCATGGTAGATGAAGCGGGCATGCTGGGAACAACACTTTCCGTTGAATTGTTTCATGCCATCAAAAGTAAAGGAGCCAAGCTCATCCTTGTTGGGGATGATCGCCAATTGAGTTCAGTTGAAAGGGGAGGATCCTTTTCAGTTTTAGCAGAACGATATAATGCTGTTGAATTGAAAGACGTAAGGCGTCAAACAATTGGTTGGCAAAAATCTTTATCTGAAGCTCTTTCAGAAGGGCATGTTAAAGAGGCCGTTCATTACCTTAACGAGAACAAGGCTATTTCTTGGACGCCAACAAAAGAAGAGGCTTTAGCAGGACTTCTCAAGGATTGGGCCAAGGAGAGTCTTCTGAACCCCCATCACTCACGACTCATTTTAGCTCAACAAAACATAGACGTTGATGCCCTCAATCAAGGTGCCAGAGAGATTTTGAGGCAACAAGGAAGAGTGGGAGATTCAGAAATTACCTGCTCAACTTCAAGAGGACGGGCATCTTTTGCGATAGGTGATCGGGTTCAACTCACAAAAACAGACCAAGTGCAAAGTCTTTTAAATGGAAGCTTTGGGACAATCGAACATATAAACCCAAAAACCAAAAAGATAACCCTTCATTTAGATAACGGAGAAACAAAGGAGATTGATCCAAATCTATATGATGGGCTCCGGCATGGCTATGCTGCAACGGTCTACAAAAGTCAGGGATCAACTTTAGACCATGTTTATGTTCTCTATAGTCGAATGACGAACTCATTGATCAACTATGTCGCTTTAACCCGTCAAACAAAGTCTTTATCTCTTTATGTATCACAAGATGAAGCTCTTTCTCTAACGCATCTCATTCGGCAGATGGGAAGACTTGATACTCAAGGAATGAGCCTTGGTTTTGACACCAAAAGGGACATTGAAAAGAAACAAGAAAATAAGCCTGTTCCCATTCACCTTAAACATCATGCTCAGCAATGGCTGACCAAAGTCGCAGATCATTTCCATAAAAACGAAAGGTTTTACGACTTTAAAAAGCCTCAGAGCCTTCCTCAAGAGCCAGCCACATTTTCTGTGTTTCAAGAGAAGGTAGAGCCTCAGACTTCATTAAAAGATCAGCCAATAAGGAAAAGTACCGAGCATAGCCTCACAAAAAGCTTCCAACCCTTTACAAACGTTCAAGTTGTAGAAGAAGCTCTTAAACAGAACATGGCGGCCTTTGCAGATGATGTTTTCTCGTCCTTGGGGAAATCACTTCACCAGGCTTCTTCCTCGTCTACACAGCGCCGTTATGGGGAGAGGGGGCATATCACTGTGAACTTGAGAACAGGAGCTTGGATTGATTTTAGAGACAGTGACATGGCTGGTGGTCCTCTTCATCTGCTTACAAAATTGAAGGGTCTTTCTTTTAAAGAAGCCGTCGACTATGGAGCAGCCTGGGCAGGGTTAACGTCTGAGGGACTCAAATATGACCGCCCTCTACCTCAGAAAAGTAAGACAGAAATTCTTAAGAAAGACCAAGAAAACAAAGACAAAATAGCTAAAGTTCAAGCCTTATGGAATAAAGGCCAACCCATTCAAGGAACTCTTGCAGAAAGGTATTTGAGAAAACACCGAAAAATTGAAGGAGAGTTGCCAAAAGACCTCCGATATCTGCCCTCTTTTTATGACAGATCTTCTCAAACCAAACATCCTTCTTTAATGGCCACAGCTCGAAATCCAGAAGGACAGATTACAGCTGTGCAAATCACCTTTCTTGATTCTGAAACAGGAAAGAAAGCGTCTCTTGATGTTGCCAAGAAGTCCTTTGGAGTCCTTAAGGGATCAGCTGTGATTCTTCAGGAGAACCCATCAGGACCTCTTTTTATAGCTGAGGGGGTGGAAACAGCACTGAGTTTAAAGTCAGCAGGAGTCGAGGGAACCATTCAGGCCAGCCTAGGACTTTCCAACATGAGGCGTCTGGGAGCCAAGGATTTGCAAACCCCACTTATCATCTGTGCGGATCATGATGCCCCTGAGTCTCCAGCAGCTAAAAGTTTAGAGAAATCTGTTCTTGTTCTTCAGGAAAAAGGCTTTCACGTTACGGTTATTAAGCCTGAGAAACTCAATCAAGATTTTAATGACGTATTGAAAGAAAAGGGACCTCAAGGCGTTCGAGAGATCCTACAAAAAAGTCTTCCTGACCATGAAACGCATCCCGCCCTTCAAAACCAAGTTGTTCAAGAGAATCCTTTTGATAAAATCCGCCTTATTTGTGAAAAGCAGCTTTACGATTATCTCAAATCAGAAAAGCAAGCCATAACTACTAAGCTCAAAACCCGCATTACGATCCAATCCGAAAGGGCCGCAGATTTGATTTTGCATCAGCATCAGGGAAAGCCCACCCAGGAAGAAACAAAACTTTACCTTTTACGCGCTAAGTATGAGCTCGATCGCATTCCTGAGATTCGCCGAGATCTTATTGAAGAGTGGAGAGAAGAGGGAGACTTTAACAAAAAGAAGGATCCGCTTCTGGCCCACATGATTGCTGAACGGCAAGCCTCTATTGAAGGACGTCTTTATTTTGAAGCAAAGAAAGTAGGGAAAGAACCCTCAACACAAATACCAGAACTTGCTGAGAAAGAATTGGATCAGCATCACAAGAAAGCAACCACCTTAGCCAAAGAGCTCTCTCAAACTTATTCCCTCTCCAAGGAATTAAGCCTCCGGTGTGCCAAGGACATTCTCCGATACAATGAGACCCATGGAGAAAAACCAACCCAACACCAAGTTGAACAACTTGTCGAGATCACAAAGAACCTTGCGAAAACCTATCCCTATCAAAATAAGGAAACGTTTTCAATAACATTCCAGCGGATTAAGGAAACGGATCTCATATTCAGGCAACTCTCTCTTGCAGAAAACTCCACGACTACACCTGACCTTACTAAAATCCAAGACCAGGCTAAAACTTCGCTCGAACAAATCTCCCTCCAAGTAACCCGCGACCTTCAAAGAATGATGCGGAGATCAAATCAGCTGGAGTTGGGGATGTGAGGGGATGAAAAATAAAAAAACTGGCTATATTACTTATTGCCCCTTGAGACAAAGAGCAGAACCATGAGCTAAACCCTTTGTCTTATTAAACATACTTTCCGATTTAATCGCCCGACATCAACTATCCTCAGGCTCATTGGGGCTCATATGTACTCGTACACTTCTGTATTTTGTAGAAGGCAAGGATATTGACATGAGACCATTTCTAAAAGAAACTAAGGGCGTGAAATAAAATTATCACTATTTATGCAAAGAACGCAGCAAAAACCAAAAGAATTCTTTTTTAAAAACTTCTTGCCAATAGGGTGGGTCTTTTTAGTGAGACGGAGACCTAGTGGTTCTTTCTCAAAGCCCTTCCAATGGAAGAAGAAGATGTTGTCTATCAACTATCCCTTACCTACGCTTGATCAATTTCTAAAGAGGAAACTTTATGTCCTGTATGATCTCTCATTTAAGGCTTAAGAAAAGCATTCATTTCTTTACTATTCTTTTCTTTTTCTTACAGCAGATTGTACCCTGCGCTCCAGCTTTGGCTATGGAGGAAGAGGATGAGGACTTTTCTTCCAGCTCCTCTTCCAGTTCAAGTTTACCAAGAGAGTTACCTGATATAGAGACTCTAGAGGATTATGGAAGCATTTCTATCCCTTTGAGAGAAAAGAGTGATGATCTTCCTATTCGAAGTCATCCCCTTCATCCAGTTGATGATGAGTTTGAACAACAAACCTATAAAATAGACGAGAGGTCTTTTAGACTTCAAAATGTTTCTGGAAAATCTATGCGGTGCTTTTTTAATGCTATTGGATTAGAAGCCGATATGGAAATTGCAAAATTAAAAAGCAAGTCTGATGATTCTCTTGTGCGATACATGATTGCCAATGAAATCGTCTCAGCGGCGGCAAATCCCGCACAACTTCCTCAATCGGTTAAAGATGTTATTCAGTATACACTCTATGAGGCCCGACGAGGGGCGGATGATGTCCTTGATAAGAAGCGATCAGATAGACTTTGTGAGCAAAGTACGGATGGAAATTTACAAGACACTCGAGTTCTTCCTCCACCGCTACAAAATGTCGGACAAAGAAAACAAAAAACTCTAGAAAACTTAAGGCAAAGAGCTTTTTCTCCTGAAGCTTTTCATGCTTTTCTTGACGATCACATTGGATCTGAAAACATGATGGTAGCCCTTCACGATGTTCAAGGGGAAGAAGGGGATAATCCTCACGCCAATTATACTTCCATTGATGCCATTGCTTATGTCAACAACTTAGGGATAAAACTTTACAACCCTGATAAACACGGAGGGCTAAGACTCGCGCATCAGTATATTCCACAAGATGCCAAGGAGGTTGCCTACCTTTATCATAAAGGGGTCCATTTTCAGGCGCTTGTGCCCATAGATTCCTCTTCTTCCGGAGCTGCTTCTTCTCGCTCTTTCTCTGCAAGCTCGAGTCAGAGTTCTAACCCTCACAGGGAACCTCCAGAAACAGACGCACCTCCTTCAAGCTCTTCTCCTACAGATTTGTCTGTCATACATTCACTAGTTACAGGTATAGATTGCAGCACTGAGGAATGTTCAAAAGACTTCTCTGAGCAGATTAGCCAGGCGTTACCTAGATTAGTAAACTTACGTACTTTGATACTTGACGGTATTTTTAGCATAAATAGAGAGAGTTCCTTACCATCACATTTTTCTAATATTTTGGCAAGTACACCACATTCCATAGAGGTTCTTTCGATGAATGATAACTTATTTCATGAAAGTTCATTTTCGGCTGTTATAAAATACTTAGATAGCCAGCCTCATCCAGAACCCCGACTCCCTTCTCCTTCCTCACCTCCAACCCTAACAAAAAGGGAGCTAACAGAAGATCAACGAAGACATTTTGGAGGATTGTTAAAAGATATTTCTGCCCCTATTAGCTGCTTTCAGAATTTGCGGGTTCTTCGCATGGCTAACGTTTATAGAAATGCAGATTTTTTCTTTCCCATTAGGGAACTGTTACAGTCTTTGCCAGCCTCTTTGGAAGAATTAGACTTGAGGGGTACAAGTTTTAGTACGGGTGATCTTATCTTTCTTGCAAATGATAAAGAAGTAAGAGCTTTCCCAAATTTAAAAATAGTAAAGTTAAGTAAGGCAGGAATTGAGGATGGAAAAATGCTAGCTCGCTTTTTAAAGCAGACTCAGTTGCAAGAATTTACTTTTATAGACTCTCTTAATGAAGCTGATTTCTTTATTGAATTTTTAAAAGAACTTTCAACGCGTCGTGCTGAATGGCAAGAATCTGACATTACATTCTCTTTAGTCAAACTTGATATTAGTAATAACAAAGAAATTGGTAAGGAAGAAGATGATGTAATAAAAGTATCCGTATTCCAATTCGGTCCATCAACTTTTTTTAATCAAATCTTAGGATTTAAACATCTAAAAGAACTTGATATTACACGCAATAATATTGATGGAGATTTAATTAAAGACTTTGTTGATCGTATTTTATCATATAATGGATTGCCAAATCTTCAATACATAGGTTGCCTTGAAGGCAATGAAATTTCAACAAAACGGCGAAAAAATAAACCCGATCACCAAGGAATTTGTGAGAGTGGTCATGAAGAGGGTATGGAAGACATCCCAAGTACTTTGTCTTCACAAGAAGACGAGATTGTAGATAAATTAAGTAGATTAAAGAATTCTAAGGAAAAGTTTGCGTTTGATTAGTTCTAGTGTGTACAGCCCCTGACCATCAGATCTGTGACGTCTTCATATTTCATGCATCATTTTTTGAAACAGATTAATGACCTAACTTTAAACACTTTCTTAAAGGTTTTGCCATAATACTATGGCAACATGTACAGAAATTAACAAAACCCAATGAAAAATCATTTTCCAAATAACTAAACAATGAATCCTACCAATTTTACAAGGCCTCTGGCCAAGTTATAGACGCATGCAACACTCTTAATATTTCTATTTTTTCGTTTTTTACGCGATAAGGGATAATTTTAATAGAGCAAATGACTGTGTAAAATCTCTTAAGAAAGGCATTAGTTGTGAAACTGGCAAATGTATATGTGCGGATGAAATTAAATGTATAGAGGATCTCATAAAAGGTGGTAAACGTGTTGAAATAGGCTCCTCATTAAAATGCTTTGAAGGAGAATAATTATGAAAATTAAATCTTATCGATATTTGAAAAATAATCTAAAATGCGATCACTATCCGGATCTCTTTCAGGTGGATTTTCTTCATATTGCCTATTAGCCTCTTCTATTCTTTTACGCATTTTAACTAGTTTTTCTGATTCCTCTTTTACACTTTCGAGCAACATATAAACTGCAGCTTTATGTCGATTGTCACTTTCATCAAATATTTTTTTGCAGGTAGATGAGAACCTAAGAAAAGGTGCTCTCCCTATTGTCTCATTGCTTTCATTGTAGAATTTAAGAAAGCTTTCAGCTTGAGTATACTTTGGATCAATGACATCCACGTCTTCTTTGCTCACAAATATAAGACTTTTCTTAATCCTTTCCTCATCACTTGGGGTTCCTGACCAGATTCTATGTATATGTGTATCTGCCTCCCACGCTAAGATCTTGCGAAGAACACCGTAGGCAGAAGTTGTTATCATCAAAGCCAGAATCATTAGTCCTAGAAATTTAATGTTCATCTTAACTTCCTCTCCTTACTTCAGTTCAAAAAACAAACATGAAATGCCTTAAAACGTGTTCGAGATAATTTCTCTGGTCTAAGTAGTCGTGATATTGTTTCAAGGGTAAGGGGTATGTTACGCGTGTGCCTGCTGGTGAGGTAATACGGAATAAACTATTTTCAACATTATAATCTTCCCATTTAAGTTCAACTCCATACTCATACCAACTTAAATCATCCCAATCTCCCCATGTGAAAAATATTCCCACAGGGGCTGTGTCTGCATTCCATCTATCCATAATATCACTAAAATGACTCGCTGAACCGGCAATTTTTTTTTCTATTAAAAAGCGCGGACAAATCCATACCTCAATTTTACTTGCGTTTTCAGGGTTTTTTCTTTTGCGATATCCTGTCGATATACTCAAAACGTCATCCACTCCGAATTGGGATAAATCAAAGGTTCCTTCTAAGGGAGTGTCTAACTCGGCTATTCGCATCTCTACCTTTCTCTCATCATTCTCTCTATTTGGTTTATAAACCAAGACTCCCCTTAAAAATCTTTCGTAAATGTCTTCATGGCCACGGACAACTTTAGGAATAAGCACTTTGATATGACCTTCTAATATTCCTACTCTCTCTTCCATTAAAGTAAGTCTTTTTGTTAAGTCATCAACTTTTTCCATCACTTTGGTAAGAGGAGTGTGTTTGTTTGATTCCTCATCATCCTCCATTGCGCACAAAGAACTTAAATTCAGAACTAAAGCAATGAAGGGGCTTAAACATATCTTGGTTAGTCCATTCATGATTGTATTTTTCGCCTCATTTTGTATGATTTCTGTTTTTACCAGGTTATATATTAATAATGTTAAAATCTTTGATAAAGGGCGAGCATGTCAAGGTCAAAGAATAAAAATAACAATTAAGAAAGGAGTGCCCCTCTCCGGACGAGATCCATTCGTGACTTTTAAAGATGACACTCGGCCGCAAAACTTGCCCACCGAGTCTTTTGTTGGCTGACATGATGACTATAACGCTATAGGTCATCAGCCCTTCAACACACTCGCTAAAAAAGGAAAAATCAAACACGAAAACAATACGACATATACCCGCCCCTTTTTATACAATCACCTCATTGATTTATCTGAAAAAACGGAAGGCTCTTCTTTTTTGTTGAAAATTTAAGGATACGGTTTAAACACTTTCTTAAGGGTTTTGCCATAATACTATGGCAACATGTACAGCAATCAACAAAACCCAATGAAAAAACAAACTGTTGGCCTCCTCTTTGTTTTACTCCTTATCTTAATAGGGGGGTTTGCTTTTTACAAAATTTTTCCAGATGAAGCTATTGAACAGGTAACTCACCAAGACGAACCGAAATCCCCAAGAGAATGGTCGGTAGAGGATGCCAGCTCTCAACCTCTTTTTACAGCTGTTGAGCCCTCTCCAGATGGAAAACACACCCTTGTGGCTCAAAAGTATTCTCTTTCAAAGAATGCTGCCACCAACTGTGCTAAGGATATCTTGCGATATAAAGAAAGCCACGGGGAAAATCCCTCACAAAAACAAATATTAACTCTTGTCTAAATTGCAAAAGACCTTGAGAAAACTTACCTCCACAAAGCAAAGGAAACCGCAACAGACATTTATCTTCGCCGTAAAGAAGGTGATCTTCTTTTTAGGCAAATGTCCAATTCAGACAAGGCTCCCGTCTCTCCTGACCTCAGCAAAATTCAAGCCCAAGCCAAGTCAACTCTTGAATCCATGACCCTCCAAATGGCTCGCGATTTGCAGAAAATGAATCAAAGGGAACTAACTTTATGAGAAACCAAAGGTAATGAACATAGTTTTCTTATAGAAGGCCAGAAGAATTCTTCAAGTTTATGGATTCTTACGTGTTTTAAATCAATTGAGAACTTTTTTCATTTCTTCTGCAATAACAAAGAGCACTTGAAGCGCTGCGCCTGTGTGAGTTCGGACTTGCTTTGATTCCTAAGGGGATATAACCTTGGATACACGTCAAGTTTCTTAGGAAAGAAGGAGGAAAAAGCTCA
>MEMA01000053.1 GCA_001767835.1 Alphaproteobacteria bacterium GWC2_42_16
AGCAGACCGAGCCATTCAAGAAGGCGCCTTTGATCGCGGTAAAGAAGAAGGAAGGGAAGAAGGAAGGGAAGAAGGAAGGGAAGAAGGTAAAAGAGAAAGAGAGTTGGAAATGGCTAGGTCTCTCCTTTTACAAGGCGTGGACATTGATATTATTATATCCACCACCCAGCTTTCTAAAGAAGAGATTGAAAAAATTCAAAACTCATAGGGATCACTTCATTTTTTGATGACATACTTTTTTCTTCTTTTTGAATGCCTATAACATTTTTTTGTGTTAAGACAAGAAATATGCCTTATTATTCTATTCAAGAATTGATTCACTAAAAAGGCGAATATGTGAAGAAAATTTTATATTTTGTTGTTAATGATCATTACTTTTGTTCTCATAGGCTTCATTTGGCAAAGGCGGCCCAAGCAAAAGGTGCAGACATTGTCGTTGTAACGACTGTTTTTAAACATGGGGAATCAATTCAAAAAGCTGGGTTTAAACTTATTCCTCTTCAGTCGTTTCATAAATCTAAAGTGAATTTGCTCAAAGAAGCCGCTGTTTTCAAACAATTATTCTCCATCTTTTTAAAAGAACAGCCAGATATCCTTCATAACATCGGGATGAAACCCATTTTATATGGCGGTCTTGTTGCCAAGTTTACGAAAGTTTCAAAAGTTGTAAACCTTTTTCCAGGACTCGGGTTTTTGTTTACCCATCATACCCAGAAAACAAGGATCTCAAGAAAAGTTGTTGAATTCTTATTCAAGAAAGTGCTTTTTAAAAACGAGAAATCTATCGTGATCGTCCAAAACGCGGATGATCAACAATATTTTCAAAAGACTAACCTGATTGATCCAAAGCGTCTCTATCTTATTAGAGGAAGTGGCGTAGACACAAAAGCTTTTCCCTATTCTCCCGAACCAAAAAGTCCAAAAGAGATTCGTATTGCTTTTGTTTCAAGGATGTTAAAGGATAAAGGAATTCTTGAATTGATTGAGGCCATTCGTCTCTTAAAAGCAAAAGGAGTTAAGGCCCGTTTTCTTTTTTATGGAGATATTGATCCTCAAAATCCCTCTTCTGTTCAATCAAGTGACCTTGAAACATGGCAAAAGGAAGGGCTCATCGCATACCAGGGATTTTGTGAGGATATCCATCAGGTTTATCGACAAGCTCACCTCGCTGTTTTGCCTTCCTATAGGGAAGGATTGCCCAAGAGTCTCCTTGAGGCCGCATCCTGTGGGCGAGCCATTATAGCTACAGATGTACCAGGGTGTCGCGAGATCGTTCGTCCTGACATCAATGGCTTATTGGTGCCATCCCAGAATGTACCTCAGTTAGCAGGGGCCTTAGAAAAGCTTATTGAAAATGAGCCTCTGAGGCAATCCATGGGAAAAGCAGGGCGCCTTTTGGTTGAAGAGCATTTTTCTATCAAGAACGTTGTTTCAGAAACCTTAAAGTGTTATGGCCTTTAAATTTAGTAGATACGCGTGAGCACGAGATAAAATGTGTGGAATTTCAGGAATTTGGAGCCAAAAAAACTCTCAAGAGAATCTCAGGACGCGCCTTAGACAAGCAACCGACTCCATTGCTCACCGAGGCCCAGATAATGAAGGACATTGGTTTGATGAAACATGTGGCCTTGGGCTTGGGCATCGTCGGCTTTCCATCCTTGATTTAAGCCATCATGGCTTTCAGCCTATGTTTTCGCCTTCAAAACGCTATGTCATTGTTTTTAATGGTGAAATTTATAACCACCTCTCCTTAAGAGAAGAGCTGCTTCAGGTCAATTGGCAGGGGACGAGTGATACCGAAACCGTGCTCGCCGCTTTTGAAGCGTGGGGGATTAAAAACACACTCCAGAAACTTTATGGCATGTTTGCTTTTGCTCTATTTGATCGAGAAAAGAGAGCTCTTATTCTTGGGCGTGATCGTATGGGAGAAAAACCACTTTATTATGGGTTTAAAGAGGGAGAGTTTTTATTTGCTTCAGAATTAAAGCCCCTCTTTTCAATGACCCTCTCTCCTTTTACTTTAAATCAAGAAGCTCTCTTTGCCTATTTTAGGTATACCTATGTTCCAACGCCGGGTTCAATTCTTGAAGGTATTTATAAACTCAAGCCCGGTCATATTCTGACTTTAAGAGAGGAAGATTTTAAAAAGAAACGCGAGCCCGAAAGCGAAGCCTATTGGGAGCTTCCAAAGGCAACGGACAATCAAATTTCACTTCAAGACAACAAACAAACATTAGAAATCCTTTTAAAAAGCGTTGTTCAAGATCAAATGCTCTCCGATGTTCCTTTAGGAGTCTTCCTCTCAGGAGGTATTGACTCAAGCCTCATTGTTTCAATTATGCAATCCGTCTCTCAAAGGCCAATCAAAACTTTTTCTATTGGATTTTATCGGAAGGAATTTAATGAAGCTCCTTATGCAAAGGCGGTTGCCAAACATCTTAAAACAGACCATACAGAGCTCTATATTACAGAAAAAGATGCTCAAAACGTTATTCCTACTCTTTCTCAGATTTATGATGAGCCTTTTGCTGATTCTTCTCAAATTCCTACCTTCTTGGTCTCTCAACTTGCGCAAGAGCATGTCACAGTAAGTCTTTCAGGGGATGGTGGAGATGAGCTTTTCGGTGGCTACGATCGTTATATACTTGCAGGAAAATTTTACAAACGTATAAATCCTCTTCCTCAAGCCCTTAAGGGCGCGCTCTCTTTCGGATTACGCTCTCTTCCTTCCTCTTTGCTAAACTCGATAGGATATCATGTTCCAAAATGTCCACAGCAACTTGGGGACAAGCTTTATAGAGCTTCACAAATGTTAAGAAGCACCCCAGAAGCATTTTACGAACGTATGATGTGGGCTTGGGCTTCTCCACCGATGATTGTTTCACATGAAACAATTTCTCAACTTCCGGAGCAAAGTCTCTCCTATGAGACTTTCTGGACGGGCATGATGCAAGCCGACCTTCATCACTACCTTCCGGATGACATTCTCGCAAAGGTTGATCGGGCCGCTATGGCAACAAGTCTTGAGACACGCGTCCCCTTTTTAGATCCACGTATTGTTGAGTTTTCTCAAGCCTTACCTTTTTCTCAGAAATTTTATAAACAAAAGGGCAAACATATCTTAAGGGATATTCTCTATAGCTATGTTCCTCAAAAGTTAGTTGATCGTCCCAAACGAGGGTTTGGCGTGCCCATTGCAGAATGGATGCGAGGTGCTTTACGGGAATGGGGAGCTGATTTATTAAGCGACCTCACTGACCATCCCTACCTTGATACGTCAATGATTTGGAAAACATGGGATGCTCATCAATTACAAAAAACAAATGCTACAACACAACTTTGGTCAACGCTCATGTATCTTTCCTGGTATAAAACATACAAACCATATATAGCGGTGAGATAGGTCTTCTTTTCTAGAAAAAGCTGGGTTTGAAAACCGCCAAAAAAACAATAAAAATGGCTAGTATGAAAGGAAATTCGTTTAAAAGGCGCCATTGGTTAAGCGAAAAGTCAGGATATTCTCCCTTCTCAAAGGCTTTAGCTAGTTTGGAGAGATAGCCATGAAACCCTGCTAAAAAAAGAACAAGTAGAAATTTTACATGAAACCACGGCATGGTCCAAGCACCCGTTTCAAAGGCCAATAAAATCCCAAAAATGAAACTTAACAGAAGGCCAGGAAGCATGATTATTTTTAAGAGCCTTTTTTCCATTCGACAGAATGTCTTATAAGTCTTGGAGCCCACGTCAAATTCACGATGATAGATAAAAAGACGTGGCAGATATAAAAGACCCGCCATCCATGCAATTACGGCAAGAATGTGAAGAGCCTTTAATGTTAAATAATAATCATAAAACATGTGTACCTTCCTTCTGCTGACGTATTAAATTCGCGAGGCCTTTAATAAAAAAAGGGTGTGTTTGGACCGTCTCTACCCGATGAAAGGAAGGACATCCTTCTTGAAGCGCCCTTTCTCGATAAAAAACATCAAGTTCAACAAGGGTTTCAGGGTGCTCTGAAACAAAGGAAATAGGGACAATAACAAGCGGCCTTTTTTCTCGTGAGGCTTTTATAATTTCATCTTGGGTATAAGGACCAAGCCATTTTAAAGGGCCGACACGACTTTGATAGCAAAGAATAAAATCTATACGAGGAATTTGTAAAGCTTTAATAAGACTCGCAGTCGTTTGTTCAACTTGGTGTTGATAGGAATCTCCCTTTCTTATAACTTTCTCTGGCAAACCATGGGCTGTCAGGAGAACCTTGGGGTGACCTGATTTTTTGGCTTTTTCATAGTGAAATAGAGTTCGGTCCCTAAGGGCTTGGATGAGCCCAGTCTCACTTGGGTAAGAGAGAATCAGACGCGTTGGAATTTTTTGTTTTCCCTTTGCGACTTTCTTCCACGCCGTCAAACTAGATCCTGTCGTGGTCGTTGAAAATTGCGGATAGAGGGGCAGAAGAAGAATTTCTTGAGGATTATATTTTTGAATCTCTCTCCAGGCATCTTCTATAAAAGGAGTCGCATGACGCATCGCAATAAAAACCTTATAGTCCTTTCCAAGTTCGCGTTCCAAGGCCAAAGCTTGCATTCTTGTGTTCTGTAAAAGAGGTGAGCCTCCGCCCAAAAAAGAATAGATATGCTTTGCTTCTTTCAAGCGCGCTCTTGTAATTAGTTTAGCTAAAAAAAAGCGCAGAGGATTTGGGAGCGTTAAAATTGAAGGATCGTAAAAGAGACTAAAAAGGAAATCTTTCACCTTGTCTTGGGAGAGGGGGCCTCCAAGGTTAAAAAGAACAATGGCCGTCTTTTTCATAGAGGCTCCTTAACCATTCGAATACAGTCTTCTACATGCGAGGGAAGCGTTTCTGGTAAAATTCCATGCCCAAGGTTAAAGATATAAGATCGCCCCTCCATCTCTTTTTTCAGAAAAGAAATTCCATCTTTAAGAGACTGTCCCCCAGCAACCAAAAGAACTGGATCAAGGTTTCCCTGCAACACAAGAGACGAGGGGAGCTCTTTTTTTGCCCATGAAATTGGAATGCTCGCATCTAAACTTAAGGCAGATATGTTTGTTTGCAACGCATAGTCCTTAAGGTGGGGGCCAATTCCCTTTGGAAAACCAATTATAGGAAGATCGGGAAATATATCCCGAACTTTTGAAACAATGTGTTCTGTGGGGGAGAGAACCCACCGTTCGAAATGTGTGGCGGGGCATAATCCCGCCCAGGTATCAAAAAGCTGAATAGCATCAACTCCAGCCTTTACTTGCTCTATAAGGTGAAGGGAAACAAAATCTGCGAGATAAGTCAAGAGTTCAGAAAACCGCTCTTCATTTTTAAAGGCTTCTTCCTTCGCTTTTGAAAAATCACGACTGGCCCCTCCTCCCATCATATAAAGAGCAAGGGTCCATGGCGCCCCTGCAAACCCTAAAAGAGCCTTTGAGGGGGGGAGTTGTGCTTTTGTAAGAATAATAGTTTCATAAACAGGCGCAATCTTTTCTAAAAACGCATCCGCTGAAAGTTGTTTCTTAAAAAAAGCCAGAGAAAGCGGCTCAAGACGCGGTCCTTTGTTTTCTTCAAAGAAAACTTTTTGGCCAAGAGCATCGGGAACAACAAGAATGTCTGAAAAAAGGATGGCGGCATCAAGGGAAAAACGTTTGAGGGGCTGAAGCGTTATTGTTGTAGCAAGTTGGGGTGTATAGCATAATTCGAGAAAAGTTTGACACTTTTTTCTGATTTCAAGGTATTCTGGTAAATATCGTCCTGCTTGCCGCATAAACCATATGGGCGGAACCTTTTGTTTTTCTCCTTTAAAAAGATTCAAAAACGGAGACATGATCGTATCTTTTTTCCCATCTTTTAATTAATAAAATAGGTTGTAGTTGTTGTATACCCATAGATTGTTGGGGATTATTTTTTCTTCGTCATTTATTCACATACCATTTTTTTCAACAAAACCCAACACCTTAACCCTGTGAATTATG
The DNA here is from genome assembly GCA_001767835.1 of Alphaproteobacteria bacterium GWC2_42_16. Classification (GTDB taxonomy): domain Bacteria; phylum Pseudomonadota; class Alphaproteobacteria; order UBA9655; family UBA9655; genus UBA9655. The sequence continues at coordinate 5,980 of MEMA01000053.1, forward strand.
TGGAAAATTCTGAAAAGGAGGGCTACTCTTAGGAATAGAAGGTTCTCATAGAGAGAAAAGATGGAGAAAATTAGGACTGTTTTAGCTAAAGTCTTTTGTCCACACCCCTTGAAAAGCAAAATCACAAGTGGATTTTTTTGGAGATATTCTTTTCTTACCCACAAAAAGGTAGGGCTTGCAGGGGGGGCGTTTCTTTTTACCCAGATAATTCACGAGTTATACACGAAGGAAAAAAAAGCGTGTGGATAATCGGTATTACGGGGAGCATTGGAGCAGGAAAGTCCTTTCTTTCAAAGTCCTTGGAGTCCTTAGGCGTTCCAGTTCATTCCTCAGATAAGTATATCCATGCGCTTTTGAGGGATGATAAGGACATCCAGAAAGAGATAAAAAAACGCTGGCCAAAGGCTGTTGTTAAAGGAAAAGTGGATCGACGAATTTTGGGCGATTGTGTTTTAGAGGCACCTTCAAACCTCAGAATTCTAGAATCTATCCTTTACCCAAAATTACTCATTTCCCAAAAAAAGTTCATAAAAAGAAATCACAAGCTCCGCAAAAAAGCCGTTGCCCTTGATATTCCTTTGCTTTTTGAATTTGGGTTTGAGAGATATTGTGATTGCATCATTCTTGCTGTAACATCCTCTTTTCTAAGGACAAAAAGAGTTTTAAGACGACAAGGAATGAGCCTAAAAAAATTTAAAGCTTTTGAAGCCGAACAAATGAACGACGCAAACAAAGGCAAACTGGCGGACTTTATTGTGTTTTGTGGAGGAGAAAGGGAGAGTGCCTTAAAAAAAATTCGTACTATTCTTTATCACCTTTTTCAAAACCCTATGCCAAAATGGCAAGGAAAATGGCCGTCTCAGGTTAAAAAAATCCCTCTAAAAAAGATCCCCTAAAAATTTTTTCACATATTAATAAAAAATTATCAAATTTTATCTATTATCTTATTAATAAGAACAATAAAAATAAAATGTGATAACTTAACCTATAGGAGGAAACTATGAAGAAGTTAGCAACATTAGCAGTTTTTGCAACACTAGCTTTAACCGTAAGTGCTCAAGCACATTTCGGTTGCGGAGAGTGTTGCGCAAAAAAACCTGTTTGCGACACATGTGCACCAACGATGAGAACTCAACGTATGGAGCAGGTATGTACATCATGTGGGGTTATATGCTGCCCAAGATTAGGTTTTTGGTACAACAACTAACACCAAATCTAGAGCTATTCCAACCGATCTCCTCCAAGGAGATCGGTGAATGGCTTTTCTTATTTTCCTTCCTTCTAAATCCTTTATAGACGCGTGAAATTTGTTAGAGTATGTATTTATAAGGAAAGGAGCTTGTTTTTGGCTAGGGAAATTGTTTTAGATACAGAAACAACGGGGTTTGAGCCCTCTCAAGGCCACCGCCTTGTTGAAATTGGATGTATTGAACTCATTAATTATCTTCCCTCAGGACGGGTGTTCCATACCTATATTAACCCTGAACGAGATGTCCCTGATGATGCTTATAATGTCCATGGACTTTCTTACGAGTTTTTAAAAAATCATCCTCTTTTTCGGGATGTTGGAAGCTCTTTTTTAAATTTTATTGAAGACTCCCCTCTCGTTATTCATAACGCCAAATTTGATATGAAGTTCTTAAACGCTGAATTACAAAACCATAATTTAGCTGAAATTCCTTTTGGACGAGCCATTGATACCCTTATGATGGCGCGGAAAAAATTTCCAGGTTCTCCTGCGAGCCTTGATGCCTTATGTAAACGGTTTGGGGTTGACAATAAGGGGCGGGAAAAGCATGGAGCACTTTTAGATGCTGAGCTTTTAGCCCAAGTTTATCTTGAATTGATTGGAGGAAAGCAACCCTCCTTATCTCTTCATATGTCTTCTAAGGAAAAAGATACCTCTCTTTATCTTGAAAACGAAAGAACCTTTCATCCGCCCCGTTCTTATGCGCCAACACCGGAAGAAAGAGCCCTCCATCAAGAACTTATTGCTAAATTAAATCAATCCCTTTGGCCAACAGCGAGCCATTCGATGGATGAAATTTAAACATACGCAGCTGCTGCCTATAATTAGGGATGAATTAAACTTTCGCATCGTTTTTGATAGTCTGCTATCCAGTTTTTTTCTTTTTCTGTGAGAGCCCCCTCATCAATCAATTTTTTTTCTAAAGGCACGAGGGTAAGGGTCTTAAAGCCCAGAAAGCCCTTTGGATTGAAGAGCTCCATAACCAACACTAAATTTTCAATGCGAATGCCGTAACTCCCCTCTTTATAATAACCAGGTTCGTTGGAAAGGATCATTCCCGGCTCTAAGGGCACATTCATCCCCCTTCTTGAAATGCCTTGAGGACCCTCATGAACGTTGAGGTAGCTTCCCACACCATGCCCCGTGCCATGATCATAGTCTTGTCCAACTTCCCATAAATATTGACGTGCCAAAGCATCAAGTTGAGCTCCTGTGGTTCCTTTTGGAAAGACAGTTGCTGCAAGGGCAATGTGTCCTTTGAGGACCCGGGTATACATGTCTTTTTGTTCAGGGGAAGGCGTGCCAAGACAAAGAGTTCGTGTAACGTCCGTTGTGCCTGTCAAATATTGACCCCCTGAATCAAGAAGATAAAGGTTTGATCGATTTAAAGGGATATCCGATTCAGGTGTCACGTGGTAGTGAGCCAGCGCCCCATGTGGTCCAAAGGAAGAGATTGTTCTGAAACTTAAATCTTCGAAATACTTTCCTTTTTTTCGAAATTCCAAAAGTTTTTGTGCGGCTGTAAACTCAGTAGTCTCTCCCTGAAGAGGTTGTGTCTTAAGCCAGACCAAGAATTGATAAAGAGCACGTCCGTCTTCAATATGAGTTTCAATCGCCCCTTGAATTTCCACAGGGTTTTTAATGGCTTTCGGAAGAACACAAGGATCCTTACCTCTCACAGCTTTTTCTTTCAAGATTTGAAGGAAAAGAATGGGTGTAGAGTTCGGGTCTACTTGGCAAGTTCCCTCGATTTTTTTTAGATGATCAAGGAAATATTTGATGTCAATCGCCTGGCCCATGCCCTGACGAATGTGATTAAAAACTTTTCCCGTTATTTTATTGAGATCAACAAAGAAATCATAGGACCCATCCTTATGCAATAAACAAATACTGTGAACGATAGGCGTATGGGGAACATCGTTCCCCCTGATATTAAGAAGCCAAGCGATAGAATCACAGGAGGTAATTAAGAGGTGATCACTCGTGAGGGTTTCTATAATGCGTTTTCTCTTGTTTTCATCACTTTCGCCAGCAAACTTTAAGGGGTGAAGGCGAATGAAATCTTGGGGCGGACTAGGGCGATCCGTCCATAAAATATCGATTGCGTTTTCCTTGAGGGGAAAGAGGGGATTTTGGAAGGGCTTTAATTGATCTTCTGTAAAGAGGCAGGGATCATACCCAATTTTTGCTTCATTTGGTAGCGTTTCAGAAACCCATTGGGAAATGGTTTTTTGGGCCACATTGTAAATTTCATAAACCTCAGGAATCTCATTTTTGGCTTGTAAGGTATAACGACCATCGGTGAAAAAAGCGGCTTTCTTTGAAGCTACAACAACAAAGCCAGCCGATCCTGTAAAGCCCGTAAGCCACTTCAAACGCTCAGAATAAGGAGCAATGTATTCGCCTTGAAATTCATCAGCCTGCGGAATAAGGAGAGCAGAAAGATCTGCTTCCTTCATAAAGTCTCGCAAAAGCCTCAGTTTATCCACGGTTTTCTTTTCTCATGATGAGAGTGGACCAATCTCCAATAAATAGTTGATCCACAAGTTTAACGCCATGACTTCGATACACATCAATGACGCCTTCGGCTTGCGAATTTAAAAGTCCAGAAAGTATAATAAAGCCATTGAAAGATAAAGCCTTTAACATATCTCCTGCCATTTGACACAAGGGGCGCGCCATAATATTAGCGGTAATTAAATCAAAACTTTGATTCTGAATGATAGAAAAACCCTCACTTAGCAAAGGCTTTACGTAAGCTTCAAGGTGATTTACGTGTGCATTTTGTTGAGTGATGCGCACAGCTTCAATATCATTGTCACAGGCTATCACAGGAACCTTCCATAGGGAGGCCATTGCAAGGGCTAAAATTCCTGACCCACATCCCATATCAAGAGGCTGGCTAAATGTATATTGTTCTGCAAGCTCGGAGAGGGCTCTTAAACAGCCCTCTGTAGATTCATGTTGTCCTGAGCCAAAAGCGGTGGCTGCATTAATACATAAGGGAAGCATATCTTTGGGAAGAGCTTCTTGAATGTGCAATCCGTAAATATAAAATTTTCCTAAATAAAGGGGCGGAAAGTTTTTATAGACATCCAAAAGCCAATCTCTTTCTTGGACGGGGGAGCTATGCAGATCAGCCCATTTAAGTCCATTTTCGTTAAAAAATTTTGAGATTTTATTCTTTAATTTTACCTCCTGGCTCCCCTCAAAAATGAGTTGGGAAATCCACTCCAGTTGTTTGTTTTCATACCAGGAGAAGGCAACAACGTCCTCTTCGAGGAGACATGAGAGCTCATTAGCTAAATCAGGAGAGAGAGGGTACTCCAGTTGAAGTAAAGTCATTTTGCGACTCCTACAAAACTTTTCATGACTTTCTTTAGGCCCGTATGCTCAAACTCAATTTCAAGCTTATCTCCGTCTAAAGAGACAATGCGGCCATAGCCAAATTTCATATGAAACACACGCTCCTGAAGTTGAAAATCCTTTTTTTGTAAAGAACGAGAAGGTTCTTTGAGAGCCTGTAATTTCGGGGGAGAAGAGCGACGAATGAAAGGGTGTCTCCTTCCTAGCATTATCCGCTCTGTATTCTCAAGCGGGAGTTCGTCAATAAAGCGCGAAGGAAGGCTTGACTGCCATTGATTATGAATCCGTCGGTTTGCGGCAAAGGTAATCATGGCTCGTTCCCGTGCACGGGTTAATCCGACGTAAGCCAAGCGGCGTTCTTCTTCAAGTCCAGCATCTCCTCCTTCTCCTAAGGCGCGGGGATGAGGAAACAGGCCTTCTTCCCATCCGGCAAGAAAAACGGAATTAAACTCAAGGCCCTTGGCACTGTGGAGAGTCATAATGTTGACCATATCTGAACGCGTGCCATGCGTATTTTCCATTACAAGGCTCACATGTTCGAGAAAAGTAGATAAGTTTTCAAACTCATCAATGGCATTCACGAATTCCTTTAGATTTTCAAGGCGTCCCGGGGCTTCCGGAGATTTGTCCGCTTGCCACATGCCTGTATATCCCGATTCATCTAGAATCAGGCGAGCCAATTCACCGGGCTCATGAGTTTTAAGCTGATTGCGCCACCGTTCAATATCATAAAGTAGCCCCTGAAGAGCTGTTTTTGCTTTTCCACGAACTTCATCAGTTTCCATAAGACGTGATGTTGCTTCAATAAGAGAAATTTCTTCGAGGCGCGCATATTGATGAAGAATTTGAAGGGTGCTTGTTCCGATGCCACGCCGTGGTGTATTGACGATCCGTTCAAAGGCGAGACTATCATTTGGCTGAACGACAATGCGTATGTAAGCCAAAGCATCGCGAATTTCAAGACGCTCATAAAAACGTGGCCCCCCAATGACACGATAAGGAATGCCAAGAGTAATAAAGCGTTCTTCAAACTCGCGGGTTTGAAAGCCAGCGCGAACAAGGATCGCCATTTGGTTCAAGGATTGGTTTTTTCGCTGAAGAGCTTCCACCTCATCCGCCACAATTCGGGCTTCTTCTTCCCCGTCCCAAGTGCCTTGGATACGGACTTTTTCTCCCCCATTTTGTTCTGTCCAGAGGGTTTTTCCAAAACGCCCCGTGTTTTGGGCAATCAATCCAGAAGCAGCCCCTAAAATATGGGCATTTGAACGATAGTTTTGCTCCAGGCGTATAATGATTGCTCCCGGAAAGTCCTTCTCAAACCGGAGGATATTTCCAATTTCAGCCCCCCTCCACCCATAAATGGATTGATCATCATCTCCTACGCAACAGACGTTTCCTGATCCTTGGGCCAAAAGACGTAACCAGAGATACTGGGCCACGTTTGTATCTTGGTACTCATCAACAAGGATATAGCGAAATTGAGTTGTATAGTGGGCGAGAACATCACTATGGTCCGTAAAAAGCTTTAAACAGTGAAGGATAAGGTCTCCAAAATCTACTGCATTCAAAACCTTCAGGCGATCTTGATAAATTCTATAAATACGAAAAGCTGCCCTTTCAAAATCTGAGGCAGGGTCTGAGATTTTATCTGGGGTAAGGGCTCTGTCCTTCCACAAGCTGATGATAGACGCCAACACGCGGGGAGGAAATTTCTTATCATCAATCTCCTCGGCTTTGATAATTTGCTTGATGAGACGTAATTGGTCATCCGTGTCTAAGATTGTAAAGGAGCTTTGAAGCCCCAAAAGCTCCGCATGACGCCTTAAAATGCGTACACAGATGGAATGGAAGGTTCCAAGCCATAACCCTTCTACAGGGCCTCCAATCAACTCTGTGACGCGGGCAATCATTTCATGAGCGGCTTTGTTGGTAAAGGTCACAGCTAAAATTTGAGAGGGCCATGCTTTACGACTTAAAAGGATGGCAGCAAGGCGCGTTGTAAGAACGCGGGTTTTCCCTGTCCCAGCCCCAGCAAGGACGAGAAGGGGTCCTTCTGTCGACTCAATGGCTTGGCGTTGGGCAGGGTTCAACGTTTTTAGTTGCTCTAGAAAAACAGGATTCGTGATGTTTAAGCCTGTTGTGGACATGTTTTTCAGCTGCGCAAGTGTCATCTTATGGCTTATACCATGGACGCCCAGGTGGGAAAAGACATTTGCGTATCCTCTTTTCAAAAGGCTTAAAACACTCTACTCTTTATTAAAACCTCAATGAAAAGGAGATGATTTATGGCTTTTGAACTTCCCCCTCTCCCTTATGAAGAAGAAGCACTAGAGCCTCATATTTCGGCCCGAACCCTAAGCTTTCATTATGGTAAGCATCATCAGGCTTATGTAACAAACTTAAATAGTCTTATTCAAGATACAGAACTTGCAAAGAAGTCATTAGAAGAAATTATTCGCCTCACTGCACGAGATGAGGAAAAGGTTGGCATTTTTAATAATGCAGCTCAAGTATGGAATCATACCTTTTATTGGCATTCCATGTCCCCTCAAGGAGGAGGCGAACCCAAAGGGGCACTTGCTGAAAAGATCAAAGAAGACTTTGGAAATTTTGAGGAGTTCAAAAAGTTTTTCAAGCAAGCTGGTGTAAGTCAGTTTGGAAGTGGATGGGCATGGCTTGTCCTCAATAAAGAAGGTAATTTAGAGGTTATGAAGACATCTAACGCCGATCTACCCATGGTATATGAAAAGAAAACTCTTTTCACCTGTGATGTGTGGGAACATGCTTATTACCTCGATTATCAAAATCGTCGTCCCGATTATGTGGATGCTTTCTTGAACCATCTTGTGAACTGGGAATTTGCCCAAAGGAATTTTGACTCTTCAAGGTAAGAGCAGACTTCATTCTGACTTTTCTATTGACGGAGCAAGTCCTCACGCTATGATACGCCCCTAAAGCCCCTGTGGCGGAACTGGTAGACGCGGCAGACTCAAAATCTGTTATCTGAAAGGATGTGGGAGTTCGACTCTCCCCGGGGGCACCAAGAGATTAATTTGGCTTTTAAGGATTGAGTTGTATGTTCCTCAAAATTCTTAAAATGAAATTTTGCCAAATTTTCGCCACAAGGGAAAATTTTTCAAGTTTTAATCCTTTTGTTCGAGGCTTTAAGAACATATTTATGAATCAATAACTTTATAATTACAGTTAAACCGCACGGTAGGTCCATATATAACGTCCCGCCTCTTGATAGAGAGACCCCGGCACTAACATCACACTTCTCCCAGCCTACATTTATTGAACCACATTTTTTTTAAATAATCAAAGCTTGGAATTAGCCATTTCGCTAAATTCTATTTCTTAGAGTCCACACTGGGGCCGACCTTAATATTTCCCCGCGCGATAAACCGCGGGGCGTCATTCTGAATTAACTTATAAGATCATGACGACAGGTTCTTAAAAAGAACAAATATCACTTTACAGCTCCAAAAATAGACGATAAATTAGAGCTGTAAATATGCAATTGCTAATTTAAGGATCTAAAAGTGTCAAAGTTTATCGGGCGAGATAAAGAGCTTAAGCAACTCACAGAGATTACTCAAAAAAAGGCAGCATCTTTTATTGTGGTAAGAGGACGGCGTCGAATTGGAAAAAGTCGACTCATAGAAGAATTTAGCAAGCATTTTGATAATTTTTATGCTTTTGTTGGATTAGCTCCTGATAAAGCAGTTACTGGCAAGCACCAATTAGAAGAATTTTCTCGTCAAATCGCTCAACAATTTAAAACTCCCCATGCCAGATACGATGACTGGAGCGATGCCCTTTGGGCGGTTGCAGAGCGGGTTCAAAAAGGCAAAACACTCCTTTTCTTCGATGAAATCTCTTGGATGGGATCGCAAGATCCAACATTTCTCGGAAAGATAAAGAACCTCTGGGATCAGCATTTAAAAAAAAATGACCAGCTTGTTTTTATAGTATGCGGTTCGGCCTCCGCTTGGATAGAAAAAAATATTCTTAGCAGTAAGGGGTTTGTAGGTCGTATTTCCTTCACCTTAACGCTGGAGGAATTGCCTCTATCAGACTGCAACTTATTCTGGCCCAAAAACATCTCCTCTTATGAAAAGTTAAAAGTTCTTGCTGTAACGGGAGGAATACCAAAGTACTTAGAAGAAATTAACCCTAAAGTGTCCGCCGAAGAAAACATTAAACGACTTTGCTTTACCAATGGAGCCATTCTTGTTGAAGAATTCAGCCAGATATTCTCCGACTTATTTTTAAGAGATAGTCCTTTCTACAAAAAAATTGTGGAAACTCTCATTTCCGGACCTAAGGAAAGAGAAGAAATAGGTAGAATACTTCGCATTGGTTCTGCTGGAGGGAGGCTTTCTGAGTATTTACAAGAGCTTGAGTTAGCAGGATTTATTACACGCGATCATACTTGGAAGATAGCTTCTGGAGCTGATTCAAAATTAAGAAAGTATAGATTAAGCGATAATTACATTCGATTTTACCTAAAATATATAGATAAAAATTTAAGTAAGATTAATCGTAACAGCTTCCATTTTAAATCTCTGACCTCTTTAGCCGAGTGGGATACGATCATGGGGTTCCAATTTGAAAACCTCGTATTAAATAATAGGCCTCTCATTCACAAGGCTTTAAATATTCAGGCTGATGAAATTATTTCAGAAAATCCTTTTTATCAACATAAAACGGCTCGAACTCCAGGGTGTCAGATTGATTATTTGATTCAAACAAAATTCGGCTCTCTTTATGTTTGTGAAATAAAGTTTTCAAAGAGCGCAATCAATGGCTCAGTTATTCAAGAGGTGCAGAAAAAAATTGACAACCTAAAACGTCCTAAAGGCTATTCTTGTCGGCCAGTATTAATTCATGTAAACGGGGTTACAAATCATGTGATAGAAGAGGAGTATTTTGCATCTATTATTGATGTCTCTCGTTTCTTTTCTAGTTAACATTTAAAATTCATTAGATTTTGATTGCTCTGTCAATGGAAAAAAGAGTTTCTGGAAAAAAGAGGTTCTTGTATTTGCATCCAATAGTATGATAGGTTTTTCATATTAGGACCTTCTGTCGTTATGGTTATGTGAATGTTTACAACATTCTTATCAGAGCTCGATCAATCGACCCCACGATATACGAGTTATCCACCAGCGACTTACTTTAATAAAGACATAACATCACAACATTATATTGATTGGATCCAAGAGATAGAGGGGGATTTATCTTTATATGTTCATATTCCTTTTTGCCAGGCTCTTTGTTGGTTTTGTGGCTGTCATACAAAAGTTCCTGGGAACTATGAGGCGGCAACAGATTATTTGACTAGTTTGTACAAGGAAATCGAAATCGTTGCCGACTTAGTTCCAGCAACGTGCTGTATTACACATCTTCATTTCGGTGGCGGAACGCCTACCTTTTTGAAGTCATCAGATCTTGAGATGTTGTTTAAGAACCTCTTTCAAAATTTTCAAATGACTAAAGAGGTTACGATTGACATGGAAATTGACCCTCGAACCGTCAAAGAGGACCTCGTTTGCCTTATAGGGGAGCTTGGCGTTAATCGAGTTTCTTTGGGTGTCCAAGACTTTGATCCTAAGGTACAAGAAGCAATTGGTAGGATACAACCGTTTGAACTTGTCGAAGATACTCTTTATAGGTTGCGTCAGAAGGGCATCGTACATGTTAACTTGGATATGATGTATGGATTGCCTCTCCAAACGGAGAAGAGTATCGAAGAGAATGTTAAGAAGGTCTTAAAACTTGCCCCTGATCGGTGTGCATTTTTTGGATATGGCCATGTCCCATGGATGAAGCCTCACCAAAAAAAACTTGAAATCTATCAATTGCCAGATAGCTTAGAGCGTTACAAACAATTTTCTCGAGCTAAGTATCTTTTTAATGCATCAGGGTATGAGAGTATTGGAATTGATCATTTTGCCCTTCCTGGAGATTCCCTTCTTTTGGCTGCTAAGAGCAAGAGAATGAAACGTAACTTTCAGGGGTATACCTCCGATCAAGCCAATGCAGTGATTGGCCTTGGGGCCTCAGCGGTTACGCAAGTGCCAAAAGGGTACCTACAAAATAATTCAGTAACTAAAGCATACAAAGAAGCCTTAAATGTTCAAAAAACCTTACCCATTGGAAGAGGCTTTGCCTTTTCTAATGAAGATAAAATTCGGGGTGAAATAATTTCTCATTTGATGTGTTTTTTCGAAGCAGACCTCAGTGATATTTGTGGAACTCCCCGCCTCGCTCAAGAGTATATGAAAGGAGCCTATCAAACACTTCACTTATATGAAAGAGAGGGCCTTGTTACCATCAAGGATTTAAAGATAACGATTTGCGAAGAAGCACGCTACTTGACACGCCTCATTGCCAAGTCTTTTGATGATTTTTCTCCTCATACGAAAAGGATCGATAAGGATATTAAAATCAAAAGGGCCAAAGGGTAATAGCTGGCCCTATCAAACAGTTTTGAAGCGAAGATGCTTTTTTTTGTTTTATAAAGTTGGAAAGCAGGTTCAAGTAAAAAATAATAGCCCGCGGCCAAGCTGAGAAGAACATAAGGGATGCCAAGCTGAAGTGGAGAGATTAAGGGAAGAAAGCAACTTATAAGAGTTGTAAGAAGGAGCGTTATCAAAATGATAAAGGCTGCGATATTGGCTCCGAATCGGACAGGGATCGTTTGTGCATGAATGCGCTTATCCTCTTTTTCATCGTTCATATCTGCTGGAATGTTTTGTCCCCCGATTTCCCATAAAAACACCCAGCTAAATATCAAAAGTAAGGAAAACACGGAGGGAGAGGGCGTTACGACAAATATTGCAGCAATAGGCCCACAAGTCTTAACAACCCCACTTATGAGTGTGCGCAAGTAGGTTACCTTTAATAAACGACAATAAATAATCTCTAGAATGGCTCCAACAAGGAGAATTAAGATAATCACGGGGTTAAGGAAATAAGCGCCTAATAATGCTAAAGAGAACCAGAACGTAGCCCAGTAAATTCCAGATCTATAATTCAAAAGCCCTTGGGCAATCGGGTGGTGGAAAACTGATGCGTCTACTGAAAAACCAGAATAGGAACTCGCTTCGGAAAACTTTTTCTTATCCTCTTGAAAGCCAACCAAATCATTTAATGCGTAGATGGCTGTATAGCCAGAAAAGGCTGTTGCCAAGGCCAAAAGAATAACCTCATGAGGCGGAAAAGCCCCCAACCATAACAAGGCACAAAAAGCTGGCGTTGCAATATCTAAAATGCCATGAGGAGTGCGAGAAAGTGCAAAAAACCGCCGCATTGATATCTCCGAACTTATCACCCTCCACTAAACAAAAAAGAAAAGTTAGAGTTTATATCCCCAGATCCTTAAAACGACCCTTAAATTTTGCAAGCTGGCCACCCGTATCGAGAAGGCGATGAACACCTGTCCAAGCGGGATGGGATTTTGGATCAATATCAAGGCGCAAAGTATCTCCGGCTTTCCCCCAGGTTGAGCGGGTTTTAAACTTTTCACCATCTGTCATTACAACAGTAATTTCATGGTAATCGGGGTGCGTTTCTTTCTTCATCTAAAAAATCTCCTTTAACTGAGGAAAATTTATAAAGTTATTTCCAAACTTTGTCTAGTTCTGTTGATCGCTTTGGAGCGGCCCCGTCAGGCTTTTTGCATAAGCTTTCTCAATTAGCACATCGGTGCATTTTCCTAAAAGAGGCGTGTTTGAAGTTATATAAACTGATTGCAAATAAGGAGTTTTGCCTAAATATTGATCCTCTTTTTTTCCCATTCGATCAAAGAGAACGGGAAGCACCTTTCCAAGACAGGCCTCATTGAATGCTTGTTGTTGCTGATTGAGAAGGTTTTGGAGGCGGGCGAGCCTTTCAGCTTTGAGAGCTTCTGGCACTTGATTTTCCATGGCAGCCCCTGGTGTTCCCAGGCGCGGGCTATATTTAAAAGAATAGGCTTGAGCAAAGCGAATCTTTTGTATGAGGTCAAGGGTGTCTTCAAAATCTTGGTCTGTCTCTCCTGGGAAACCCACAATAAAGTCTGAGGAGAGAGCGATGTCAGGGCGAAATGATCGTATTTTTTCAATGAGATCTAGATATTGCTCGCGGGTATGTTTTCGGTTCATGGCCTTCAATATAAGGTTAGAGCCAGATTGAATGGGTAAATGAAGGTAAGGCATCACGTGAGGCACATCGCGATGGACTCTCATAAGCTCTTCTTCCATATCTCGGGGATGAGATGTGCTATAACGGAGGCGTTCTAACCCTTTTAGGGTGGAAAGGTGCTCCATAAGCTTACCAAGACCCCATTCCTGACCTTTAAAAAGACCGTGATAGGCATTCACATTTTGTCCTAAAAGGGTAATTTCCTTAACTCCTTTGTCAACAAGGGTACGGGCTTCCTTATAAATGTCCTCAACAGGACGCGAAAATTCGGCGCCGCGGGTATAGGGAACAACACAATAAGTACAGAATTTATCACACCCTTCTTGAACGGTAAGGAAGGCAGAGACGCTTAAGTCGTTCCTTTCTTGAGGTAAATGGTCAAATTTGGATTCAACGGGAAACTCCACATCTAGAATTCCTCGGCCCACCCCTTCTTTTTTATCTTGAGAACGATGGGCGCGGGCAATCATTTCAGGAAGGCGGTGATAAGTTTGAGGTCCAAAAACGAGATCAACATAAGGAGCTCGGCGCATGATTTCTGCCCCTTCCGCTTGAGCTACACATCCTCCAACGGCCAAAACCATTTTTTCATCTTTATAAGGCAAGATGCGGCCCAAATCAGAATAAACCTTTTCATCTGCTTTTTCACGGATGTGACAAGTATTCAAGATGACTAAATTAGCCTTTTCGGGTGTGGAGGTTAAGGCATAACCCAGAGGCTTTAAAATGTCTGCCATACGTTGTGAGTCGTACACGTTCATTTGACAGCCATAGGATTTAATATAGAGAAGTTTTTCAGCCATTCTCAACTCATTTGTTGGGCTAAAGGACTTGAAAAAGCATCAAGAAGACCTTTTTGAACCAGCTTATAGCTTTCTTGTGCTAGGTCTTTGCGGGAAGCAAAATCCGAAGCTTTTAAGGGGGGATGAAGATCAACCACCACTTGGACTGTTCCCCATTGGGCAATGGTCCAGAGATGGCTTAAAAGGTCAATATCAGGGCTAAACCATCCGCATACTTTACGCATAAATAAGGGCATAGGCAAACGATCCCAGCCGGCATAGGTAATGGTAATGGGTTGAACGGTAAGGTTTTTTTTCATCGCAACATCAAAAAAAGAACTTCCAAATGGAAGGATGCGGCATCCATCGGAAGTAGTTCCTTCTGGGAAAAGAATAAGGCTTTCCTTCTGATCAATATATTCAAGCAGCTTATCTGTTCCATCAACAATTGCATTACGGCTTCTATCGATATAAAGGGTGCCTTGATTTGTGGAGAGCCAACCCATAATTGGCCATTTGGCAACTTCTTGTTTGGCAACAAATCGCCCTGGCACAAAGGTCCCAAGAACTAGAATATCCACATAGCTTGAATGATTCGAGACAAAAAGAGTCGGCTTTTCTGTAGACAACTGACCTTTAATCACCAATTGATGACCAATACACTTACGCCAGCTTGAAAGATAGAAACGGCCGAAACGAAAGCCCAAAGGCTGGTGAATTTTAAGGAGCAGCCAATAAAGAGGGCTGTATGTCAAAAAGACAAGGATAATCAAAACAAAACGCCATAAACCTAATATAAAGGAGCGGGGCATTAGGCAGCCTCATGGTGACGTGCGGACACATATTTGTTTGAGTATCTTCCCGTCACTTTTTCCCTTTTAACGATGACACAGACATCAAGGGAATTGAATTTTTCATCGATAAAGGCTCCGTCCCCAACGTACCCTCCTAGCCGGAGGTATCCTTTGATAAGAGGAGGAAGTTGGCTCATGGCTTCCTTTTTGTTAACTTGTTCCTTCGCAATAAGATCCATTTCTTGATGATGGATGCGGAGAGCCGTGGCTCTAAGTTCAGGTGGCGCTAAATGATAGTGATATAGATAAGCGAGTGCTTGTCTATATTTGTCGACATCAGTTCCAATAAAGCTGCCGCACCCAAAACAAAGATCGACGTTATTTTGTTGGATATATGCCCCAATGCCTCGCCATAAAAGCTGCATTGTTGGCTTTGTTCGATAGGCTTTTTGAACACAAGAGCGTCCCAATTCCATAATTTCTCCGGGAAAAGCAATAATTTTGCTGATATCAAACTCTGAAGATGTGTAATAATTCCCATAATTTTCTGCAGCTTCTCGGAGCATAAAACGGTAGGTGCCCACGATTCGATTTTGAGAATGGTCGATTACAAGCAAAACATCGCAAAAATCGTCAATTCGCGCCACATCTCGCTTTAAAAGAGCCATCGTCTCATCAGGCTGAGCCCCACATTCATCATAAAATACTTCATAGCGTAAAATTTGTGCTGCTTCTATTTCTTTTTCAGAACGCGCAAGGCGAGCCTCAAGAGTCCCAGATCTCAATAAAGGAAGGGTTCTTGCAAAGCGGTTAAAGGGGGTTGGTTCTCTATTTGGCATCATGATGCGCTATTTTTTCTTTTTGTCCTTTCCAAAAGGAACTCCATAGAGCTCAAGGCGATGACCCACGAGCTCATAGCCGAGTTTCTTTGCAATTTCTTGTTGCAAGGCTTCAAGTTGGTCATCGTGAAATTCAATAATCTCTCCAGTACACTTATCAATTAAATGATGGTGATGCTTAACAGAAGCATTTTCATATCGAGATATTCCATCTCCAAATTCATGCCGCTTTAAGATATGTGCTTCTTGAAATAAGCGCAAGGTCCGATAGAGAGTTGCGAGACTAATTTTTGGATCAATGTTCTTAATACGTTGATAGACTTCTTCAACTGCTGGATGATCGTGAGATTCAGAAAGGACGCGAATAATGACACGCCTTTGTGCAGTCATTCTTAGGCTTTTTTCCCTGCAAATTTTTTTTAGGTGAGAAAGCGTCATCATCTTCTCACATAAAAAAAGCACCGACGTTGGCATAAGTCAACATCGGTGCTTTCTTCCACGTCTTTTTTAAGCTGCAAGATTGCGTTTTTTTTCACGCCGTGTACCAAGCCCAATATTTTTGGCAAGGTTACTGCGACATTTGGCATAGTTTGGAGCAACCATAGGATAATCACGAGGCAAGCTCCACCGTTCGCGATATTGCTCAGGTGTCATATTATAGGCCGTTCTCAAGTGACGTTTTAACATTTTTAAACGACGCCCATCTTCGAGGCAGACGATATAATCTGGGTGAATGGAATCCTCAATAAGAACAGCAGGTTCTGAACGTTCGTGAAGTAAATAAGAACGTCCTGTCCTTAAGTTGCAGAGGCTTCGGTGAACTTGCTGAATAAGTTCTGGAATTTCTGTAATAGCTATCTCATTATTTGAGATATACGATGCAACAACCTCCACAACCAATTCAATAATGTTAGTAGTTTCAATTCCTTCAGTCATTTTAACCTTTCTCCATAGTTCATTACCGGTCTTGTATATTACATTAATAAAAAGTATTCAATACCTTTCTATATTTTTTTAAAAATAAAAATCGTCTACTCTCCCATTCTTACAAAAGCCTTTTAGACAAATTTAAAGCGGCGACGAGGTTGTTACCCTCTCTTCGATAATATTTTGGCCGTTTGTTTCGGAAAAGAAAGCTATGCCTTTCATAAAAGGCTCTACCGGCCATATTATCTTCAGCAACTTCAATAAAAAGGTAGCTTACCCCATTTTGGATTAAATGGTTCGTTAGCTCATGTAAAAGTTGGCTTCCTTGCCCCTTTTTTTGAAAAAACGGGGTTACGACTAAGGTTAAAATCTCGGCTTCATCTTCAACAACACGCCACAAAATATAGCTAGTAAGAACCCCGTTTTCAGTAATTTTTAGCCCATGTATATGAGGTTCTTTCAAAAGGTCTAAAAAATCAATTTCAGACCATCCTTTAAAGAAAACCTCTTGATGCAGAAGAGAAGCTCGGGAGCAATCATTTTGTGTGAGGGGTGAAAGAGTCATGTTTTCTGAGACAAGGTCACAGCGGCCTCACGCATATAAAAAGGTTTCGCCTCAAGAGCTTTATCTGGATTATTAAAGTAAGCACAGGCCAGCTGTTGCGCTCCACGCCAAGGCGTTACGATTTCTTTATAGTCAAGGTCATCTAAGATGGGGTGGAGACCACTACCGGCAAAAGCAGGCGGAAAAGGGCTTTTTAAAATTTTTTCGATGTCTTCATGGATTAAGCTTTGAGGGGGCTCAGGATTACCTTGAATAAAACGCCTTCCAAAGACGTCCTTTCGATGGGCTTCGATAAGGATGAGGACATCCTTTGGATTATTGAGACACAGAAAGGTCGTAAGAAAGCTGTCCATTCCTTTTAAAGGAATGTTTAGTCCCATGGTCAATCCTTTGGCAAAGGCAAGTCCAACACGGATACCTGTAAAAGAACCGGGACCAAGGTTAACGAGCACTTGATCGGGAAGGGCTTTTCCCAAAACTTTTTGAACCAATTGAGGTAAAATTGCGGCCTGGTCTTTTTCGGAGGATACTTCTTGAAAAGCAAGTTCTTGGCCGTTTTCCCATAAAGCCACTGAACAGGTCCAAACTGTGGTATCGATGGCGAGAACTTTCATTAATCTTTCCAACGACGATGGAGCCAAAGCCATTGTCCCGGGCGTTCTTTGATCCATTCCCCGATCATTGTATTAATGGAGAGAAGTAAATCATACATATCCTTGTTATGATTCCCTCTCGGAACATAGTTAATGGGAGGATAAAAGGTGACCCGGAAACGCGAAGTGCGGTGCAGTCGTTCGGAGCGGGCAGGCAAAAGGGGACAACCCTGATTGAGATACATGCGCGCTACACCTGTTGCTGTCATAGCCTCACGTCCTAAAAAGGGGATGGAGAGTCCTTCTCCTAATTTTTGATCAATAAGAAGAAGAGCATGCTCCCCGCGCTTGATAAGGGAAAAGAGATCTCTTGGGCCTCCTTTTCGCTTAGTGATTACATTCTTAACAGCAAGTTTTTGACATTTTAGCATAAGCCTATCAACAAAAGGATTGTTAGCAGGCCGATACATTTGCGTTAGATCAAAGCCAATGGACTGAGCCGCGAGGGTTATCATTTGCCAATTTCCTGTGTGGGCTGTGAAAATAATCCCAGGTTTTTGATCATTCTGGAAGTTTTCCAAGTTTTCAAGGCCAACGATTTCTATGTTGTACAGTTTTTTCCCATCCCAAAAAGTATCTGGGCTAGCATATTCTGCAGCCAAAAGCCCAAAATTTTCCCACATTTCTTTGATAATACCTTTGATTTCCACTTGCGTTATTCCTGGGAAACACTTTTTTAGATTTCTTTTGGCTCGTTTGCTCCAGGGTAAAAGGGGCCCAAAATGTCGGCCAATCCACCCCCCTAATGCAAGCGATTGTTTTGGTGGAAGAATGTAGTGGAAAAAGATAAAAGCCAGCCCCACAAAAGCCCCCTCAGCTAGGTGGCGTATCCTCTTCAAAAAACGAAACTTCATGCTCTCTCCTCCTTTAAAGAAGGAATCTTTTCCAGGATGAAACGGTAGAGTCCTGGAGCATCTTCAAATTGAACGGCTATGTCCGAAACATGAAGCTGCTTTTGCCAAGAAGAATTCATTTTTATCCAATCTTTTCTGGTGGTTAGTAACGTCGCTTTGTTCTTTTTGGCTAAGTTTGCAAGGCGACATAAATCTTTTTCTGTGTAAATATGGTGATCGGGGAAACTTTTTGTTGCAACAAGGTCAACCTTTAATTTCTTGAGAGAGTGATAGAATTTTTGAGGAAAGCCAATTCCACAAAAGGCAACCACGCTTTTGGTTGGTAACGTTAACGGCTGTAATATAATACGGGCCCTATAAAACGGCTGAGGCCCCCCCATAGCAAAGGGAGGCTCCCCGAGTAAAATAACAGCATGCGTTCGTTTGAGTCCCTCCGTAAGAGGTTCCCGCAAAGGACCAGCGGGTAAGGGAAGGCCATTTCCGAAACCTTGAAGCGAGTCGACTACGATAAAGGAGAGATCTTTCACAATTCCTTTTGTTTGATGTCCGTCATCTAAAATGACAAGGTCAGCCTTGTTTTCTATTGCTTTTTGAATTCCGTCTCCCCTCTTTTTAGAAACCCAAGTTGGGGCCTGTTGTGCAAGAAGGAGCGGCTCATCTCCTACGTCACGTGCTGAATGCTGGGATGTGTTGACTTTTAGGGGGCCTTGCTCCCTTCCCTTATATCCTCGTGTTACGAAATGAACTTGAAAGCCCTTTTCTTGGAGTATTTTTGCAAGGGAAAGAGCCACAGGTGTTTTCCCAGCCCCTCCGCAAACAAGGTTACCAACACTGATAACTGGAATAGAAAAGTGTTGTGGCTTTTGAGATGAATAATTCCAAGAAGCGAGTAATCCATAACCCCACCCTAAGGGTGAGAGGAGAGTTGAAAGGAAGCCTGGGGCTTTATACCAAAACGAAGGGGCTTTCATTCCTGTTCTCGTTTCAAGGCCTTAAGATGAGGGGAGAGAAGGGCCATTAAATTTTTTAATCCCTCCTCGCGATAGATTTTTAGGATAGCGGGTTCCTCATAACTTTCTTTTTTCTTTTTAAGCCACGGTTTGACAAAAAGCGCAATGTCAGAGCTTTCGTGAATGAGATTACTAAAGTTTAGGGAACGAAGGGTTTCGTAGAGTTGAGGATTTTTAAAGGTATGAGGACCGTGAATAATGAAAGTTCCTAATTGGGCAGCTTCAATAGGGTTGTGCCCTCCTTTAGGGGTAAAGGTAGCTCCCATCAAAACGATGGGGGAGAGGGCATAAAAAAGTCCCATTTCTCCAAGGGTGTCGACAATGTAAACATCTATCTTAGGATGGAGTTTACCTTGAGATCTCAAAACGGAAGAGAGAGACTCTTTTTGGGCAAGATCCTTTAAAGCTTGAGCTCTTTCAATATGGCGTGGAACAAGAATTGTTAAAAGGTTTGGCGCTGATTTTTGAAGCACCTTATGGGTTTGAAAGACGATTTCCTCTTCTCCAGGATGTGTGCTTGCAGCAAGCCACAGGGGGCGGGTACCGATTTCTTTTTTAAGAGCGTCAAATTTATCTAAATCAACTTTTAAGGGGTCCATCATTAATTTGACGTTATTCATTTCGAAAACGTTCTGTGCGCCTAAGGTTTTAAAAAAAGTTGCTTGCTTTTCGGATTGAACCCCACAACAAACCAGCCGCGAGAGAAGAGGAGAAATAACCCCTTTAAACCATTTCCAATTTGCAAAACTTTTTTCAGACATTCGACCATTTAAAAGTATAGTAGGGATTCCTCTTTCTTGCGTTTGATGCATGAGGTTTGGCCAAAGCTCTGATTCAATCCAAATAGCAAGGTCTGGTTGCCAATGCTCCAAAAACCTTTTTACCGCTTGCGGTGTATCAACAGGACAAAACTGATGGATGACGTTTTTCGGTAATCTTTTTTGGACAACGTGTGCCGACGAGGTCGTTGTTGTTGTGAGTAAAACCTGAATCTCTGGGTGTTTTTTAAGAATAGATTGAATAATGGTAAGGGCAGCAATGGCCTCACCAACACTTACCGCATTGACCCATAAAAGGGATCGATTAGGTCGGGGGAGAGCTGTAATGCCTTTTCGCTCAGAAAGCCTTGCTTTCTCTTCCCGGTTGTTTTTGGCTCGCCATTGAAGGTAAACGGAAATAAAAGGTGCTCCGGCCCAAGCTATTCCATAATATCCGCTGCGTAACAAGCTCATTGAGTTTCCTTTACCATTTCGAAGTGACCACAGTCTCGATCCACTTGATGAGTAAGGTTAAGCAAGGATTTTTCGAGCTCTTCTCTGATTTCTTCATCGCTTTTTGATGCTGTTGAAACATCAATGAGAGGACCATAGCGAATTATACCTCTTCCAAAGGGAAGAGGAATAAAAAAATGATCCCACGTTTTCATAAAAATTCCTCGTGTTGTTGAGTAGGAAACAGGGAGGATCGCCACCTTTGCAAGGCGCGCCATTTGAATAACCCCTAAACTTGCTTGGTAACGTGGCCCCCGCGGCCCATCTGGTGTAACGCCGATAGAATCACCCCTCTTCAAAAGTCTTAAAATATTACGAAGAGCTTGGTTCCCTCCCCGTGTGGAAGAACCAGCAATCCATCCAAAACCAAAGTTTTGAGTCGCGCGCGCAATGATTTCTCCATCAGGATGGCTTGAGATCAGCATATGTAATTTGTGAAGCCCAAACCAAGCTTTAAACAGCATGAGAAGACGGCCATGCCAAAAACAAGCAATAATTGGTTCTCCACCCTCCCAATATGGATCAGGATAGTTTTTTTGTTGTAAATCCCATTTATTTGTTAACCAAATAAGCCTTACATATTGAGCAATAAGAAAGCCAGCGGCACGCCGTATGAAGGAGGATTTTCGGATTTTTTTAAACAGCTTCATCCTCATCCTCCTTTAAGAAGCCAACGGCATGGCATCAGACGAAAATTGAAGATCGACAAGACGGGCATAGGTTTTATTGTTTTTAAGAAGTTCTTTGTGAGATCCTTCTTCTGTTACGGTTCCTTCTTCAATAACATAGATTTTATCTGCATCAATAACTGTAGAGAGGCGATGAGCGACAACAACAGTTGTGCGGCCTTCCATAAGATGGTTTAAAGCTGTTTGAACTTGTTTTTCCGATTCAGTATCTAAGGAAGATGTTGCCTCATCAAGCAGAAGGATAGGGGCGTTTTTTAACATGGCACGTGCAATGGAAAGACGCTGTCGTTGTCCTCCTGAAAGGCGGATGCCTTGTTCTCCTACAAAAGTATTATAGCCTTCGGGAAGATCTTTGATGAACTCATGAGCTGCTGCCGCCTTTGCAGCCTCAATAATTTCCTCCTCAGAAGCTTCCCATCGGCCGTAAGCAATGTTGGCCCTTATAGTGTCATCAAACAAAATTACTTCTTGGCTGACAAGAGCCACTTGTGACCGAAGAGAGCTGAGGGTGACGTCTCGAATGTTAATGTCATCAATCAAGATGGATCCAGAGGTCACATCATAAAAGCGAGGAATTAAGTTCAACAAGGTTGATTTTCCAGACCCACTTGGTCCAACAAGAGCAATTCGCTGCCCCGAAGGGATATCCATGGAAATTCCCGTGAGAGCTTTTTTGCCGTTAGGATAAGAAAATCGAACAGTCTTAAGTGATATTTCCCCCCTCTTTACCTTAAGAGAAGTTGCAAGGGGAGAATCTACAATATTTGGTTTTAAATCAATGGCTTTAAAAATACGCCATGCAGCAGCCAGGCCTTCTTGAAGATTTGCGTTAAGATGCGCGAGGCGCTTTAATGGTTCATAAGCAAGCAAAAGAGCTGTGATAAAAGAGATGAATGTCCCTGTAGTTCGGTTTCCAGCAATGACTTGTGTGCCGCCATAAAGGATAACGATAACAATGGCAATGCCCCCTAAGGTTTCCATAATAGGATGAGACGCCGCACGCACACGGCCCCCTTTTACATTAAGGCGACTTAAGATATTGATAAGACGATGGGCTCGTTTTTGTTCATAATTTTCCATGGCATAGGATTTAACAATACGCATGCCTTGAAATACCTGATGGAGAAGAATCGTAAAAATTCCCATCTCTTCTTGTGTATTAGAAGAAACTTTCCGCATTTTTTTCCCGATTTTAACGATAGGAAAAAGGGCTACAGGAAAAACAAAAAAGGCCAAGGAGGCCAAAAGCCAATCTTGATAAAACATCAATCCAATAAGAAAAAAGAGAGAAAGGACATCCTTACCAATACCTGTTAAGGCAGTTGTAACAGCATTGCGCATCAAATTCACGTCATTGGTTACCCTTGAAACAAGCTCGCCACTTGATCGAGCATGGAAGTAAGCAAGATCAGCATGAATAAAGTGATCAAAAAGCCGTTTTTGAATGTCCCCAATTATTTTTTGACCTACATAAATAAGGCTTACGGACTCGCCAAAACTTGAAACTCCCTTAAGAATAAATATTCCCAAAACAAACCCCGCTACCTGAAAGAGCATGCCTTCGTTTTTAGCGACGAAAACATCGTCAAAAAGAGGCTGGAGCATTTTTGCAAGCGTGGCAGTCGTCAATGCTGAAATCGCCATACAAAAAAGCCCTCCCCATATGTACCACTGATAGGACTTGATGTGCTCATGCCATAAGCGATTTATAAGGGTCAGACTTGCTTTGTCAGAAAAAAGATTTAAAAACTTCATTTAAATAACTCGATCATATTTCGTTTTTTAAACGATTATGTGAGAAAAGACAACGTACACATTTAAGTCTCTATCCCTTGTGGTTTTTTTATATATAATAGCTCTTCAATGAAGAGTAATCTTTTTTATTTGTCTTTTGCAAAAAAGGAATGGAATGATTCGGCTTTTTGTTAATCTTCCTTTGAAGAGTGAAAAAGAACTGATCTTGAAAGGTCCTCAAAGCCACTATCTTCAAAGGGTTATGCGCCTTAAAAAAGGTGAGAGAGTTCTTCTTTTTAATGGAAAGGAGGGAGAATGGCTTGCAGAAATGAGTGATGGAGGGAAAAGACACCTCTCCTTAATTATTATTTCTCAAACTCAGCCTCAATCAGACGAAGGGGACTTATGGATTCTTTTTTCCCCTTTAAAGCCAAAACGACAAGAATTTCTCGTGGAAAAAGCAACCGAATTGGGTGTTGCGTGCATCTGGCCGGTCAAATGCGAACGGACGACTCTTTCAAAAGTGAATCTTAAAAAAATAGAGGACCATAGCCGCGAAGCAGTAGAGCAATGTGGCCGTTTAACCTTGCCCGAGATAAAACCACTCCTGTCTTTAAAAAGAGTTTTAGGTGATTGGCCTAAGGACAGAAAGCTTTTGTTTGGGGATGAAACACTTACATCTTCCCCTTTAAGGGAAATTTCCATTGATAAAACAAAAAAATACGCCTTTCTTGTTGGGCCAGAAGGTGGATTTACTGCACAAGAGCTTTTGCTTCTCCGCTCTCATTCCCAAGTCCAAGGTGTCACATTAAATCCTCATATTCTTCGGGCTGAGACGGCGGCCCTCGTCGGAGTATCATATCTTCAATTAAGCTTTGATCGGACAAATGGCTAATTCAAAAGTTCGATTTTTTAAAAAAATGATGTAGAGTAAATGTAAGATGGGTAAAATTTAATTCCATAAGAAAAAAAGAAGGGTAGGTCATCATGGATATTATTCTCATTCCTCTGCTGTCCATTATAAATTATATTATAGGGATTTATATTTGGATTGTGATTGCGCATGTAATTATGAGTTGGCTGGCTAACTTTAATGTGATCAATGCGAATAACAATTTTATTATCCTTTTTAGGCAGTTTCTCTTTCGTTTCACAGAACCTGTTCTTTCGCTGATTCGCAGGTTTCTCCCCTTTATAGGAGGGATGGATTTTTCTCCAGTGGCTTTGATATTTATTTTATGGTTTTTCCAAGGCGTTATTATTCAACTTAAGTTGAAAATTTTTATGGTGAGTGGTGGCTAAGATTATTGATGGCCGCAAAATTGCGGAAGAGTTTAAAAAAAAGTTATTAAGGGCCGCCAAAGAGCTTGAAAAGGAAACTGGGATTAAACCTGGTTTAGCAGCTTTAAGGATAGGGGAAAATTCCGCAAGTCAGCTTTATGTTCAGTTAAAGGGAGCTCAAGCCCGAGATCTCGGCTTCCATTTTGAGGAACATATTTTCCCGGCTTGGGTTTCATTAGATATTCTTGAAAGTAAAATTAAGGAGCTTAATCAATCCCCCTTTATTCATGGCATTCTTATACAACTTCCTCTTCCTTCCCAATTAGATAAATTTTATCTTTTGTCCCTTATTGATCCTTTAAAGGATGTGGATGGTCTTCATCCCCTCAATGCGGGAAAGCTTTTTCAGGGGATTCCAGGAGGTATGATCCCCTGTACACCTTTGGGATGTCGTGCCTTGATAAAGACCGTTCATGAAAGTCTTGAAGGATTAAATGTGGGTGTTATTGGATGTTCGCTTCTCGTTGGGCGTCCTATGGCACTTCTTATGTTACAGCAGAATTGTACAGTTTGGATGGCTCATTCAAAGACGCGCGATTTACCTTCTCTCTGTGAGATGGCTGATATTCTTATAGTTGCCATTGGAAATCCTCGCTTTATCCAGGGGGATTGGATCCAAAAAGGAGCCACAGTTATTGATGTGGGTATTAATCGGCTACCAACGGGGAATTTCGTGGGAGATGTAGATTTTATGACGGCTAGAGATAGGGCGGGGGCCATTACACCTGTTCCTGGGGGAGTTGGTCCGATGACGGTGGCCTACTTATTACATAATACGCTTGAAGCGGCCTTTCGATATGCAAAAAAACCTTTCTCTTTTTAGGAAATGCGTTGATTTTCTTCTTCCTTTAAGATGTGTAAAATGTGGCGCCATTTTAGAAAAGCAAGAAGGACTTTGTGTTTCCTGTTGGCCACAGGTCCCTTTTATTGCAAAACCTTATTGTTCTTGTTGTGGACGTCCTTTTGATTTTGAAATTGAGGAAAGCGCTTTGTGTGGCGTTTGCATGAACCATAAACCACATTATACAACGGCACGTTCTGTTTTCTGTTACACAGAAGATAGCCGCGATCTAATTTTAAAGTTTAAACATGCGGATAATCTTTACGCGGCTCCTCTTTATGGGAAGTGGATGTCCCAGATTCTTGACAACATCAAGGATCCTCTTTGCGTTCCTGTTCCTCTTCATTGGATGCGCCTTTTTAAGAGAACCTATAATCAAGCTGCCCTTTTGGCTCATGAGATTGCTCATCTTAAGGGATGGCCTTATATGCCTTCGATACTTAAACGAATCAAGCGCACGCCATCTCAAGGGCACCTTTCTCAAAAAGACCGTCTTAAAAATGTAAGGGGAGCCTTTTCCGTGGCTACGTTCGAGAAACCCCGCCTGAGTGGAAGGACTGTTCTTTTAGTAGATGATGTTTTTACCACTGGAGCGACTTTGGATGCGTGTGCTCAAACTTTGTTAAAAGCCGGGGCTCGAGAAGTTCATGCTGTTACTTTGGGCAGAGTTGTCAAACCGATGATTTGATTTTGATGAAAAGTATGAAAAAGTCTAGTAGACTAGCGTAAAGTTCTAGCTTTAAGTTTTAGGGGGACACATGACAGATAAGGTTCTTTTTACACAAGATCAAGATAAGATAGCCTGGCTCACATTGAATCGGCCAGAAATTCATAATGCCCTTGATAACGATATGATTCAGAAGATCCTCGATTGCCTTAAAATTCTTCATGAAGATACCTCTTTACGAGCCCTCGTGATTTCTGGAAATGGGGAGAATTTTTGTTCAGGAGACGATCTTCATTGGATGAAGGAATCATCTCAAGTTTCAGAATCTGAAAATGTAGCTGAAGCCAATCTGTTTTCTTATATGTTTTATTCCTTGGATAGAGTGCCTCTTCCTGTAATCACCTACGTTCACGGGACCGTTAAAGGGGGTGGCATCGGATTTTTGGCCTGTTCAGATATTGTCGTTTCGGAGGCGAAGGTTCTTTTCGGTTTTCCTGAAGTTAAACTTGGCCTTATTCCTGCTATGATTTCTCCTTATGTTTTAAGAAGTACGTATCCCGGGTCGATCGAACGCTATTTACTTACAGGGGAGGCATTTGATGCCTTAACGGCTCTGCGAGTTGGGCTTGTTCATGAAATTGTTAAGGGTGATTCTAAAGAAAAGGCCCTGGAACCTCTTTTGCGTTGTATTCTCACAGCGGGCCCAGAGGCTTTAAGGCAAATGAAAAAAATCTTCTTTCAACTCAAGCCTGAAATTACTGAAAAAATCCGTCAACTGACAGTTGAATCCATAGCCCACCTCCATCGTTCTGTTGAAGGGCAACAAGGGGTAAAAGCTTTTTTGGAAAACAAATCTCCCTCGTGGATTCCTGAAAGATATCGTTGAGGTAAAATAATGAGGGTTTTACTAGAAGCAATTAATATTTCTAAAACCTATCCTGAAAGGACTTCGCCAAGTATTGACGATTTATCTCTTACCATTTTGAAAGGGGAAAGTTTGGTGATTATTGGATCTTCTGGAAGTGGGAAGACGACCCTTTTGAAGATGCTCAATGGACTTGTCGAGCCCACATCTGGTTCAATTCTTATCCATGGAAAGGATATTAAATCCTATAATATTTCAGATCTGCGCCGCTCTTTTTTTGGATATGTCTTTCAAAAGGTGGGACTATTTCCCCATATGACGATTAAAGACAACATCAAAATTGTCCTGCGTTTAGCGAAAAAGCCTGAAAAATTTTGTGAAGAACAGGTGCGAGAGCTTTTGGATCTTATTCGCCTTTCGCCGGACCTTTATTTGAATCGTTTTCCTCATGAGCTCTCAGGGGGAGAGCAACAACGGGTAGGTGTGGCAAGGGCTCTCGCAACAGATTCGGAATGTCTTTTAATGGACGAACCCTTTGGGGCTCTCGATGCAGTAACACGATGTGAACTTCAAGATGAAATATTGAGACTTAAGAAAAAATTGAAGAAAACTATTGTTTTTGTGACTCATGATATTTCGGAAGCCTTTAAAATAGGAGATCGGATAGCTGTGATGCAAGACGGAAAACTTGAACAGATTTCTTCAAAAGAAGCTATATGTACCGCCCCAGAAACCCACTTTGTTGAACAACTGGTTCAAACGGGGCTAGGCAATGTTAATTTTTTAGATGGTTTTTCTGGAGGAATCCATTGAAAATGCTGAAAAGCAAAATTCTTCTCTAAAAATATCACAGTCTTCTTATTTTTATCTCTCCATTTTATCTGATTTTTCTTATACTGGTTCATGATATATATATAACCTTCTTATGATATAAATATGAAAAATAAATTTAAGATGCTCGAACAAAAACAGCTTATTCAGAAGTTAAATCAGCTTTCCACTTTGCCTCCTTCTTTTTCACGACCCAAGGAAGGATGGATCCGAACAGTCCGTAAAGCCCTTAGCATGACGACAACGCAGCTTGCAAAAAAATTGGGCATACAACAGTCAAGAGTTTCTGAAATTGAGAAGGTAGAGATCCTTAACCAGTTAAATCTTAAAACATTAATGCATACAGCAGAAGCTTTAGGATGTCGTTTTGAATATGCTTTTATTCCTGAAAAACCTCTTGATGACCTTTTAAAGGAACGTGCTTTTGCTTTAGCAAAGCAAAAGGTTGACTATATTTCACACCACATGATGCTGGAAGGGCAAGCTCTTACTGAAGAAGAGAAAAACACTCAAATCCAGGAACTTGCTGAAGAACTTTTAAGAGCTCCTCGAAAATTATGGGAGGATTTATAAGATGAAATTCATCTATCCTCCTGGAGCAACGCCTATTGATGGAGATGAGCTTAAAGCCCTCATTCCCAAACACATTACCCTTCAGTCCGAACTAAATATAAAACATAGCCTTTTCAATGAATAAGGTCCAAATAAAAAAATTGTTCTTCGTTTTCAAGAAAGACTCAAAAATGAAGAACATGTGAAATATATTGAATTGTCCTTCGTTTTGGAATATAAATCAAAAGTGAAGAACAAGGAAAATAAACCCTATGTCCCTTATTGGCCGAAAAAAAGAAATCGATATTTTAAATGAGATGTTTTCTTCGAATGTCCCTGAATTCCTCGCCATTTATGGTAGACGCCGGGTAGGGAAAACCTTTCTGATTCGAAGTTTTTTTGAAAATAAAAAGTGTGTATTCTTAAATGTTACAGGCGTTAAAGACGGACCTTTAGAAGAACAAATTCGCCATTTTACAAAAGAAATGGGGAGGGTTTTCTATCATGGGGCAACGTTAAAGGAAGCCAAAACCTGGGACTCCACATTTGAAATTCTCACAGAAGCTTTTAAAACAGTTCGAAAAAACAAAAAGATCGTTCTCTTTTTTGATGAATTTCCCTGGATGGCAACAAGAAACTCGCGCCTGCTCCAAACCCTTGAATACTATTGGAATCAACATTGGTCACAAGATAAACGAGTTAACCTCGTTATCTGTGGTTCCTCAGCGTCATGGATCCTTGAAAAAATTGTAAATAACAAAGGGGGGCTTCATAATCGACTTACCCGTAACATTTATTTAGAACCTTTTGATTTAAGGGAAACAAAGCTCTTTTTAGATTCCCTTGGTACCAAATTAAATCATGAACAAATCCTTCAGATTTATATGGTTATGGGTGGAATCCCTTATTATCTCTCAAAAATTGAACGTGGACGATCGGCGGCTCAGAATATAGAGATCTTAGCCTTCCAAAGCAAAAGCTTCCTTGCTGATGAGTTTGATAATTTATTTTCTGCCCTTTACGAGGATTCAGGCATCTATATAGACATGATCCGCTTGATCGCCAGTTGCCGCTATGGCATCCTCCAAGATGAGATTTTAAAGCACTTTGGCAAGACTCTCCAAGGAAGTACAGGATTGAAACGGTTAAAGGATCTGCAGGATTCAAGCTTTATCATGAGCTTTAAATCCCACTTTCATAAGAAGCGAGGGATTTATTACAAAGTCGTGGATGAATATGTTCTGTTTTATCTGGATTGGATTGAGCCTATAAGGTCGACGCTCCTTTCAAAAGGGCATATGAAGGGCTACTGGGAAAAGCAGCAAAATTCACCGGCATGGCACAGTTGGGCAGGGTATACATTTGAATCCGTTTGTTACAAACACATTCCTCAAATTAGCCACGCCCTTAAGATGAGCCCCACTGCCATTCCTAACACATGGCGATATTCTCCAAGAAAGGGAACACAGGATCAGGGAACCCAGATCGACTTGCTGTTTGATCGAGAAGATGATGCGATTACCATCTGTGAAATGAAATATACAGAAAATCCTTATATTATTAATAAGCAAGAGGCTGAAACCTTAAAACGCAAAATGGCTGTTTTTAAGGCAAAGACGGAAACAAATAAGCAGCTTTTCCTCGCCTTAATCTCTGTCAATGGACTTAAAAAAACCATTTATTCGGAGGATATGGTGGATGCTGTTGTGACTTTGGATGATTTGTTTAGAAGGGAGTAAGATGAGGAACCCGGAAGCAATAAAGGAGCCAAGACTTCCTGGTTAGTTTCCTGGTTGTTTTGGATTGAGATGAAACAAAGTTCTTGTTTCACGCTACGGCGCCCCGTGAAACACGATTTGAGACATTTGTTTCACGTTTGTTCATTGGTTTGGATCCATCCTTTTCCAAATGGAAATGGTCGACATGCGCGCCTTTTTACAGATATTTTTCTCACAACTTTTAAACATGAAAGGTTCACTTGGGGACGAGCGAATCTAACAAATCCAAGTCAAACAAGAGAAGCCTACATTAAAGCCCTTAAACAAGCTGATTCTCATGACTATGGGCCATAGGCAATTTCTATAATATATTTGGCAAGGTCAGGAGATATTTCGCTAAGATTTTCAAGGATCTTCTCCGAAGATGGGCCTAGTATATCCGTAATTCTTTTTTGTCCTAATTTATTCTTGTCCATTTGTAATCCTGAAATTGATGACAACATTTATTTGTACTCTAAGTTTTTAATGGTGCATGCATAACTAGAAGATGAAGAAGAACTTGAAAGGGCTAAGGTTAAAGACTTTAATGTTTTATTATTCTCGTCTTCGAATGGAATATAAGGCCCATATTTCTCAGTATCGCCGCTACAATAAATCGTATTCCCATTCTTCTTCAATGAAAACTGAAGATTATTTTTCTCAACGGACTTATTATCAAAGGTAAGTGAATACGTTTGAGCTCCAGATGTAATAAGGGGCGTCGGCTTGTTTTGAGAACCTGTGTTAACTTGGATTGATTCACTTCCTTGAACTTGAACAGTGAGTGTATATGCGTGCGCTAGAGAGGACCTCAACGCCCACTAAAAATGATCCATTTTCGCCCATAAAAATTGGCCCACTAACTGCGCAGGAATATTCTTCTTTTCACCCTTCGTTTTCGT
>MEMA01000054.1 GCA_001767835.1 Alphaproteobacteria bacterium GWC2_42_16
GATTACTTCTAATCATTACGAGAAGTGGTGCACTTTTACTCCGCCATTTTCACTTCTGCACCATCCTCTTGTGGTGCATTATTCCACCGCCGTTTACAGGCCTGGGCATTGCAGCCGTCAATGACATGTCACACGCGATTCTCATGAGAGAGATATAAATCCACCCTTAAATGATCAAAAGTAACCCGAGGACAAATCTCGCTGCTTTTCTTACGCTGAATGAAGACCAGCCCATAGTGCTCTATTGTACACAAAGTTCGTGAAAGATTACTCTTATGGCATCCAGAAAGCTGAGCCAGCTCTATCACTGACTGGGGCTTAGCTTGAGCAATGAGCTCTAAAAGAAGCTTGTTATGCGTTGAGAGAACCTGGGCCAAGAACTTCATGGAGGAAAACCAAACCTTGGGGTCGCTGGGAGACTGCTTGTAATCCCCTCGGGCAATATACTCAAAGGATTTCAAGTTTCCTGGCAGGCGCCCAAGGAAAATAACTCCCTCAATTTGGCAAAAGATTGGCAAGAGTTTGGTAAGAGATTGGCAGGAGTTGTGGAACACTCTCACACACGCTTATTTTTTGGCTATAAACCATACGCGAGCTGTGATTTGTCCATGTACATCCAAAACACCTTTCTCTGTTAGGTATTTTTATCAATATGCCAATAAATCATGACACCCCGCCCTCCATACCAAACATGCCATTCAGTTAGAAGATTTTGATCCCAAACGCCAACTTTCTTGGAATCAGACGCAATGGATGTTGTGGCTCCTCCAAAATATTTCTCCTCACGTTCCCTTAAAACGGCATCATGTTTCGTCGAAGTCGGGACTATCGGGCTGAAGTAGCATGTCTTCCGGAACCTTAGGGGCGTCTTCCGAAAGTTTATTCCTATCCTTTAAAACAGGGCACACTTCTAATTCAAAAAACCTCACGAGGGCAATACCTCCTTTGTCTATTGACGTCCTCATATTCAACGCCAGAGAATGAGGATCCAATGCTTTATAAAGCGATGATTTTCGCCTTCCAAAGTCTTTTTTGACTTTATCCAAAAAATCCTCTGAAAGGGACTCTCTATTAAGCACTTTCAACAAAAGCTCTGATAACAACTGGTTGCGGCCCTCCTTACTGAGCCTTAACAACACTTTTTTGAGGACTTCCTCCAAAGAGGTTTTATCCATCACACTTAATTTTAGTTTCTTTTGGAGCTGCTCAACACTCTGTCTCTTATCTCTTGAGTTGAATTCCCCTAAAGAAATTTCTCCGGTCAAAAAGGAGATTTCTTCTGCTTTGCCAATAAACCATTGTAACTCATCAGCAAGGCTGCGAGACCTTGAAGTTGTTGATTTAGATGAAGAAGTGGAGATTTGATCCACACTAGGATCCTGTCCAAGAACAGGATCAACAGACTTCACCTGTCCCATGATATCTCCTTCATGAGACAAATTTTCTTCTTCTTGATCATCATCCCTCTCTTGATCATTCCCACTTCTTGCTTTCTTTTTTTCCCCTCTTGTTGGAGTCAATTTAGAAGGTGCTGCCTCAATAGATTTTACTATGTCAGAGGAGGATGAAGAAGATGAAGAAGATGAAGAAGATGAAGAAGTATCCATTGGGGTTATGCCGCTAATAACTACCATTCCAGGTCTTAAATCCATAACACTACTAGGATTTTGTCCGACTATCCCTAATTCCTTTGCGTTGTCTTGAATTGAAAATTGTATTGCATCTACTGTTTCTTCTTCCTCTTCAACATGAGAAGTTTCTAATGTCTTCTGGACGGCTTTTCCATCTTCTTCTTGATCATCGCCGCTTCTTGATTTCCTCTTTCTTCCTCTCGTTGGAGCTAAGTCAGAAGGTGCCGCCTCAATGGATTTTACTCCGCCAGAGGAGGAGAAAGAAGAAGTATCTATTGGGGCTACGCTGCCAGCACATACCATTGTTAATGGTCCAGTGTAATCAATAAATTCGATGGGATACCGATACCCTTGCAGTGTCTCATACAAGTGACGCATGTATTGTTGCGCTTCACCTAATGGCACTTCCTGTTTATCCAATAAGAAAGAAGTCAGCCCTGCATTAACGATGCGATCTTCCGCACTTGGATCCACTTTTTTAGATATCTCCGAATCACCATCCCCTACGATTACAAAGTATGTTGTTGTTGGTGTAGGTCCTGCATTTTCTTCGGTAGAAACAATCGTTAATGCTGCAACGCGCATAAATTTATAGCGTTCAACGTTAATTAATTTTTGTAAGAAGCCTGTTGATTCAACAGGGGGAGTTGCCACCCCTTTCGCAGAAGATGATGAAACAAGTGTGATATTATCTACATAATCAGCACACCATCTTCTCGATAATTGATCCATGTTTTTGTGAGTTTTGCTTCTGAGCAGCCCTTCTAACCCCTTTGTAATTTCATCGGTAGCATTATGTCCAATTTCTGGTCCACCACCCACTTGCGCATAGAGGACTTCGTTCGAGAAAGTTTTTGTTTTTTTAAATAATGTTTGTAAAAGAGTGCTTTTTGCTTCTAAAAAGATGATTCTTTGCCGAGAAGGATCAACCATTACAAAATCATACCCACGACCTGAGGTATCATTTGTCGTGTACACCCTAATTTTATTAGGAGGGAAAAAACATTCAGCAGCCTTTTGAAATTTTATCAGTGTTCGTTTAACCTGTGCTTCTCCATACGTTCCATTTGCCACGCTTTTGATCACTTCATCTTCATGACGAAATGTAACCAGTGTGGGAGGATAGCATCGAATCGTTGTTGGAGATTTAAAACGCTCTTCTGTTTCTGAAGAACTCCCAGTAGCACTTTTCATCATCGCAAGGGCGGGCATTGATAAAGTAAAAGGAAGAAAAAGGAGGAGAACCCAGAGTCGAATCTTATGGCTTTGATTCATATGTATCCTTTTTATTTTCACCATGAGTACGAAATTATTTCTCATTTGGGTCAAAAATACAAGGGATAATTCAGCTGATAATTCAAGCTTGTAGTGGAATTGTAACGTGCTTCTCTATTTAACTTGGGTTAGAAGATTTTTTCTGCTTTACCCTTACTTCTTGGAAAGGGCCAGAAGATCCATGATTCTCTTTTGTTCAGGGGTGGGGCAACTTATTTTAAAAAGCTCGGCACCTTCGATCTTAACCTTGTTACAGGTTATTTGTTTAAGCGTTTCAATGATGTTTACAAACGTCCATCGCCGATGCTTGCCTTTCCCCTCATGCGTTAGGGGCATGAGCGCTTGCTGCATATGCCATTGAATATAATAAGCCAACATACATAAAAAGAAATGCTTATCCGAATGAGCGTAATCAAATTATTTAGCAGGATGAGGTATGCTTACGAGCTTACCCGCAAATTCAGCTTTAGATTTTCTTCGCCTTACTGTTCATCGCGGCGAGGACTGCATTTATACTGGGCACAGCACAGGTAGGCTCCACTTCCGATAGTGAGAGCCCCGAGTGCAAGGCTCACATAAGAGGGAACAGATAAGGCCACACTAACCGAGTCCGGCACAGGGCATAAGCTTTGACATGGCAGCACCAATGATGGATTTCGATAAGAACTACAATTTACAAAAACGTTATCTTGAGCATTCATAATATCATCATTCAATCGTCCACCCAGGATGGAATAGCCAATACTCACGGACGCACTTCCAACACTTCCCCAAAACACCGAATTCAGAACACTCCTACCTACTACCCGAGTGCGCTTGATGGATCTCTCTGACTTATCTTCACCTGAGACCTCACTTAACGGTCTGTCTCCCTCATTTGAATTCACACTCCTGGTCCGCCTCGTTTCTCGTCCCTGACCCAATAGGGGTGCCTGGACTCCAACAGCAGTTTCATCATCCTCTCGGCCGTCACCCACCTTCATTGCCTGGCTCCGCTCAGACAACGCAAAACCCAGCGCCACGACTGCTATTAAGAGCGATATCTTGTATGTCCGGAGAAATTTCTTATGCATATAGTTTTCTTTCTCTGTTATTAACCCCATCGAATTCAAAGCAGATGAGGAGAGCTCTGTTTATTGTTTTTATAGATATTTATGTAGATTAATAATAGATAGCCTCTTTTTATGTAAATTAATAAACTTATACCCTTCTCATCTATCATTGTAAAGATGAAAATGCATGCTACCCGTCATTTTTTGAAAATCAAGCATTTTGGCCCTAACTTTTTCCATGGCCGCAGAAATTGAAAGAGACTTGATTTCACAAAGAACAAAGGAAGCTCTACGCTTCAAGAAAGAACAGGGTCTCAAGCTGGGTCGTCCCAAAGGCCCAGGCAAAACAAACTTGATGTTTTTCGTCCGGAAATAGAGGGCTTGTTGGCAAATGGTTCTACGCAAAAGTTCATTGCAAATCGTTATCAGACCACTGAGGCAAACCTACATAACTGGCTGAAAAAGAACGCCCTGAAACCTTAACGTACTTTATAGTCTGTTTTTTCTCGTGACCCCAAAAGGTCTGCAATCAAACGCATGAGGTGCAAAAGGAGATGCCTCAACTGTCACGACGATGACTACTTTTCCATCGTTAACGGGAATGTAATTGACCAATACATTTACGGGAGGTTCAATTTTAGCTATTTCACGAGCTATTTCTTTCTTTGTATCGTCCGTAACTTTTTGCCCTATAATTATGCCGCTATCATTCACACCGATAAGAACAGTCCCTCAATGCCCATTTAAAAACCCACAAACCGTTTCAAAGACAGCTTTCAGTTGGGTCGTTGACTTTTTAAATTCAAGGGTATGAGATTCTCCTTGTTTAATAAGTTCTTTAATTTGTTCAATATCCATCAAATAAGCCTCTGAAGTGTTTGTATGATATAACAAAACAATACCCTGCTCAGGTTCAAAAGCCGATAGTTTTTTTGTGTAGGGTAACATTTTTAGTCCATAACTCAATTTTTACGGCTGAGCATAACATATCTACACTCAGCTATAAGGTTGATGTTCCTACCCTCGATGCTCCAATTGATGGCTCCAATTGTTGCACATTTTTGTCATAACGTCATGGAGAACGTAGATATTCTTTAGGTGAAGAGTCTCTTGTTCCAAGAGTTTGTCTATTTCGGATAAATTTTTTTCAAGTTCTTTTAGAAAATGCTGAAAGTTGTGTATATTGACCTGATTCATGATCAAATCTCCTATTTAGATTTGGTTGTGATAGCAGTGTGTGGGTTGTAGCGACTCATGCACTGCGCTTGTTTTTATTATCGAGGGTTACTCGACTTTTTTGATAGATATTTTTTTTACATAATACCCTCCTTATTTCTATCGAGCGGTCTTGTCTCTGACAAACCTCTTGATTTAAAAGCTTCTAACCCTTGCAGGGCCCAGAGTTTAAGATCTACCTCTGCGGACTTTGCCAACACATTAAGCTCCAGCAGTCCTTTAAAGAGGGCTGCGATATTGTTTTTGACAGAGATGTCCTTTTGCAAATCAACGCCGAGAGGAATGTCAAAAACATCAAGCGTTCCTGCGAGCTCCAATAGGCCCCCGAGTTGTATTAAACCTCGAGTTCTCGTACGCCTTTTAGCGGAAGAAGACGTTTGGTTAAGGCCTTCTTTCATACTTTTGATCCTTTCCGCCTTATGGATTCTCTGCTGTATTTTGAGGCACTTTGCTTTGAGGACTTGCAATTCCTTTTGTGTTTCGTTTGCTGGAGTCTCTGCGAAATTGCTTGGCGGACTTTGCCCATTCCTCCTTTTGTTTCTCCGAGGCTGAACTCCAAGAGTTTTTAAGAATGGAAAGGACGAGCTCATAGGAGAAGTTATCGGAAAGAATTCCTTGAGCTTCTTTAAGCAAGAGCATGGCCTTTTGTGTTTTAATCTTTTCTCTTTTTTGCCGGAGTAAATTTATTTTGTCTTCAATTTTAGAGATATCGTCGTCCATGAGGCCTGTTTTCCTGTTTAAAGCTTTTTTGAAATATTTGACATAAAATTATCAGAACTTCTTTCAATCGTCAAGAAGGCTTCTCGAAACTGAAACACCAGTTCATCTAACAACCTAAAAAACAACAAAAAACAGAAGAATAATAAGTCAGTCCGCCTCAAGATCATTTTTAGATCTTGTTAGGCGCGCTGATACATTGTATTATCTCCAATGGCGCTTTGTTGCAAGCAACGACGACTTTTCTACAAATAATACAAACAAAACAAGCAAAAAACATCCCATGGCTATATACCACCACACGACCCGCATGATTGGACGCAGCAACGGAGGCAATCCCGTAAAAGCCATTGCGTACATTTCAGGAATACAGCTTACAGATCCAAACACGGGCGAGGTTTTTGATTTCAAGGATAAGTCCGTCCAAGACGTGCAGATTTTACTTCCCAAGGATGCTCCAACGTGGGCTAAAGAAATTCAAAAGCTTGTCGCAACAGATCGCGAGAAAGGGATTCGGCTCCTTTCTAATATAGCCAATGCTGCCGAAAAGCGAGTTGATGCCCAGGTTTATCGTGAGATTGAGTTTTCCCTTCCCCGGGAATTGACCTATGAGCAAAGAAAGGCTCTGGCCCAAGAATATGTTCAGGATCAGTTTTGTGGTTTAGGGATGTTCGCCATTCAAAGCTTTCATGAAGAGACCTGCGAGAAGACGGGAGAGCCCAATCCCCACTGTCACACATTTTTTTTAACGCGAGACCTCACTGAAGGAGACAGGACTCATGGCCTATCTGCAAAAAAGAATCGCGACTGGAACGCACGGGAGGTTCATGAAGTATGGCGCGAGCAGTGGGCCCAATATGCCAGCTTCCATCTTAAAATGCATGGGTTTGATATTACCCTTGATCACCGGTCCTATGAGGACCAGGGATTAGATATTGAACCCCAGATTAAATTGGGGAAGGGGGTAGTAGAACAAGAAAAGCGGGCAGAGGGCATTGAAGGTCGTTCTTCCTCAAAGACTCAGGAAAATTCTCCAGAAAATGAAAAAGACATGGGAGGGTTTGTTGAGTCAACGCCTACTACAAAACGAACGCAAGCCTTTCGAGAAGTCCAGCTCCGTAATCTCTACCGCATTATGAGGCGTCCCGAGACGGTCTTTGATATTGTCACCCGCCATCATGCGACCTTTATGTGGGGGGATGTGCAGAAGATCTTAGGACGGTATGTTGATGATGCAACGCTTTTCCAGAGATTGGATGCCCGCCTGCAGAATTCAAAAGAGTTGCTTTTGTTAAAAGAAGAGGGGACTTTAAATCAGGACGGTGTAGACAGGGCAATCTATACCACCCATACTATGCTTAAGGCCGAAAAGAAGCTCGTCGGGATAGCAGAGTCTCTTGCAAGTTGTGCAACCCATGCGGTTTCTTCCACCTCTCTCGAATGTGGCTTAGAGCGTTTAAAGACGGGGTTAAAACAAGAAGGCCATGTGTTAAGTGAGGGGCAAGAGCAAGCCATTCGTCACTTGGTAGATGAGGGGCAGCTCAAATGCATTGTGGGCTATGCAGGGGCTGGGAAGACAACGGCTTTAGAGGCCTGCCGCGATATTTGGGAGGATGCTGGGTATCGGGTTTATGGTCTTGCGCCTACGGGAAGGGCTGCCCAGAATCTTGAAGGCAGCGGAATAGACTCTCAAACCTTGCATAAGTTTCTGAAAGCCTTTGAAGAAGGCCGGTGCCAGTATAATCAAAACAGTGTTCTTGTCCTTGATGAAGCGGGTATGGTGGATGTGGAGCGGTTTGATAAGTTTTTAGGCGCCGTCCAAAAGTTGGGGGTCAAAGCCGTTGTGGTGGGCGATGGAGCACAGTTACAGCCTGTGGAAGCAGGACCTGCTTTTCGTCTGGTCACAGAGCGGGTGGGCGTTTCTCGTTTAGAAGAAATTGTAAGACAAAAGGAAGAGTGGCAAAAAGAGGCAACCGTTTTGTTTGGAAAGCAAGAGTCTCAAGAGGCCATTCAAGCCTATCAGGAGAAAGGTCATGTTTATCTTGTGGGTGAGGCCCTCCCTTCAGACATAGTCTCTCGCTATGAGATGGCCGCCCGTACGTCAGGGCTGATCTTCCGCGAGATCATGGGGGAGGTAAAAGAAGCCTCTCTGGCTTCAAAGCACGAGGATTACGGTCTGTTTCTGCAATGGAAAGATACTCAAAACGCAGCTGGCAAAGAAATTTTAGCAAACCCTGAGGTGTATAAGCCCGTCCTTGAATCCAGGAATCTCGATCCTCTGGAAATGGCAAGGCTCTTTGTGAACAAAAAACAAGATAAGGCCTATCAATATACTGAGGCTTCTGATCTTCTTAAATCAAAAGATCTTCATCACCTAATTGGCGTCGAGAAGACTCCTGGTCAAAGGGTTGAGGTCAGGGGAGCTGCTAAAGCGGCTTTGATTGAAGACTGGAAAAAGGCGTTTCAAGACTCTCCTGAGAAGAGTCTCCTCATGATGGCTTATAGCAATCGGGATGTGCGGGATCTTAACACCCAGGCCCGCAGTCACTTAAAGGAGATAGGTATTCTTGATAAAAAAGATTTTGCTTACACCGTTCATCGAGAGGTGGAAGATGATTTTGGCCGCAAGAAAACCTTTAAGGAAGAGCGGGCTTTCTCTAAAGGAGACAAGCTCGTCTTTACCCGCAACAACTATGGCTTAGGGGTTAAGAATGGCACCATAGGCAGTATTACGAACATCAGTGCGCAAAAAATTGAGGTTAAAGTTACAGAGGACCAAAAGGTATCCTTTGCCCCCAATCTCAATCCTTACTTTGATCAAGGCTGGGCCGTGACCATTCACAAATCCCAAGGCACGACTTCTGATAAAAGCTTCCTTCTTGCCTCCCATGAGATGACTCAAAATCTGACCTATGTGGCCATGACCCGTCATCGGGACTCTGTGCAAGTCTATGGAAGCACCTTAGACTTTTGGAGAGCCGAAAAACTCCCCCAAGTTCTTTCTAAATCGGGAGAAAAGCTGGGCGCGGCCGACTATTTGGATGCCAATTCTCTTGCCAAGCTCATGAAAGAAGAAGATCGCTTCCTTAATAAACTCTTTACTCGCCTTGGAGATGAGCTTTACGCTATGGGGGCCGTCTCTAAACAAGCCTTCAAAAACGTTGCGGATCTCCTCGGGTCTTACGCCCAAGAGCTTGCCCCCGAATATGTCGGGGGACAAGATTTCTTAGGGAGAACTTCAGAGAAATCTATTCTTTTAAAGCCAGAAACAATCCGAGAAGAAGCCAGAGCTCAGGAGATTCTCCAAAAAACGTCAGTCTCTAAACCTATAGAGATAACCACCCTCCAAGACGTCTATGAAGATATGAAGCACCCTGCCTTTAACGCCGCTGACTTTTACAAACGGGTCTTTACAAAAGGCCTAGAAACTCAAGGAGAGGCCGCCTCTATTGAGTACTGGAAAGCAAAGCGAGAGCCTTATATACAGACGTACGAGCAGAAGATTGAAAAAGTTGATCATGAGCTCCACTCCCCTCTTTTAAGCACTATGTCTGATAAAGCAAAAGACTTAGCCCGCACAGCCGCTCATAAAGATCCCGACAAGGCTTTAAAGTTCCTCTCCCATCTCCAAGGAATCAAAAAGGCAGAACACGACGCTCAAACA
The DNA here is from genome assembly GCA_001767835.1 of Alphaproteobacteria bacterium GWC2_42_16. Classification (GTDB taxonomy): domain Bacteria; phylum Pseudomonadota; class Alphaproteobacteria; order UBA9655; family UBA9655; genus UBA9655. The sequence continues at coordinate 9,576 of MEMA01000054.1, forward strand.
CAAGCTCTTCAAGCTAAAGAGGCGGCCTTTAAATTGAAAGAAGAGCAAGAGCGCATACGGGAAGAAGGCTTTAAAAATGGTTTGTCCCATTATTTTAGGTTTAAAGAGATAAGCCATGAGCTTGAAAAGCGCGATGATTATGACTTAGAAAAGGAGCGCTCGGCCATAGGCAAATCTATTTATAAAAACAAGGAAGTAT
>MEMA01000055.1:0-24429 GCA_001767835.1 Alphaproteobacteria bacterium GWC2_42_16
GTCTGCTTTTTGTTAAAAACAAAAAAATTAAGCAAAAATTTTTGGCCTCTCTTCCCTCAAACGCAAAAACCTGGGGTTTTCTTTCAGGCACTAATTATCCACTATGTTTTCAATAAAAAATATTCCTGAACAAGTTCAGAAAACCTGAGACGTTTTTCTGGAGTAGACTTAAAGGCATACTCGGATAGTCTCTATCAACTACTAATTCCTAAAAGCTCCAGTCGCTTCAGCTCATCTCGCAGGCGGGCAGCCTCTTCAAACTCGAGGTTCCCCGCTGCCGCAAACATTTTTTTCTCAAGGCTCATGAGATGGGCCTTTTGCTTTTGGGGCGTCATTTTGAGGTAAGGATTCTCCTCAAGGGAGATGGTGGTGTGATCCTTTTCATACACGCTCTCCAAGATTTTATGGATGGATTTCTTGATGGAAGCTGGGGTAATGCCGTGGACAGCATTATAGGCTTGTTGCTTTTCGCGCCTGCGGTTTGTTTCCTCGAGGGCCGCTTTGATAGACTTGGTGAGGCGATCCGCATACAAAATCGCGTATCCCTCCACATTTCGAGCAGCCCGTCCCATGGTTTGGATAAGGGAGGTTTTAGAGCGCAAATATCCCTCCTTGTCCGCGTCTAGAATGGCTACCAGACCACATTCAGGGATGTCGAGCCCTTCGCGCAAAAGATTGATGCCAATGAGCACATCAAAGACACCTAGCCGCAAATCGCGGATGATTGCAATGCGCTCCAGAGTTTCTACATCGGAATGGACATAACGTACCTTAAGGCCTGCTTCATTCAGATATTCGGTCAAAGCTTCGGCCATGCGTTTGGTAAGGGTCGTGACCAACACACGCTGGTTTTTTTTGGTAATTTCTAGGCATTCGTGGATGAGGTCTTCCACCTGGTTTTCAACAGGTCTTACCATACAAAGGGGATCCATGAGACCGGTGGGACGAATGACTTGCTCCACAAAAGCGCCTCCCGTTTGTTCCAACTCCCAAGGGCCAGGGGTAGCAGAGATGAAAAGTGTTTGGGGCCGCATGGCCTCCCATTCTTCAAATTTAAGGGGGCGATTGTCCCGACAAGAGGGCAGGCGAAAACCATAGTCGGAAAGGGTTTTCTTACGTGAGGCGTCGCCCTTATACATGCCTCCTAGCTGGGGCACAGTCACATGACTTTCATCCACAAAGAGAAGGGCGTCTTGAGGAAGGTACTCAAAAAGGGTAGGGGGAGGTTCACCCGGCGCGCGACCTGTGAGAAAACGCGAGTAATTCTCAATACCCGCGCACATACCTGTAGCTGCCAGCATTTCTAAGTCAAACTTGGTGCGCTGCTCTAAACGCTGGGCTTCTAAAAGCTTGCCTTCACGGCGAAGTTCCTCAAGGCGTGCCTTGAGTTCGATCTTAATTCCTTCTATGGCTTGCTGTAGCGTGGGGCCTGGAGTGACATAGTGAGAGTTGGCATAAAGTTTGATGGCTTCAAGGTGAGTGGTTCTCTCGCCCGTTAAGGGATCTACTTCTGTTATAGATTCAACTTCATCTCCGAAGAGAGAGATTTTCCAAGTACGATCCTCATAGTGAGAGGGGAAAATCTCAATGACGTCTCCCTTGGCGCGAAAAGAGCCTCGGTGGAAATCAATGTCATTACGCCGGTACTGAAGAGCTACGAGCTGGCGCAACAGCTCGCTGCGATCAATGGTGTTGCCTACCTTCAGAGGAATCACCATTTTGCTATAGGTTTCAACAGAGCCGATACCATAAATACAGGATACACTGGCCACAATGATGACATCGCGGCGCTCCAAGAGAGCTTGGGTTGCGGAATGGCGCATGCGATCGATTTGCTCATTAATAGTAGCTTCCTTTTCGATATAGGTGTCGGTGCGCGGAACATAAGCTTCCGGTTGGTAGTAGTCATAATAAGAGACAAAGTATTCCACAGCATTCTCGGGAAAAAAGGCTTTCATTTCGCCATAGAGTTGAGCCGCTAAGGTTTTGTTGGGGGCGATGATGAGGGAGGGCTTGCCCTCGCGGGCAATAATTTGAGCCATGGTAAAAGTTTTCCCTGAGCCTGTCACGCCCAGAAGAACCTGATCCCGCTCGCCTTGGTTGATGCCTTGAATGAGGCTTTCAATAGCGGAAGGTTGATCCCCTGCAGGGGCAAAGTCAGAGATAAGGGTAAACATGAGTTCTATGTAACCTTAAGTAATTCTTCGCCTTTAAAAAGGGAGACCTTGTCTCTTTTGGCTTTCTCGAACATGGCATCCGTGAATCCTTGCTTGCTAAATAAACAAAAATATTCTTTTCTGTTTTTGTTTCCCCAAATAACTTTGCGTGATTTTTCCTTTAAGGACTCATAAACATCGACTCCCATAGGTTTTGATGTCCATTTCACTTCACAAAAGAGGATTTTGTTCAATGCTGAATTGAGACCTACAACGTCGATTTCTTCATTTTTCTCCCACCATCTCCCTATCTTTGTAAACGGAAAAAAGTTATCTGAATACTTTAACAATAGCTCTTTTGCAATTTTTTCATAAATAAAAGATAAATATTGAGGCAAGCTTGCCTTTATGTCCTTTAGGACAGATTCCTCCATATCTATCTCAAGTTCTCCTTTTCTTGGAGATATGTTTTTAAACCAAAACTGACAAAATTCGTCTGTTATTTTATAAAGACCTTTCTTGCTCTTAAGTGGTTTTTCTTCTGTGACAGGTATTTCTCGTTCTAATATGTTGAGATCTGAAAGAACCCCAAGATATTTATTTGCAACTTGAGGAGGGAGGCCCGTTGCATTCACAATCTCAGATAGTTTTCTTTTCCCTTGGGCTATAGCTTGGAGAAGGGCAAAATAATACCGCGGCTCTCTGAGTTCTTCTCTTAAAAGAAATTCAACTTCTTCATAAAGCACTTGCCCTTTCTTAAGAACATGGTCTTCTAGGTTTAAAAAAAAGCTCTTCTTTTGAGAGAATTGAAGCCAATAAGCGGGCATGCCCCCAGCTACAGAATAATGCATGAGTCTGTCTTCAAAGGGCTTGCCTTTCCTGAAATGGCTTACAGATTCAAAGGTCATTGGTTCAACCTTCCATTGGCCCGTTCTCCTTCCATAAAGAGGCGATTTATACCCCAGAACTTCCATCTCCATCATAGCAATACTTGAGCCAAGAAGAATAAGAAAAACATTGCTCTTGGACCAATACTCATCCCACGCCTTTTGAAAGAGGCTTGGAATGGCGCGGTTAGATTCAATTAAGTAAGGAAATTCGTCTATTGCTAATACAAACTTTAATTGCTTTTCTTTAATATACTTAAAACTCTCTTCCCATTCTGCAAACCCACGAGTTTCCAGAATAGGTTCCTGAAATAAATGTCCTGTGGCCAATGAAAATCTTTTGAGCTGCTCACGCTCGTTCGTACTTTCAGAAAGAAAATAAATATGTGGTTTGTCCTTGATAAATTGTTTTATAAGTTCGGTTTTCCCAACCCTTCTCTTGCCCCAAAGCACGATAAACTGAGACCTTGGTTCAACCCACTTTTGCTCAAGAAAAAGAAGCTCTTTTTTTCTGTTGATAAAGTCCATCTCTCTTCCATTTATATATACTTTAAAGTATTATACTTACGCGTATAAAAAATGCAAAAGAAATTTTTTCGCTTACTGGGATACTGGACATTATCCCAGATTCGCCTTATCATTGATTTAAAGAAATAACATAAAGCAGAGGTGGTTTCATGCAAGTACAAGTCACAGGTAAAAAAATTGAAGTCAGTGATGCCTTACGAAAACAGGCGCTTGAAAAAATTGAGGCGATTCGTGGAAAGTATCACTTAAGTCCTCTTGAGGCCTCTGTTACCTTTTCGCGTAATGGCCCGATGGTCAGGTGTGACGTAGAAATGCACTTGGGACACAGCGTTTATGTGCGTGCCTATTATGATACGGATGAAGCCTATATTTGCCTCGAACAAGCTATAGAAACCTTTGAAAAAAGGCTTCGTCGCTATAAAAAGAAGTTGATTGATCATACAAAAAAACGAGATGTGGTTTTCAAAAAAGCTCCCGCTTTCCAGTATGTCATTCAAAGTGAAGCTGAAAACGAATCGACAGAGGAGAATCCTCTGATTATCGCTGAAGTGAAAACGGAAATTCCTGAGCTGACTGTTAGTGAGGCTGTAATGCGATTGGATTTGTCGGATTCCCAAGCCCTGCTTTTTAATAATGTAGCTCACGACCAATTGAATGTGGTTTATCGCAGGCCGGACGGAAATATTGGATGGATCTCACCCTCTCAAAATTCAGAAGGATAGGGAAAAGCATATGACAAAAACAGCACTCTTTGCGACGATGATACTTTGGGGAGGCCTCTCTTTGGCTAAAGCTGAAGACAAAACAGAAGATATTTTCATCCCAACGGATAATGAGCCTCCCGCATCTGCAGAAGAGCTGGTTCCCAAACATCCCTTTTTTGCAGAGCCCACCTCTGGAAATGAGGTTTTTGAAAGTGTAGAAGAGCAACGTCTCCACATCCAAAAGCTTGATGAACGGGTGACACGCCTTGAAGCCGACGTTAAGGCTTTGAAGCAGGAGGCTCTATAGAGGATTAGAAGTTAACCTTTAATTTCTAGTCTGAACTGGATTAGGTTTCCTTTAAACCCATCAAGCATTAAGTTGAGGACTTTTTGCTGTCGGTCATTCAAGGAATGGATAGAAAACTTTTGCCAAAAATGAGCTTTAAAAAGTACCTTGTTTAAGGTGATATCAGCCTTCTGAATGGCTTCAGTTAAGCAAGCTAAGAACTATGATATCCAAGGGTTTCCATTCGTCCCAGGAGACGCCCTTGTTCATGACGTGCGGAAGCCAAAAGAGGATAAATCTCTTTATGATTCCAAGTAAAATAAGGCCATTCTGAGCGTTCGTAGATATACATCATAATCTCCGCAATATGTGCGGAGATTATAGAGCTTATTCTCCGCAAAAGCAAGGTACCCTGGGCCTTATTCTGACTATTCCGTTGTTCATATCGAAAAAGTCTTGACTTTTTCGATATAAGGCTCAAAATGGTCAAATGAGGAGAAGATGAAACGACTCTACTTAAAAATCATAGAAGAGCATTTTGCCAGCAATAGTACTCAAGCGCTTTTTCTTTCTGGCCCGCGGCAAGTTGGTAAAACGACGATCGCAAAAGAATTTTTAAAGGAGTGTTTGTATACAAAATACCTTAATTGGGATAATCTTGATCATCGGCAGCTCATTTTACAGGGGCCTGCTGCTATAATGCAGGGGCTACCTTTTGGCGCGATCCTTAAGGAAAAACCTCTTATTTGCTTTGATGAAATTCATAAATATAAGGAGTGGAAAAGCTTCCTTAAGGGTTTTATCGATACCTATCGAGAGGAAGTCAAAATACTGGTAACAGGTAGTGCCCGCTTGCATGTTTTTAATAAAGGGGGGGAGAGTCTCATGGGGAGATATTTCCTTTACAGAGTTCATCCCCTTTCACTTCGTGAAATAATAACCCCTAATTTGCGCGATACGCTCATTGGGCAGCCAGTAGAAAGTAGAAAGGCTGATTTTAATAAGCTTTTAACTTTTGGAGGGTTTCCCGATCCCTTTATTAGGGGAGAACAACCTTATTATAGGAAATGGCAACGTTTACGACATCAACAATTTTTTCAGGGAGATATCCGCGAACTTTCAAATATTCATGAGCTCTCACTTTTAGAGGTGTTAGCAGCTCTTATAAGACATCAAGCCGGACAACTCAGCAACTTGACAAGCCTTGCTCGTAAAGTGCGCGTTTCTGATCAGACTATTCGTCGATGGATCAGTGTTTTTGAATCCATGTATTTTTGTTTTACCCTACGTCCGTGGTCAAATAATATTACGCGAAGTCTTTTAAAAGAGCCAAAAATTTACCTTTGGGATTGGTCCCAAGTTGAAGATTTAGGACAAAGAAATGAAAATTTTATCGCGGCCCACCTTTTGAAAGCCATTCATTTTTGGAATGATAGTGGAATGGGTGATTTTGAACTTTATTTCTTAAAAACAAAAGATCAACAAGAAGTAGATTTTTTAATTACAAAACAAGGAAAACCTTGGGTCATGCTTGAAGTTAAGTCTTCTAGTGAGGAGCCGTTAAGCCCTCATCTTCTCTTTTTTCAAAAACAACTTCATGTACCTCATGTATTTCAGGTGGCCATGGATTTACCTTATGTTGAAAAAGATTGTTTTTCTTTAGAAAAGCCAACCATTGTGCCAGCAAAAACATTTCTTTCTCAATTAGTCTGAGCGTTAAGGATTAATGTCGCTACTTGAAGCAAGAGCCTTTACTTAAGCTTACGAAGATGGGATGTGTTGTGCGAAGAAACTCGGCGGACGGCTAAATTACTGGAAGCTTGAAGCAGCTGAGGTGGACTAAGGCTCAAGGTTTTCTGCGTGTTTAAGCGACGAATATGGTTGGCGTTCTTTCGATCTTTAAAGCGATCTTTGGCAAGAATAAGAGCCGGAATATCACGATTGTGTTTCCAAGCCAGCATAACATTACGCTGGTAGGGGATATGATGAAGGGGATTGGCAGAGTGATAGTGTGCCACCGCCTTATGCCAGGAAGCATGCTCATTCTTAAGGCCCTTTAAAAACCGGGCAGCATAAGCAACATTTTGCCTTGGATCAAAGGCATCTTCTAATGTTTTAAAGGCATGCGGATGGTGTTGCAGGTTTACTTGCATGCAGCCTATATCAATACTTGAAATGCCTTTGAGCTGCATTTTACGCACAGCTGCGATGGCGGTTTCTTTGGAGGGGAAATAATACCCCTCTCCCTCTGCGTTCACTGTCCAAGGCCACGCGACAATATGGCCAGTCGCATCCTTATGTCCGGATTCTACCTTAGAGATAGCATGCAGGAGACCTTCGGGAATGTTGTGTGCTTTCTCATGCTGGCTAATGTGAATGGCACAATTATTAGCCCATAAGCTTGATTCTAGGCTTACAAGCATGAAAAAGAAAACACCAGGAGAAAGAAGTCTTAATAAAGCACGCATCGATAAGCTTTCCTCAGCCATATTCTTTTTATTCATTTATGCATACTCTAGAACATATTACGAAAAGGTTAACAACAGGAATAATTTTGAATCAATAACTTTAGAATTCTCTCAAAATTTTAACATGCCAACAATATGTTATATGATATGATTTATTAAAAATTTTTTGGTTTTACACTTGATATTTACATCTTCATCACTATGTCAATAATGAGCATTGTTTAATATCGGAGGTGTTATGTTTATGAAAAATAACTTACTTTTTTTGATTTTAGGAATAGCGAGTAGTTTATTTCTTGAAAACGAAGGCAGAGCAAACGGCGAGGATACAATTGTTATAGGTGGTATTGGACCTGAAGGTGAGTGTGAAAGGCCTTCTTATGTAAGATCTGGACCTAATTGTATTACGATAAACACTGAGCCTAAAACTCACCCCACCATTGTAGGAGACGCTTTTGATGAGAATACCTATCATTCTTTATCACGTTATGTTCCCGATGGTTCAAACCATGGAGAAATCCACCGCATTTTATTTGAGCGTGTTGGCAAGGGTTTAGTTGAAGATGAAAAGACCAAAACTGCTGCGCGTTTCTATTTAAGTATGCTCTCTTCAGGTGATCCTTTTACCTATATTTCTTATAGTTCTTGCCTTTGGTCTTATAGTGATGGGGCCCTTTTTCAACCAGACGGTTTAAATAGGTATTTTGATTTTTCATTTGGGCTTGCTGAAAAGATTGTAGGGCAGGCTGAATACGCTCTTCAACCGGATGATTATAAATTCCTTACAAAACCCCTTAATGAAAGCCGTGTCACGAAGATGCCGTCTGTAACGCCTAAGACAACTTGCGATTCTTCCCCTGAAGGGATACAAGCCTACCAAGCAGCTCTTACAAAAGCTTATTTGAAAGAGTTAAAAAAGGCTCGTCCTCGAGAAGAGCCAAGGCTTGAAGATAACGCTTCAAGTCTGGGGTTAAACCGATTATTTTTCATTGAAGAACTCGGCCTTCGAGATGTTAGAGTAACCTTTAGAAGGTATGGGGAAACAACGGGCCTTCTAGGTTTAAATCCTTATAATCAATCTTATAGTGTTGAAATCAGTGGAATAAAACAATAGAGCTTTAAGAAAGGCATGGAACCCTTTATTCCAATGCAAAAAGCCGATCAGCAAAGAGATTTCTTAAGGAGCTGGTTCTTAAACAGCTCCTTTTCCTATAGAATCTATTCAAATTAACTATTCTCAGGTCCATCGAGTTCTAATACAGAGTCAAAACTCCTCCTTTTAAAATTGAAAAGAAAAGGATAGTCTTCTTCATAAAGTTAACTCAGGAGTGATAAGGTGTCTCGCTCACTTAAAGTGTCCCAAAGCTTTTCCCGTGCAGCGAAAAGTTATGATCAGCAAGGGATTGTTCAAAACTTTGTGGCGCAAAGGTTGGTTGCGAAAATCTTGACACAAAAGCAACCGTCTCTGGGCACCATTCTTGAGGTAGGATGTGGAACGGGGATTTTAACCTCTCATTTACTTCCTCATTCTTCTCAGTATGTCCTCACGGACTTTTCCTATCCTCTGTTACGAAAGGCGATGGAAAAGTTCGATATGACGCGCGTTTTTCCTTTGGTCGTGAATGCAGAATACCCCTGCTTTTCAGCCTCTTTTGATTGCATTGTGTCGAACCTGGCGCTCCATTGGTTTCAAGATCCAAAGGGGGTGGTTACGCGCCTGGCTGCCTGCCTCAAGCCTGGGGGATGGCTTTATCTCACAGCTCTCGGTAACAATACCTTTCATGAATGGCGTACGTCGCACGCTTTATTAAATGCACCAAGCGGTGTTTTAGATTTTATTTCTTTCGGGCAGCTCAAGGATTGGTTGCCTCTTTCGGGTTTGCGAGATGTGGAAGAGGAATGGGTGATAACAAATCATGAAAATGCTCTTGAGTTTCTTCGAGGCTTGAAACAAATCGGGGGCAATTTACCCCAGCCAGGCCATCATCCTTTGCCTTATGGGACCTTTAAAAAGGTGATGAAGATCTTCGATCAAAACCCGCAAACAACGTATCAGGTTTTGTTTGCGTCCTATCAAAAACCTGAGAAAGTCCGTGAAGAATGACTACCCTCTTTTGGACAAGAGAGATATAGTGAGAGCGCTGAACAAAGGACTGAAATGAACCAGAGACTCGACAGCTTTGAGTTTAACAAAATTATAGCAGCTATCTTGATTGCCTTGCTTATAGTAAAGGCTGCGGATCTTATCTCTGATCGTTTGATTGAACCTAAGATGCTTAAAGTTAATGCTTATAAAATTGCTGGCGTTTCCCCAACAGCAGAAAAACCTCCCGAAGTTGCCAAAAAGGGTCCTGCTCCTCTTGAGCCGCTTTTAGCAGCGGCGAGTGTTCAACAGGGAGAAACGGTTTTCAAAAAATGTGCGAGTTGTCACACTATAGATAAAGGGGGAGCAAATCGGATTGGCCCGAATCTTTACGGTATTGTGGGGGCCCCTAAAGCCAAGCGCGTGGGGTATACTTATTCCTCAGCTATGGGGAAAAGTGAAGGAACTTGGACCCTTGATGACTTAAATGATTACCTGTATTCTCCTCGTGATTTTGTTCCTGGAACCAAAATGTCCTTTGCGGGTATTAAGGATGATAAGGAAAGGGTTGATTTGATCGCCTATATGATGAAGGAAAGTGACTCGCCCATGCCGATCCCAAAACCTAAGGAACCTACAAAATGATGTTCTTTCGTTTCTTAATAATAACCTTGCTTTTTTTCCCACCTTCTCTTCATGCCGAAACACCCCCGTCCACGCCAACACTACCTACCCATGGCATTTCCATTTATGGAGATTTAAAATATCCAGAGACATTCACCCACTATGATTACACCAATCCCAATGCACCAAAGGGAGGGAGAGTGAGAGTTGCCACAGCAGGAAGTTTTGATAGTTTTAATCCCTTTGTTATCAAAGGAAATCCAGCGTCAGGAGCGGGAAGCTTACATTGTGCTCTTTTAGATCAAGCCATGGATGAACCCTTTTCAATGTATGGGTATTTAGCTGAAAAAGTTGAGCTTGCGCCCGATCGGAAAAGTGTCACCTTTACGCTCAATCAAAAGGCGAAGTTCTCAGATGGCTCTCCAGTTACGGCTGATGATGTGATTTTTTCTTTTGAGACCCTTATAAAAAAGGGAGTTCCCTTATACGCTCAGTATTATAAAGATGTCAGTAAGGTGGAAAAGTTAGGGTCTCATCAAGTTCGTTTTGTATTTTCAACGGACCGCAATCGAGAACTCCCGGCAATTTTAGGGCAGCTTCCTGTGTTTTCAAAAGCTTATTATACAAAGCATGATTTTGAAGCTGCTGAGTTAACCCCCCCTGTAGGATGCGGACCCTATAAGGTGAAGGATTTTCAAGCGGGGCAAAGGGTTGATTATGAGCGGATTCCCAATTGGTGGGCTGAAAATATTCCTTCTCAAAAAGGTCAAAATAATTTTGATGTGACCTATATTTCTTATCGGGATCAGGCGGTTCAGTTCGAAGCTTTTAAGGGCGGAGACCACGACTTTCGGGCAGAGAATATTGCTAAAAATTGGGCTCATGGTTACAAAATTCCTGCTGTTGAAAGAGGAGATATTCTCTTAAAGGAAATTTCGAATAAGGTTCCTCAAGGGATGACCATGCTCGTATTTAACACGCGTAAACCTCTTTTTAAAGATCGAAAGGTGCGTCAAGCTTTGACGGAAGCCTTTGATTTTCAATGGGTTAACAAGAACCTCTTTTTTAATTCTTATAAAAGAAGCCTCAGTTATTTTAGCAATTCGGATATGGCCTCCTCGGGCCTTCCTGAAGGTGACGAGTTAGCCCTTCTTGAGCCCTTTAAGGATAAGCTTCCGCCAGAAGTTTTTACAAAGGAATATAGATTGCCCATCTCCAATGGCTCAGGCCAAGATCGCCGCATGATTGCCAAAGCAGATCAGCTTCTTAAGGAGGCTGGGTGGGTCATTAAGAATGGGAAAAGGGTTAATGTTAAGACAGGACAGCCCTTTGAATTTGAACTCCTTTTGTCTGATGTGGCCTATGAACGGAGTGCTCTCGCCCTGCAAAGGAACTTAAAATCCCTCGGCCTTAAAATGACCATTCGGACAGTAACCCCTTCCCAATACCAGCAGCGCGCCTCACGTTATGAATATGATATGATGAGTGTTATAATTCCTGAAACAGAAAGTCCAGGTAATGAACAACGGGATTTTTGGATGTCATCTTATGCAGATTTACCCGATGGTCGTAACTTTGCTGGCGTGAAGGACCCGGTTGTTGATAAATTAGTCGAAATATTAATCAATCCTCCAGATAGAAAAACACTTCAAATCCGCGCTCATGCTCTAGATCGTGTCTTATTATGGGGTTATTATGGCATTCCTGAATGGCATAGTGATAAAACACGGTTTGCCTATTGGAACAAATTTGGGCGTCCTGATAAGGCTCCTAAAGATGGGGTTGGATTTAGCGCTTGGTGGGTCGATTCGGCTTTAGAAGCAAAGTTAAAAAGGTAGCCTTAAATGCTCTCCTATTTGTTACGACGTCTCCTTCTTATTATCCCAACCCTTTTTGGCATTATGGTCATTAATTTTCTTGTTATTCAAGCTGCCCCGGGGGGCCCTGTTGAACAAATGATTGCTAAGATTCGAGGGAATAATGTCGATGCCACATCAAGGCTTTCGGGATCAGCCATGGAGACAACCCAAGCCTTTGAGCAGACGGCGGAAACCCAACTTTACGAAAGTAAATATCGCGGTGCTCAAGGCCTTGACCCAGAATTCATTGCAAAGCTTGAAAAGATGTTTGGCTTTGATAAACCACCCCTTGAGCGATTCCTCTTGATGATAAAAAATTATCTGACCTTTAATTTTGGTGACAGCTATTTTAAGGACCGCTCTGTGATAGATCTGATCATTGAAAAAATGCCTGTGTCCATAAGTATTGGGTTGTGGACAACCATTTTAGTCTATTTGATTTCCATTCCTCTTGGAATTAGAAAGGCTGTCCGTGATGGTACGCCATTTGATGTATGGACGAGTGCTATTGTGATTGTGGGATATGCCATCCCAGGTTTTCTTTTTGCAATTTTTTTAATCGTTCTTTTTGCGGGAGGAAGTTTTTGGTCCATTTTCCCGCTGCGAGGGTTGGTCTCCGACAACTGGCACCAATTAGGTCTCATCGATAAGGTCTTGAATTACTTATGGCATATGGTTTTGCCTATCTCAGCCTTAGTAATTAGTGGGTTTGCGAGCCTTACTCTTTTAACCAAGAACTCATTTCTAGAGGAAATCAATAAGCAATATGTTGTCACAGCCCGTGCAAAGGGGTTGACAGAACATCGAGTGCTTTTTGGCCATGTGTTTCGCAATGCCATGCTAATTGTGATTGCCGGCATGCCGGCAGCGCTTTTAGGGATTTTCTTTGCGGGCTCCCTTTTGATTGAAGTGATTTTTTCCTTGGATGGTCTTGGATTTTTGGGCTTTGAATCGGCCATTAACCGAGATTACCCCGTTGTTTTTGGCACACTTTATATCTTTACCCTTTTGGGCCTTTTCCTTCATATCGTTGGAGATTTCTCATACACATTAATTGACCCGCGCATTGATTTTGAAAAGAGGGTAGGGTGATGCCCCTGACTCCCTTAACGATAAGGCGTATAGCTCAGTTTAAAGCCAATAGACGTGGCCACATCTCCTTTTGGATTTTTCTTGTTTTATTTGTGGTGACACTCTTTGCTGAGTTTATTGCAAATGATAAGCCGCTCCTTGTTAAGTATGAGGAGGAGTTCTATTATCCTATTTTTGTAGCCTATCCAGAGACCACCTTTGGGGGAGAGTTCGAAACACATACGAACTACCGAGATCCTTATGTTCAAAACTTGATCGATTCTCGAGGATGGATGATCTGGCCGCCCATTCCTTATAGCTATAACACAGTAAATTACGATTTGCCTGTGCCAGCCCCCTCTCCGCCCTCTACTGAAAATTGGTTGGGCACTGATGATCAGGGGCGGGATGTTTTAGCGCGTCTTATTTATGGATTTCGAATCTCTGTTTTATTTGGTTTGACGCTCACGATCTTAAGTTCACTTTTCGGGATAACGGCCGGAGCCGTCCAAGGGTATTTTGGGGGAGTCACAGATCTTCTCTTCCAACGCTTTATGGAAATCTGGTCCGGGATGCCTGTTTTATTTCTTCTTATTATTTTGGCAAGTGTTGTCCAGCCAAACTTTTGGTGGCTTTTGGGCTTGATGCTTCTCTTTAGTTGGATGGCCTTAGTCTCCGTGGTGAGGGCTGAGTTCTTACGGGCACGCAATCTAGATTATGTGAAGGCAGCACGTGCTTTAGGACTTTCAACACCGCGCATTATTTACCGGCATGTTTTGCCTAATGCCATGGTCGCAACCCTTACCTTTGTGCCCTTTATTTTGAATAGTTCTATCACAACCCTCACATCCCTTGATTTCTTGGGGTTTGGGTTACCCTTAGGCTCGCCGTCCTTAGGAGAGATGCTAAACCAAGGCAAAAACAACCTCCAAGCCCCCTGGCTTGGGATATCAACTTTCGCGGTTTTAGCTATCATGCTTACCTTGCTGATTTTTATCGGAGAAGCGGTTCGTGACGCCTTTGATCCTCGAAAGGCAAATTTATGACAGAGCCCTTATTGTCTGTTGAAAATCTTAGCGTTAATTTTCGTATGCAGGAGAAAGTTATTGAGGCGGTTAAATCCGTTTCGTTTACTCTGAACCCTATGGAAACTGTTGCCCTTGTGGGGGAAAGTGGCTCGGGCAAATCCGTGACGGCCCTTTCAATTCTCCAGCTTTTACCTTATCCAAAGGCCTCTCATCCGACAGGACACGTTTATTTCCATGGTCATGATTTGGTGCGTGCGCCAGAGAAACACTTACTCTCCATTCGAGGCAACAAAATTGCCATGATCTTCCAGGAGCCCATGACCTCCTTAAATCCTCTCCATACAGTTCAAAAACAAATTGAAGAAGTTTTGCTGGTGCATAAAGGTCTAATCGGAGAAAAGGCCCGGCGACGCTGTCTTGAGGTTTTGGAGATGGCGGGGTTTAAGGATGGAAAATCTCGTCTCCAAGCTTATCCGCACCAACTCTCTGGAGGTCAACGCCAGCGTGTGATGATAGCCATGGCATTAGCATGCGAACCAGAGATTCTTATTGCTGACGAACCTACAACTGCTTTGGATGTGACAATTCAAGCCAAACTTCTCGACCTCCTCAAGAAGCTTCAACAGGATTTAGGGATGGCCATGTTACTGATTACCCACGATTTGGGGATTGTCAGAAAAATGGCTGACCGCATCGTTGTGATGAAGGATGGCGTCATGATGGAAGCGGGTGAGATGAAAGAGGTTTTTGCTCACCCAAAATCACCTTATACACGTCATTTAATCAATTCTTTCCCAAAAGGGAAGGCTGTTCCTGCCTTGCCAGATGCAAAACCCCTTTTAAAGGCCGAGCATATCCGGGTGTATTTTGATATTCGCAAAGGCATTTTTCGCCGAAAAGTTGATGATATTCGGGCTGTGGATGATGTGAGCGTTACACTACGGGAGGGGCATACCCTCGGCATTGTGGGGGAGAGTGGATCAGGAAAAACAACTTTTGCGATGGCCATGCTTCGCCTTGAAAAAAGCCAAGGAGTGATTTGGTTTCATGGGAATGAAATTCAAGACTATGGGCGGAAGAAACTGCGCCCCTTGCGACGCGAAATGCAGATCGTCTTTCAAGATCCTAACGGCTCTTTGAGTCCTCGCATGAGTATTTCTCAAATTGTTGCAGAAGGCCTTGAAATTCATCGGATTGGGAAAACCGCTCAGGAACGTGATCTCCACGTTATAAAAGCACTGGAGGAGGTTGGTCTGGATCCAGAGAGTCGTTTTCGTTATCCCCATGAGTTTTCAGGGGGCCAACGACAGCGGGTGGCCATCGCGCGCGCAATTGTTTTAAAGCCTAAGCTTGTGGTTTTGGATGAACCTACCTCGGCTTTAGATCGTTCTGTTCAAGTGGATATGATTGATTTATTACGTAAGCTCCAAATGGATCACAAATTATCCTACCTCTTCATCAGCCATGATTTAGCCGTGGTGCGCGCCATAAGTCATGAGGTGCTGGTGATGCGGCATGGGAAAATCATTGAAAGTGGAACGGCGGACTCCATCTTTACCTCTCCTCAAAAGCATTATACCAAATCCTTAATTAAGGCAGCTTTTGACTTAAAGGTAGCGTAATTTTTAAGCTGCCGCCGGTCTTCTAGACTGACTAAGCTCTTCAAGGCGAATTTCGCGACTATGATGAGCTTTCAAACTTTCCCGGTGACCAATGCTGATGAGAGTGGTATCAGGCAGGCGCTCTTTCAAAAGGCGATATAGGCCGGCTTCAGAGTTTTCATCCATAGCAGATGTGGCTTCGTCCATCACAAGCCAATGAGGCTTCGTTAAAAGAGCACGGGCAATAGCAATACGTTGTTGTTCGCCTAAGGATAAGACGCGAGCCCAATCGTTGATCTCGTCTAAGCGGGTTACAAAAGCACTTAAATCGACATCATCTAAAGTATTGCAAAGTGCAGTTTCATCTAGATACGCATTTGGGTATTGCAATACATCTCGGAGTGTCCCTAAGGGCATATAAGGCTTTTGGGGAAGGAAAAGAAAGGAGGACTTAGGAACCTTTATAAGCCCCTTTCCATAGGGCCAAAGACCTGCAATGACTCGTGCAAGTGTGCTCTTTCCAACGCCCGTAGGGCCTGTGATTAGAGCGTGCTCGCCTTTGTGGAATTTTATGTCCAAATCTTCCTGGAGTATTGCGGCATGGGGTAGGGCGACCTCAGAACAATTCACATGAATACTCTCAATCGCATGAGGCTCATATGCCAAAGTAGGAGGAGGAATGTTCTCTAGGTTCATTTTGAACTCCAAAAGACGATTTGTTGTGGCCCTCCAGCTAGCGATACCAACATAGTTTTCAACAATAAAGGAGAGGGAATAAGTAACTTGGCTAAAGGCTGCAATTGTTTGACTAACTCCCCCCAAAGTCATTGTTTTGGTAAAATAACGAGGGGCGATAAGTAGAAAAGGAAACAAGTGCCGGAATTGATCGTAAAACGAATACCATGAATTAACAACAACCATGCGTCGTATGATACTATAGAAATTATCTAAAATGTCGTTAAAGCGGGTTTTAAGAATATTTTTTTCTTGGGCTTCTCCTTTATACAGGGCCACCGCTTCAACATTTTCACGCAAGCGAACTAAACTATAACGATAGTTAGCTTCTCGTTTTTCGTTCTCATAATTAAGTCGAATAAGATTTCGGCCAAAATAAAAACTTAGTAAGCTGCTTATAATGGCGTATAACAAGGAAGCCCAACACATATAACCTGGAATAAAAACTGTATAGTTTCCCAAAGGGATGGAAAGAGTTCCTGATAAAGACCAGAGAATTCCAAGAAAGGAACCTAGCATCACAACTTGTTGCAAGAGACCTAAGGTGAGCGAAAGAGTCTTATCAATGAAAGTACCCGTATCTTCAGCAATACGTTGGTCCGGGTTATCGGTACCATCATTTTTTAACTGAAGGCTATAATACCGCTTATTATGCATCCAGTTGTTGACGAAGTGATCTGTCATCCACTTGCGCCAACGAATGTCGAGACGTTGAAGGAGGTAATTTTTGGATGAGAAACAAGCAATGGCCAGACAAGCATAAATGCTTACTTCTCCTAAGTAATATAGAAAATTATTAAGGTTATATTCTTGAAGGGAAGTAAAAATGGCATTATTTACAAAATTTAATTTAACAGAAATAAAAATAAAAAATCCCATGAGGAAGAGGTGACCGCTGAGGAGGAGGAAGGCTCTCCACTTGTCTTCAGATACCCAATACGGGCGGATAAGGTGGGTCCAAACTTGACGGAGAAAAGAAATATTCATCATTGCCATCACAAAACTCTTCGTTGTTTTTCAAATACTACAGAACTGAATATAGTGATAAAAATAAAGAAAGAAAATAGAAAAGTCAAAAAATAATTATTTAAGTGCAAACAATTCTTGAAAAAAGCTTTCCTTCTTTCCACATTAGGAATAGAGTGCCACATTAATTTTAAATGATTGAGTAAAATGAATTCCATTCGAAATTTAGCCATTATTGCCCACGTTGATCACGGGAAAACAACCCTTGTGGATGCTCTTTTTCGTCAAAGCGGCCTTTTTCGTGAAAATCAACGGGTTGCAGAGCGTGCGATGGATAGTCATGAGTTAGAAAAAGAGCGTGGCATTACCATCCTGGCCAAATGTACGTCCATTGAATGGCAAGGAAATCGTTTCAATATCGTGGATACGCCAGGACACGCTGACTTTGGTGGTGAGGTTGAGCGGATCTTGTCTATGGTAGATGGTGTTTTAGTCCTTGTCGATGCTTCTGAAGGACCCATGCCACAAACGAAGTTTGTCACGGCCAAAGCTCTCCGCCTCGGGCTTAACCCGATTGTCGTTGTGAATAAGGCAGACAGGTCTGATGCACGTCCTTATGAAGTTCATGAAGAAGTTTTTGATCTTTTTGCAGCCCTTGATGCCACAGATGAGCAGCTTGATTTCCCGACTCTGTATGCCTCCGCTAAAGAAGGGTGGGCCATTGAAGGCCTTGAGGATGAGAAAAAAAACCTCTTTCCTCTTTTTAATGCCATTTTAAAGTACGTACCCATAGCAAAAGGGGATGCAGAGGCGCCTTTTTCTATGTTGGTGACAACTCTCGAATCTGATCCCTATTTGGGACGCATTTTAACGGGGCGCATTCAAAGCGGGACAGCTCGTGTGAACATGCCTGTGAAAGCTTTGGATCATACGGGCAAAGTTTTAGAACAAACCCGCCTTACAAAGCTTTTGGCTTTCCGCGGCCTTGAGCGTATTCCCATGGAAGAAGCTGTCGCAGGAGATATTATTGCGGTTGCTGGCTTTGCGAAAGCAACGGTTGCTGATACGATTTGTGCCCCTGAGGTGATTGAGCCCCTCAAAGCTCTTCCTATTGATCCTCCGACCCTTGCTATGACCTTTTGTGTAAATGATTCTCCCTATGCTGGGAAGGAAGGGAAAAAGGTCACTTCTCGGATGATTCGAGATCGTTTGATGGCAGAAGCCGAGAGTAACGTCTCCATCGAGGTTACTGAGACTCAAAATACAGATGCCTTTGAGGTTGCAGGACGCGGAGAGTTGCAGTTAGGCGTTTTAATTGAAACGATGCGCCGCGAAGGATTTGAGCTGGCCATAGGACGTCCCCGCGTTCTGTTCAAGAGAGATGAGGAAACAGGGCAAACCCTTGAGCCTATGGAAGAGGTTCAAATCGATGTGGATGAAGAGTTCACAGGAATTGTGGTTGAAAAAATGGGCCTTCGCAAAGGGGAAATGATTGATATGCGTCCCTCAGGCGGGGGTAAGACCCGCATTGTGTTTGTAGCTCCCTCTCGAGGTCTGATTGGCTATCAGGGCGAATTCCTGACAGACACACGAGGCACGGGCGTTATGAGCCGTCTTTTCCATAGTTATGGAGCCTATAAGGGTCCTATTGGAGGACGTCGAAATGGGGTGTTGATTTCCAATGCAACAGGCCAAGCCGTAGCCTATGCCCTTTGGAACCTTGAAGATCGTGGACCTATGTTTATCAATCCCGGCATGCTCGTTTATGCGGGGATGATTATTGGGGAACATACGCGGGATAATGATTTGGAAGTTAATCCCTTAAAGGCCAAGCAGCTCACAAACATTCGAGCTGCTGGTAAAGATGAAGCCGTGCGCCTCACGCCGCCACGACTTATGAGTCTTGAGCAAGCCATTACCTATATTGAGGATGATGAGCTCGTTGAAGTAACTCCAAAATCAATTCGCTTGCGTAAGGCCATTCTTGACCCACATGCGCGTAAAAGGGCGAGTCGAGAGAAAGAGGATTGAACTTTATCATGATCTTGTCCTGAACGCTTAGAATTGCTATTGTATTGCCAAAATACAATGAGATGTTTGTTTGTGAACCAAGAAGTCTCTGAAGTGCCTTTGCGTGGGGTCGAGCGTATCAGTCTCTCTCATTACCGATGTTACGAGAGTTTTTCCCTCTCTTTAGACACGCGACCTGTTGTGATGACAGGACCTAATGGGGCAGGGAAGACAAACCTTTTAGAAGCTCTTTCTTTTCTTATCCCAGGCCGTGGATTTAGGCGGGCGCGCTTTTCAGATATACGCCAGCAAGGAAGTGTCGAGCCATGGGCTATTTCTGTGTCCTTGAAGGATGAAGGAGAGGGGATTCGCATTGGAACGGGTCTTGATCCCGATAATCCTGAAAGTGAGAGTCGCATTACGCGCATCAATGGGGAAAAGGTGAAAAGCCAGTCGGCTTTGGCTGAGTGGGTCTCGATAGTGTGGCTCACGCCCCAAATGGATCGCCTTTTTCTTGAGGGTTCCCAAGGCCGCCGCCGTTTTTTGGATCGGCTTGTTTATGGTTTTGATGCGGCCCACGCCCAACGCTTGAATCGCTATGAGAAGGCTTTAAGAGAGCGCAGCCTTTTGTTGCGACAGGGATGTGCAGATCCCTATTGGTTAGAGGGGGTGGAAGAAGCCCTTGTTAATGAGGGGATCGCGATTACAGAAGCACGACTTAAGGTTGTAGGACAGTTGACGGCAGTTCTTACAACTTATGAGGGGCCTTTCCCGCAAGCGGATCTTTTCCTCAGAGGGGATTTAGAAAAGCAGTTAGATGAAAAAAGTATGACGGATGTGGAGAAAGCATTTCGGCGCCATTTGGCAACTTCACGTGAGCAGGACCGCTTGAGCGGGCGCCTTTCCTATGGGCCTCATCGCTCTGACTTGCATGTTATTTTTACTGAAAAAGGACATGAGGCGGGCCTTTGTTCTACGGGAGAGCAAAAGGCTCTTCTTTTATCAATTGTGATGGCCTCAGCGCAGCTTTTAGCTGTACGAACGGATGCAATTCCTTTATTACTTATGGATGAGGTTGTGGCCCACTTGGACGAGATACGAAGATCAGCATTGTTTGATGCGATTTTGAAGCTTAAAATACAGGCATGGCTGACCGGAACTGATCCCTCTTTGTTTAAGGAAATGCAAGGAGATGCACAGTTTTTAAGCCTTGAAGGCGCTCGTTTGGTATCGATAACATAAGTGAGAGAACGAATGACTCAAAAAGAAGAATTAGAATCTCCTGAATACGGAGCCCATTCTATTAAGGTTCTCCGCGGTCTTGATGCAGTTCGCAAAAGGCCAGGAATGTACATTGGAGATACGGATGATGGTTCAGGCCTTCACCACATGGTTTATGAAGTGGTAGATAACGCGATTGACGAGGCGCTCGCAGGGCATTGCGATAGGGTGGATGTGATTTTAAATGCAGATGGTTCTGTTACTGTAGAGGACAATGGGCGGGGCATTCCTGTTGATATTCACGAGGAAGAAGGGGTTTCTGCGGCCGAGGTCATCATGACCCAGCTCCATGCCGGTGGAAAATTTGATCAGGACTCCTATAAGGTTTCCGGAGGTCTTCATGGTGTGGGCGTGTCCGTTGTGAATGCTTTGTCAGAGAAACTAAAGTTGACAATATATTTCAAAGGGAAAAAGCATTACATGAGTTTTACCCATGGGGAACCTGATGACCATCTTAAGGTTGTGGGTGACGCTGAGGGGAAAAACGGAACAGAAATAACGTTTCTTCCTTCAAAGGAAACCTTTACACAAACTGTGTTTGACTTTGGGACGTTAGAGCATCGCTTTCGCGAATTAGCCTTTTTGAACTCAGGCTTGACCCTCGTTTTACGAGATGAACGCCATGAAGAGCCCACAGAAATCGTGATGCATTACGAAGGCGGCGTTCAAGCCTTTGTCAGGTATCTGGATCGAAGCAAAAATGCGCTCCATACGCCTCCCATTATTATCCAAGGCGAAAAAGATGGTACTATTGTCGATCTGGCTATGGAATGGACAGATAGTTACCATGAGGTGACCCTTTGCTTTACCAACAACATTCCTCAACGTGACGGAGGAACCCATCTTGCAGGCTTTAGGGCAGCTCTTACGCGAGCCATTAATCATTATGTGGCTGAGATTGGTAAAAAGGAAAAGCTCTCTTTAACGGGCGAAGACATGCGCGAGGGATTGACCTGTGTCCTCTCTATAAAAGTTCCCGATCCCAAGTTTTCATCCCAAACTAAAGATAAGCTTGTCTCATCCGAAGTACGTGCTGCTGTGGAAGGTATTGTGGGTGATAAATTCCAACAGTGGCTTGAGGAGCACCCAGCTGAAGCCAAAAAGGTTATTGAACGCATCGTGGAAGCAGCATTGGCTCGCGAAGCTGCGCGAAAAGCCCGTGAATTAACGCGCCGCAAAGGAGCGCTGGATATTGCCTCCTTGCCTGGAAAACTCGCGGATTGCCAAGAGAAAGATCCAGCGCAGAGTGAGATTTTCATCGTGGAGGGAGATGGTGCTGGAGGCTCCGCCAAACAAGGACGCGATCGAAAATACCAAGCCATCCTTCCACTCCGCGGAAAAGTTCTCAATGTAGAACGGGCCCGGTTTGATAAGATGATTAACTCTGAACAAATCGGAACCCTGATTACTGCTCTTGGCACAGGAGTAGGCCGTGATGACTTTAACATTGAAAAGCTCCGTTACCATAAGGTCATCCTTATGACAGACGCAGACGTGGACGGCAGCCATATTCGAACCCTTTTGCTGACATTCTTCTATCGCCAAATGCCCGAAATTATTGAGAAGGGCTATCTGTACGTGGTGCGACCTCCTCTTTTTAAGGCCAAGCGAGGCAACTCTATTTTATATCTTAAGGATGAGAAAGCTTTAGCAAACTACCTCATTGAGGGCGGCTTGGAAGGAGCTACCTTGACTTTGGCCAATGGTTCCCAAGTCGGTGGTGCAGATTTGCGGCGCATTGTAGATATTTCTGCCCAGGTTCAGCATTATCTTGATATTCCCTCAAGACAAGTGGGGGCGCCTTTTATCCTTGAACAAGCAGCTGTTGCGGGGATCTTGGATGTGGAGACCTATACGGCTCAGAGCGCGCAACACGCTGAAAAACTTGCCACACGCTTGAATCTTATTTCTGATGAGGGCAAAAAGTCCTGGCATGGTGAGGTCGATGAAGCGCATACTCTTTGTGTGAGGCGTACTCTTCAAGGAGTTGAGGAGAATTATAAGATCCGCCAATCCCTCCTCGGCACAGCGGAAATCCGCCAACTCGATCGCTTGAGAGGAACCCTTGCGGAAACCTTCACGGGCATTCCAACCTTAAAGATTAAGGATGATTCATTCTCCATTAAGGGGCCTCTGTCCTTATTAGAGTTGGTGTTGGAGCGTGGCCGCAAGGGATTCAGCATCCAACGTTACAAAGGGTTGGGCGAGATGAACCCTGAGCAACTGTGGGAAACGACCCTGGATCCAGAAGTGCGTACCCTTTTGCAAGTTCGGGTTGAACATATAGATGAAGCTTCAGAAATCTTTTCAACCCTAATGGGAGATGTTGTTGAGCCTCGCCGTGAATTTATTCAAGATAATGCCCTCAATGTGCAGAATCTAGATATTTAGAGGAGGTCTATTAATTTGCGAAGTGGAGATTGTTCAGAAATTTTTTCTGATTTAGGTGAAACTTTAGATAGATTAAAAGAAATCCTTGATGCTCCCTTGGATGAGCATCGGTTTATTATGGATGGAACAATTCGACGGTTTAGGTTTTGCATTGAACTTTTTTGGAAGATTTTTTCAAATTTTGCTGAAATGGAGGGGAAGGAAGTACTATCTCCTCGACAAGCTATTTCTCAAGCCTATCAGATGAAATGGTTTGATAATGAAACTCTTTGGTTGGATATGCTTAAAGATAGAAACGTGATGTCTCATACATATAAAAAAATAAAGGCCGATGCGGTGTATGAACGTATTAAAAGATATTATCCAGAAATGAAATCTACGCATGAGAAGCTGAAAAAACTCTATCTTAATAGAGTCAAATAATAACTCGTGCTTGGCTTTGAGCTTTTCCTAACCTGCGAGATACGGGCAAACCTTGACAAAAGCTGTGTTTAAAGTTGTACTCCTTTAAGATGTAAGTTTTGGATAGGTATGACCAATAAAGAAACCCTAATTCTCGTTGATGAAAAAGATCGACCTTGCGGAACTCAAGAAAAGCTCGTAGCCCATGTGTTACCCCAGCGCCATCGTGCCTTTTCTATCTTCATCTTTAATAGACAAGATGAAACCCTAATTCAAAGACGGGCTCTTGGGAAATATCATTCTCCCGGGCTTTGGGCGAATAGCTGTTGTGGTCATCCACGTCCCGAGGAAAAAGTTGATGTGGCTGCCCAACGCAGACTCGGAGAAGAGTTGGGTTTTACCTGTATCCTCACGCCTGTTGTGAAGGTTTGTTACACACTCAAATTAGAGAAAAACCTATGGGAGCTGGAATTCACCCATGTCTTTAGAGGCGAGTATGAAGAAGACTTCCGGCCAAATCCTGAAGAAGTGATGGAAATACAATGGATCAGTCCTGAAGCTCTCCGACAAGATGTCTTGCGGCATCCTCAGGCTTATACGCGTTGGTTTCGCCTATACATCTTAAAGCATTATAAGATTCTTTTCCCTTCCTTCCACCATAAGGCACAAATCGCGTGAACCTCTCGATTAATCCTGAAGATCGCTTGGGGAATGAGACTCAAAAGATCTCCAAAAAGCAGAAGAAGAAACACGGATCTCCGCCACCCCCCCGTCCACCACGAAGGCAAAAAACAAAAAAGTTTTGGCACTGGCTCTTAAAGTGGGGCCTTATCCTTCTGATATGGGGAGCTTTTGTAGGGGGCTGTTTTACCCTATGGTATAGTTATGACTTGCCTGATATTTCAAAGCTTCAACAGACAGAGCGCCGCCCCAGTATCACAATTCTCGCAAAGAACGGAACTAAGCTTGCGACCTATGGTGATCTCCACGGACAAATGGTGACCATAAAAAAGCTCCCGCCCTATGTGGTCCAGGCACTTTTGGCCATTGAAGACCGTCGCTTTTACTCTCATTTTGGGGTGGATGTGATTGGGCTTTTGCGCGCTGTCTATGCTAATTTCAGGGCGGGGCACGTGGTGCAGGGGGGAAGCACGCTTACCCAGCAGCTTGCAAAGAATTTCCTTCAGTCAGAAAAGCTTTATGATATTAATGATCGTTCTTTAAGGCGGAAAATCCAAGAAGCACTCTTAGCCCTTTGGCTAGAGCGAAATTTTTCCAAAGACCAAATTCTGACTATTTATTTGAATCGTGTCTACTTTGGGTCAGGGACCTTTGGGTTGGCGGCAGCC
>MEMA01000055.1:24442-60503 GCA_001767835.1 Alphaproteobacteria bacterium GWC2_42_16
TTATGGGTCTTTTGAAAGCGCCTTCTAAATACTCTCCCTCCACTAATCCAGATTTAGCAGATCAGCGTGCTTCCCAGGTTTTAGAAAATATGCAAGGGGAGGGCTTTATTTCTGAAGATGTGAAGGATGCTTCCTTGGCTATGGCCTCAAGCGCCTCCGAAACCTTCCAGGGGTCTGCTATTCGCTATTTTACGGATTGGATTGTGGATCTTTTGCCGACAGTTGTGAAAGTGGATGATAAGGATATTATTGTTACCACCACCTTGGATCCCCAGCTCCAATTTCTGGCGGAATCAAAGCTACACCAGGTAATGGAGGAAAAAGGGAGGGCAGCTCAGGTCAGTGAAATGGCCCTTGTTTCTATGACCCATGAGGGGGCAATTCGTGCGCTTATTGGAGGAGCTAACTATAAGCAGAGCCAATTCAATCGGGCAACTCAGGCTCTTCGTCAGCCGGGTTCAGCCTTTAAGCTCGTGCTTTATCTCGCTGCCCTAGAATCGGGGATGCATCCTTATGATTATGTGAGTGATTTACCTATTCAAATCGGGAAATGGCGACCTAAAAATTATAAATACCAAACGCGCGGGGAAATTACCCTCCAGGATGCTATGGCCTATTCCGTGAACACGGTAAGTGTTCGTCTTGCCCACCAACTTGGGATAAATAAAGTCAAAGAGACAGCCCAGCGTTTGGGATTAAAATCTTCGCTTCCTGATGATTTAACAATTGTTTTAGGAACGGGGGAAACAACCCTTCTCGAGCTGACTTCAGCTTATGCAGTGATCGGGAGGAATGGATGGAGCGTTTCTCCTTATGCCATTTTAACTGTGAAGGATACCCTGGGGCATATCCTTTATACCCACAAGGAAGTTGAACCTTATCGGGCGGTTGATCCTTATGTAGCTCAAGAGCTCCTCCAAATGATGCAAGCCGTTATGATTTATGGAACGGGAAAAAATTCTGCCCTGGACCGGCCTTCTGCGGGCAAGACGGGTACCAGCCAAAAACATCGGGATGCCTGGCTTATAGGCTTTACACCGGAACTTATCACAGGGACATGGGCCGGAAATGATAATGAAACTCCCATGAACCCCAACGCAGGGAGTCCCGCAGCCCGGCTCTGGCATCTTTATATGAGCGAAGTTCCCTTTAGAGAGGCCTCATTCCATAAGGAAGTTCTTTCCCCTGAGGAAGCAGAATCACACGGCTTTTTGGAGGATCTTATCGGAAGTTTGTTTTGAGAATGAAGTCTCTCCACGCATAAAGTGCTTGCGACAAAGGGATATATACCGTTCATTGCCACCGACTTCAAATTGTTCTCCTTCTTGGACTATACGCCCGTTTTTATCGATCCGGGCATTCATTGTAGCTTTGCGTCCGCAATGGCAAATAGTTTTAATCTCCACAAGTTCCTCTGCTAAAGCCAACAAATATTGACTGGATTCAAAAGGTTCACCCATGAAATCTGACCTTAAGCCATAAGCCAATGTTGGAATGTTTAACTCATCAACGATGCGGGCGAGTTGCAAAACATGTTCCTTGGTCATGAAGTGAGCGTCATCAACCAAAACGCAATTAATTTTCTCAGTTTTGATGTATTCTTTTACAAATTCAAATAAATCGAAGTCTTTATCAAAAACATGGGCTTCACTTGTTAGGCCAATTCGGGAGTGGATAACCCCCGGTGCATACCGAGTATCAATAGCCGTGATAAATAACAACGTTCGCATCCCCCGCTCTTTATAATTGTAATTGGATTGGAGGAGAGTGGTGGATTTGCCCGCATTCATGGCGGAATAATAAAAGTGGAGCTTAGCCATTTTTATGTCCTTCTTATGTTTGAACTTTAAGTACTCTTTTAAAATTCAAATCCAAAAGAAACAAGGGGGAATTCACGCTTAGAAAGACGGCTGAGTGAAGTTAAGGGTCAGCTCCCAATAATTATTAACGTTTGGCTGTATAGGAAGGCGGCTTGCAACGGTATAACGAGATCCAATAGAGTAGTATTTAAACCTGTCATCAAAACATATGGTTTGTAAATCGTGGTTATCATCTTTGATGATGACGGATTTAAGTGGAAGTTTGTTAGTATTAACGATTGAAGGAATGAATTCAGTCAAGAGAAGTTCTAAACCAGCGGCAATGGTTAGAGCATAATCATCTGTAGCCGATAATGAGGCTCCAAAAATCAGAAGTTCAATTATTTCTGAATTCTTATTAAAGCGAACTGGAATGGAGGCATAAACATTCTGAAAAAGGCCGTCAAAAGTAGTGGAGTCTTTTGTGAGTCTTGTCACATTGGGAGTTACTGTATGGGAAAAAACCCTGTCTCCATTGGACATAATTTCAAAGTAATTAAAATGGAGAAGCGCTCCATCATTCAAATAGCGAATGGTAGCTGCCGTTAACGTTGGGTCTTTTGGGGAGTGTCGAATATTGCCCTCTTCGTCTTTTTCTTTCTTAACAATGTAGGTCTGAGTGGGAAAAACCTGACCTTTTCGTTCTTCTTCCCCATCAAGATAGAAAGCATGAAGGGAACTAAAGAAAAGGTGTAAAATTAAAAAGGTATATGCGAACTTTAACATGAAATATTTCTCCATAATAAATAAACTTGTAGCAGATTATTTTTTTTGTATCAATAAAAAATGATTGTTAAAGTTTAGGGTTGCAGGGGAGGGGGCAAGTCATGTACTTTCCCACCATTCCTTACGGAGAGGTGGCCGAGCGGTCGAAGGCGCACGATTGGAAATCGTGTATACGGGAAACCGTATCGAGGGTTCGAATCCCTCTCTCTCCGCCATCCGCCTTCGCTAATTTTGCCAAAGGCAAAATTTAGCTTCGACATGACGGAGCTTAGAAGCAAAAATATGAAGTGGTTTCTATGAAAAATTATAGATTATACGGTTCAAGGCCTTATAAGGTTGCCGTTATTCACGGAGGGCCTGGTGGGGCCGGAGGGATGGCAAAAGTTGCCTCTTATCTCTCAAAAATTGGTGGTGTGATTGAGCCATTGCAAACAGCCCTTTCTATTAAGGGTCAAAGCTTGGAATTACAAAAGACTCTCCTTGACCATGCGGATTTGCCCCTTATTCTCATAGGTTATTCTTGGGGGGCGTTGTTGAGCCTTGTTGTGACAGCTGAAAATCCAAAATTGGTTCAAAAACTTGTTTTAATTGGCTGCCCGCCCTTGGAAGATGGGTATGAAAAGGCGATTATGGAGGCGCGCATGCGTCGCTTGAGTTTAGAGGAGAGAGAAAAATTTTCTGAATGCATAGCTCGATTTGAGACGGCGAAGGGAGAGCGGAAACACACTCTTTTTAAAGAAATAAAATCCTGGATTGATAGGGCAGAGGGTAAGGGGCGTATCATAGAACCCGATGATTCAGATGAAGATTTGCAGCCGGATATCTTTGAAAGCATTTTGCCTGAAGTTCGACGTTTTAGAAAGGAAGGATATTTTATTAACTGCGCTAAACAAATTTCTTGTCCTGTTGTCTTTTTCCATGGGGAGCTTGATCCCCATCCTCTTGAAGCCGTTAAAAGCGCAGCTTCTATTATCAACGATTCAAGGGTTGAAGTTTTGAAAAACTGTGGCCATACACCTTGGATAGAAAAGGATGTGAAAGAGGTTTTCTATAAGAAATTATGTGAAGAGATGAGGAGAGTGACATAAGTGAACTAAACCAAGGGGTAGGTCTTTTCTGCTAAATTTAAGAAAAGAGTAGGGGAAATTTTATCTTCGACATTCCAGCAGGCAGCGAGCATAAGGTGAACAAAATACCAGCTTCTTACGTCTTGTGGGGGAAAGCTAAAGAAGTCAGCCACAAATTGAGTATCCCTTTCAAAATCCATAACGAAAGCCCATGTTTCGTGAATGGGCGTTCCTATTACGCCTTTAGGATCAATAACGACCCAATCCTTGCCGTTGAGAAGGATATTCTCATGGTGTAAATCACCATGGAGAAGTACGCGCTCAGACGAATCTTTTGAAAGCCGATCTCGAAGGTGTCTTGCTTTTTTAAGGAAATGTTGCGGAATATCCGTGGTGCGATCAAGCGCTTTTAACCACTCGTCAATAGAGGGAAAGGAGCTTCCTGGAGGTATGGGGGCTTGGTGCAACTGCTTCATGACCTGACAGGAAATTTGGATGGCTTTCTTTTTGTTATAATCTTTTAAAGACAACCCCGGCACAGCACGTTCCAGAAGGAGTTCCCCAGGCCGCTCTTCCAAAACTTTAACAGCACCAAAACCTTCAAACGCCCTTAAAGCCCTAGCTTCTCGTTGGAGTCCCTCTTCATCAAATCCAAGCTTTAAGATAATAGGTTGAGTGCCTCGGAAGCCCGAGAGTACATAGTTGTAAGATAGGTTGCTTACTGGGTTTAAGTTTGAGAGCCCCCAATCCTTCGCTATTTTTTCTATGTGGTGTGGTAAATCCTCAAGCCAGACCTTCCCCTTGTTGCCATAAAGTGTGCAAATTTTTGTTTTGAATGGGCTCATGGCAAGGTATACCAAGTTGCCTTTCCTTTGCCATGGCGAAGTATATTTCCTTGGATAACAAGGTTAGTAAGATGTTTTTTAATGGTGCTACGATTAGCTCCTGTCATTTTTGTGATCTCAGCTATGCGAAGCCTGCCATGTTCATGGATAAGATTCAAAATCTGACCTGCAAGCTCGGGCATATAAAACATTAAGGCCTTTTCTTTAGAAATCTTTTGCTCCAGATGAATTTTTTGTTTTTGAAGGCTTCTCAAAAAAAATAACAGCCATGGAGTAAAGTCGGGCGCATTAGAATTTAGGCTTCCTTGTGTTTTGCGAAGGGCTAAGTAATAGCTTTCTTTGTTGTGTTCGATAATGCTCTCGAGTGAAGAATAGGGAACATAAATGTATCCTGCTTGTAAAAGAAGTAAAGTTGTTAAAATTCGAGATAAGCGCCCATTCCCATCTTGAAAGGGATGAATTGCTAAAAAGATAACCACAAAAATTGCGATTATTAATAAAGGATGCAATGTTTTATTTGCGAGGCATTCTCGAGTCCACAACACAAGCTCTTCCATTTTCATAGGCGTTTCAAAAGGAGACGTTGTTTCGAAAACGATTCCTATACTTTTTCCTGATGCATCAAAAGCCTCAACATGATTTGGAAATTTTTTGTATTCGCCTCTATGTCTCTGGTCTTTATCAGAAAATTTAAGCACCCATCCATGGAGTTGTTTAATGCTATTTTCTGAAAAATTAATGGCTTCAAAATGTTGGAAAATTTCTTCACAAACATACGCATATCCAGCAACTTCTTGCTCATCCCGAGAGGTAAAAGAATAAGTTTCCAAATTTGAAAGTAGGCGCTCCACCTCGCGGTCAGATAATTTTGCCCCTTCAATACGTGTTGAGGATCCGATGCTTTCAATGGTTGCAATTTTGCGCAAGGCCTGCAACCTCTCAGGGGCAAGAGTGCCTAAGAGTTGCCAGGCTCCTTTAAACTGGTCAATTTCTCCAATAAGGGAAAGGATTTCGGGGGTAATGATAACTTTCGATAAGTCCCACATTGCTGATCATATCCATATTAGAAGCCAATAATATCCGATTGTATCCAAAAATATCCATATTTGCAACGGTCACATTTATGGTAATTCAACATTCATTAAGTAAATTTTAACGATCCTGGTATAGTCTTTATGAGAATTTAGGAGACTTATATTTAAGGAGGAAAAAATGGCAAAAATTCTATGCGTACTTTACGAAGATCCGATTACAGGGCATCCACAAAGTTATCCACGTGATGAGATTCCGAATCTTAAGCATTATCCTGATGGAATGGCTTTGCCAACGCCAAAGCACATTGATTTTAAACCGGGGCACTTGTTAGGATCTGTGTCGGGTGAATTGGGGTTGCGCAAATTTCTTGAGGGGCAAGGTCATACTCTCATTGTTACATCCGATAAGGATGGGCCCAATTCTGTTTTTGAAAAAGAACTTGTGGACGCAGATGTTGTTATTTCTCAACCTTTTTGGCCAGCCTACCTCACCGCTGAAAGGCTTGCGAAGGCTAAAAACTTAAAGCTGGCGATTACAGCAGGCATTGGGTCGGATCACGTTGATCTTCAAGGCGCGATAAACAAAGGAATGACGGTGGCTGAGGTCACTTATTGCAATAGCATCAGCGTTGCAGAGCATGTGGTGATGGCGATTCTTGCGCTTGTTCACGATTATATTCCTTCTTATCAATGGGTGATCAAAGGGGGATGGAACATTGCGGATTGCATCTCAAGGGCTTACGACTTAGAAGGAATGACTGTGGGGAGCGTGGCTGCAGGGCGAATTGGACTTGGAGTTTTAAAACGTTTGAAACCTTTTGATGTAAAGCTTCATTATACAGAGCGCCATCGTCTGCCAGAAAGTGTCGAAAAAGAGCTTAACCTGACTTATCATTCTGACGTTGAATCTATGCTTCCTTTGTGTGATGTGATCACAGTCAACTGTCCTCTTTATCCTCAAACGGAGCACCTCTTTAATGACGCATTGATCAGCAAAATGAAGAGGGGGTCTTATCTTGTGAATACAGCGCGGGGTAAAATCTGTGAGCGTGACGCCATTGTGCGGGCACTCGAAAGTGGACAACTTGCAGGATACGCAGGAGACGTTTGGTTTCCACAACCGGCACCAAAGGATCATCCCTGGAGAACCATGCCACATCATGGCATGACGCCTCATGTTTCAGGAACAACCCTCTCAGCCCAAGCGCGCTATGCGGCAGGGGTACGGGAAATCCTTGAATGTTGGCTTGAAAGTCGTCCTATTCGCAATGAGTATTTAATTGTTGATAAGGGCAAACTCGCGGGGATGGGAGCTCATTCCTATACGGCTGGAAATGCGACAGGAGGCTCAGAGGAAGCTCTAAAATTTAAAAAAGGTTAATAAGGTTTTTGCGAAGTTTTTGACGTTAACAAGTTTTTAACTCAATTACACCACAATGAACAACGTGATAATACGAATAAATCGCAAGGCCAACAGGAAAGAGATCAAATATGACTAAAATATTTCTTCAGATGTATATCTTAATTATCACCTTTACAACGATGACAGTCTATTCTAATGAAGTTCACTGTCTGCCTTATTGTTGTTGTACTCCTGAAAAAGCCGATTTGGGGCCACTTATGATTAAGAAGGGGGGATGCGTAGATGGTGACGGTAAAATGTGCACAACTCTTAATAATAGAGTGGCCGTGAAGGGTATAATTACTTGCGCGGGGGTTAAAAGAAGTGGCGACTGTACAACGGACGCAAAGAAATACAACCAGGCAGATCCATGTATGCTATAGGGTTGAAGGCCCCTGGCGGGGATGTTTCATGAAGCGAGGTGGCGAATTCCCAATAAATTAAGTAAAATTAAGTAAAATATGGACTTAGAGCCCATAATGTGCGAAAGTTTTGCAGTTTTATCGATTTAATCGGTGCTTTATCAAATCCTCAACGACGTCTGGATCAGAAAGAGTTGAGGTATCTCCCAGATCATTTGGTTGGTTTGCAGCAATCTGACGCAAAATGCGGCGCATAACTTTACCTGAGCGTGTCTTTGGCAATCCTTCGGTCCATTGGATAAAATCAGGCGCGGCGATAGGGCCTATTTTTTGACGTGCCCACTGTTTTAGGTCTTTAGTCAGTTGATTGCTAGGCTTTTCTCCTTCTGCTAACACAATAAAGAGATAGATTCCGCTTCCTTTAATCTTATGGGGAAAAGCTACAACCGCAGATTCGCTTACTTTAGGGTGTGCCGTCATGACGCTTTCTATTTCAGCCGTTCCAAGGCGGTGTCCTGAAATTTTAATGACATCATCAACTCTGCCTGTAATCCAATAGTCACCATCCTCATCCCGTCGTGCTCCATCATCTGTAAAAAAGGTTCCGTGGCACCGGCTAAAATACGTTTCAACAAATCTCTGATGATTGCGATAAACTGTGCGCATTTGCCCAGGCCATGAAGTTGAAAGCACTAAGCTGCCTTCCCCCGGACCTTCTAATAAATCGCAGTTTTTATCGATAAGTCCGGCCTTGATGCCAAAGAAAGGTTTTGCAACGGAGCCGGGTTTTAAATCCATCGCTCCTGGAAGAGGGGATAAAACGATACCCCCAGTTTCCGTTTGCCACCAGGTATCGACGATAGGACAACGCTCCTCCCCGACTACACGATAATACCATTCCCAAGAGGTAGGGTCGATAGGCTCTCCCACTGTTCCTAAAAGTCGTAATGAAGACCTATTGTACCGTGTGACAGGTTCAGAGCCATAGCGCATGAGTGAACGAAGAGCTGTGGGGGCTGTATAAAGAATATTTACTTTGTAAGACTCAACGATTTGCCAATACCGCGAAACATCCGGATAATCGGGAACTCCTTCAAACAGAAGAGTTGTAGCTCCAGCGGCGAGGGGACCGTAGACCCCATAGGTATGCCCCGTAATCCATCCAATATCCGCAGTGCACCAGTAAATCTCCTCCTCTTTGTAATCAAAAATATATTTAAACGTTAAAGCACTATAGACCATATATCCTCCCGTTGTATGGAGCACTCCTTTGGGAGTTCCAGTCGAGCCGGAGGTGTAGAGGATAAAAAGAGGATCTTCAGCGTTCACTGCTTCTGGAGGACAATCTTCAGAAACATCGCAGATAAGTTCATGATACCAGAAATCTCGCCCTCTCTCCCACGGCACATTATTGCGGGAGTGTTTGATGACAATGACATTTTCGACTGTTTTTATTTCCTTGTCGCTTAAAGCTTTATCCGTATTTTGTTTAAAGGAAATCATTTGACCTCGACGAAATCCTTCATCTGCAGTAATGACAAGCTTAGCTTCACAATCAAGAATTCGTTTGGCCAAGGCCTCTGGAGAGAATCCACCAAAAACCACTGAATGGATGGCCCCGAGGCGAGCACAGGCGAGCATGGAAACAACGGCCTCAGGAATCATGGGAAGATAAATTGCAACGCGATCGCCTTTCTTAATCCCTATTTTTTTTAAGCCATTTGCAAACTTGCTTACCTCACGAAAGAGTTCTCCATAGGTTAGGGTGCGTTTTTCTTTTGGATTGTCTCCCTCCCAATAAATAGCAATTTGATTGCGCCTTGTATCTAAATGACGATCAAGACAGTTGGCACAGGCATTAAGGGCGCCATCTTCATACCATTTGATATAAACATTTGGAGGGACGAAGGAGTAATCCATAATCTTTGAATAAGGTCTTATCCAATCAATGCATTGCCCGTGCTCTTTCCAAAAGCCTATAGGATCCTCAATAGACCACGCGTAAAGTTCATCATATTTTCTTTTGTCTACCCAAGCCTTATTGGCGAAGGATGAAGGCACTTTATATTTTTTGTTCATGAACTTTATTCCCTAAAAATTTCTGCTACTATCCATCTCTCCTATTATGTCACTGGTGTTAACCAGGATAAAATCATCTATTAAACAGCGGTGGATTACTGTGATAAAGTATAACTCCTCTTTTTCAATCTTAAGAATCGCGATTTTTGTATTAATTAAGAAGTTTGTTAATGCGATCCCTAGAAAACAGAAGATTGAACTTCTTATGGTTTGTTATTTTTTCATTCCTTTCTGGTTTTTGTGTTTTGTTGATCCAGCTGGGCATAGCGCATAGTTTAATTTACGAACTTTTGAGCCGCATTTCTTTGATTTTGGATCATATGTGTAAAGCGTTGTCGATCCAAAAAAACCAGATTGATCATCACAATACCATAGATCATTACTCCCTCCATAATCACTATATGGACCACATGGACCAATTCCGCTTAGGCTCCGACAAGTTGCGCTTCCTTCTGGGCAAGGCCCCCACTCTGCTTTAACACCAAACGATATGATGCTAAAAGCCGTTCCTATTAATGCAATATAACTAATTTTCATAAAGCCTCCTTAGTTTCAATCAAAGTTATATAAATAATTTAGAGGATAAGTATTAAAGAACTGTAAATTTACCCGCTCCGCTCTAAACCCCGTGCCAAGGCACGGGGCTTTGCGGAGGCGGGTAAAGACGCAGTAATAAGCTCTTTCGTACCTTGTTCTATGGGGAGTGGAGGGGAGAACGTTGGAGGACTTCTGTGTTTTTTATTGACTCTCAAAACCTATTTCCATAAGCTAAATCAAAATAAAAAAAGTATATGAAAGAGTAAATGCAGCAAAACTTTATGTCTTTTTTAAAAAAATCAGTAAGTTTATCTTTATTGATTAATCTCTTTCACTATTATGCCTTTGCCATATATGCTTTTTCAGCTGTCATATTGGCTCCTAATTTCTTTCATGCAAAAAGCCTTGAGTGGACACATACCCTAGGGGTGCTCAGTTTAAGTCTCGCTCTTTTAATAAGGCCCTTGGGCGGTATTGTTTTTGGTCATATAGGAGATAGATATGGGAGGAAAAAAGCATTAATCTTATCGCTCCTAGTTGTGACCTTATCTACAAGCGCCATTGGTTTAATTCCAACCTATGAGTCCTTCGGTGTGACAAGTAGTTTTTTACTGATTCTCTGTCTCTTTTTTCAAGGATTGTGTATGTCGGGGCAGTATGCAGGGGCGATTATTTTTATTCAAGAACATACTCAAAGACGCTATGCAAGTTTTGCATGTGGAATTATGGGAGCCATTGGTGTTTTGGGAGCTCTCCTCGGCACAATGAGTTCAAATTTATTTTATCACGCACTCCCCCTTGAGAGGGTTTGGAGGATGCCCTTTTTATTCGTTGTTTTTCTTGGGATGCCCCTTTTATACTTTGTTACTTTTATGAAAGAAACGCCGGAGTTTCTCGCAACTCAGGAACGATCACCCCTAAATAAAATTCCTTTGCTTCATATTGTAAAAAACTATAAAAGACTTTTATTTTCTACTATATGTCTCTCAAATGTCCCTGTTTCCTTGTTTTATCTTTCTACAGTCTATGTGCCAAATTTTTTAGGTAACAATCCCAAAATTAATTCTACAGCATCTCTTGATTTTTCTAGCTTTGCCCAAGGAGTTTGCATCCTTTTTATTCCCGTGTTTGGATTTTTAGCTGATAAATTTGGAAAAGAAAAACAGTTAAAATTAACAAATGTAATTATAATGTTAGCCCCATTTTTATTTCTTTCCTATAAGGATGTATATAACAATGTATATGACTCTTATTTTTATGCCCTTATTCTTGCCATGCTGAGCGCTCTTTACATGGGAGCGTCCACAGCCTATTTGTCGGAAAAATTTCCTCATATAGGGCGGTATACAGGGCTCGGACTCGGCATTGCTATAGGAGAAGGTTGCGGAGCCTTTGCCCCTCTTTTCTGTATCCTCATTAAAGATTATTATAGCACTGTTATCTCACCTGCCTATTTTCTTATTTTCCTGGGTTTAATCAGTTCCTTGGGAATCTTTCTCTCAACTAAAAGTAACAGCGCCACTCTTGAGCCGAAAGGCAAGGAAGACGAAGTTTTCGAAGTTTAAGGAAGACATTCTTTAGTGTACATGAAAAGTTGTGAAAAAGAAG
This sequence comes from Alphaproteobacteria bacterium GWC2_42_16, assembly GCA_001767835.1. GTDB lineage: Bacteria > Pseudomonadota > Alphaproteobacteria > UBA9655 > UBA9655 > UBA9655. Next base: position 35,962 of record MEMA01000055.1, read on the forward strand.
AATGTCTTAGACTTAATGCCCCCTTTAATGAGCGTTTCATATAAAATCTTCGAAAGAAACTGATGTGTGGATGGTTGTGGGTTCATAGTTTCCTTTCTGTCGAGAGAAAGAGTTAGGGTACACTCCCAAATGTTTTTTTCATGAGGCGAAGTAGGGTGAGGAAGGGGGGCTTTTTTATTTAATGAAAAGAGCCGCAAACGAAGAAGTAAACGCTCCTCATGGTCATAGTTTCTATCGCTGTTGATGACAGTAACTGTATAGTCTTTTAAAAAATCCATAAGTTTTCCGAGGCCGCAACCCCGCATAGGGGACAAACAGGGGTCAATGAGCAAAACATTGAGGATGTCTTGAGAGGAATTAATTTTAGAATGCATAAAGTTTGCCTTTGTTGGTAGCATGTTTTTTGTTCACACTCATACAAAGACCGCGCAAGGAAAGTAGACTTTTGTTAAAAGCTGCTATAAATTTCCTTCTCAGAACTTGTAATGAGTTCTTTATTGAGAAGCACCCGTTGAAATTTGAATCATTGAAACGGGTGCTTTTTATTTTTTCATTGCCTCCCTCATTTTTTGAGCTTTTGGAGAAACAAGATTAAATCAAAGGTAAAAGCCAAAGAATCAAATAATAAAGCCAGCCTAAGGATGCTTATGATTGAATCAGCGTGTCTCCCACTTTTCGCAAATAATCTTGCAATAGGGGAAAGGAGCTGTCAATATAAATTCGGATGTAATCTATCCGGAAAATTGGATATTTAGAGATCATGAAAATACAATCCGTCTATGTTTTCATTAAACTTGTAGAGTTAAGCTTAGATTTTAAGCAGGCCCAGAAAATATTGGGCCTTCCACGGACAACCATCTGGAACAATATAGCTGACTTAGAAAAATCTTTAAAAAAGAAGCTCATCAATAGAAAGAGACAGAGTTTATCTTTGACAACAGAAGGAGAAGACTTTGTTCCTAATGCATATAAACTTTATCAGATTTATGAAGACAGCGTTGTAGGATCATCTGAGGCAAAAGAGGAGGAGGTCGAGGGGGATTTATTAATTTCGACGACAAAAGCTGTTGCCTTAGGATGGTCAATGGACAGTATCAAAGAGTTTTGTGCAGAAGTACCAAAGTTAGTGTTAAAGATTATTGCCTCAGATACAATTTCTCGCGAAGAAGAAAAGGCCTATGATGTATTGATCAGACCCTTTGGTAATTTGGAAGAGTATAAAAAACTTTGGTATATGTCATACCATCACGGGCTTTTCGCCAGTAAAGAGTACATCGAAAAAATGGGTATGCCCAAAATTCCTCAAGACCTTTTAGAGCATAAAATTATTGGTTATGGGGATTATAAATTTAGTTATTTTGATGATATTGATTGGCATCTCAAGGGAAGTGACTATGGTTTGCCAAATTTAAAACCAAGTCTTTTGATCAATATGACGAAAGCTATATATGAAGCTGCTGAAAGGGGAATGGGGATTTGTTCAGCTCCAATAGAATCAAATAAGTTATATAGGGGTAACTTGGTACGCATTTTGCCCGAAATAAATGGACCAACAATACACAGTTATTTTTGTGTCAAAAAAAATGCAACAAGAAAAAAGCTTAAAAATTCTGAAATAGTTAGTAATTATTTTCAAAAGTTTTTAAAGGGCCAAGGAATAAAAATCTACTACTTGTGAAAAACTGTTTTCTTTCGCCGGAACCACAATATTTCATAAGCTGTCTTCATTTTTGGATCAGTAAAAAAGGGATCTTCAATAGCTTCCATTGGGTTGAGGCAGCTTAAGGAAAAGGTGTGTGGTTTTCTCCCTTTTTCAAGCGTTCTCACAAAGGTTCCCTGAGGGTCATCAAGCTCAATGATGCAGGCTTTTTTGAGATGTGTTTCCAGTTGTGATGGGGGGATTTCTTCTCCTCCCAGGTAATCTCCCCTTTGAAATTGAGGGTACATGGCATTGTCAAGAACCACCATAACGATAGATTGAGAATATTTTTTTAAAAAGTTATCTGCTTCAGCCGCAATCACGTTGTCTTCCTCAACCTCCTTTTCGCCAAAGGTTTGGGTGAATTTTCTTTTAATACTTTCCTGAGTCAGCGGAGGTGTTCCTATGCCTTTTAAAAGCCATTCAGGGGTACATAGGATCCCTTCTGTTGCCAAAAGTTCACAGATACGAAGGGCTCCATTTCGTGTAAGAGGAACGGTATTTTTTTCCCAACTTCTAAGTGTATGCTCACTTATCCCCGTTTTTTTACAGAATTCTTTTCTTATGCTTTGTACGAAAGTACGAATGGCTTTTAATCTTTCGCCCGGGGTGGGTGGGGGATTATGGGACGTTTTCTTTTTTACCATGATCCTCTCACTTTGAATTCATGTGTTTTACCTAATATAGCTTGATAAAGAAAAAGCATACAAGGGTTAGATGGAAAAATATCATTTTATGATAAAATTTAATTGACTTATCACATATCATTAGTTTATATAGTTCTGAATAGAAAAACAAGGGCTTTTGAGATTTTAAGCGTGGTGGTGGTCATTGGTTCTTTAAGAACTTGTCGTCATGATCTTATGAGCTAATTTCAGAATTGAAGGACGTCCCGCGGTTTAACCGCGGGATCCAGGGAAATATTAAGGTTGCCCCCGGTGTGATCGATCAACGACTCAATACAGGAGAAGTTGCCCTGGGTCCCGCGATCAAACAGCAGGGACGGCATGTATTACAAACTATAAATACACTCTAATTACATTTCTAATTACTAATAACTAACTGCCTTTAATTTCTCTGCAATCTCAAGAGCGGCATAGCTAAAGACGGCAGAAGCGCCTGCACGTTTGAAAGCCAAGAGGCTTTCCAGGATGGCTTTGTCATAATCCAGCCAGCCGCGCTCACTTGCGGCTTTGAGCATGCTATATTCTCCGCTCACTTGATAGGCAAAGATGGGCATGGAGAAGGCCTCTCTAAAGCGATAGATGATATCAAGATAGGGGAGGCCTGGTTTGACCATGAGCATATCCGCCCCTTCCATTAAATCTTGAGCTCCTTCCCGCAGTGCCTCAAGGGCATTCGCAGGATCCATTTGATAGGACTTTTTATCTCCTTTGAGGACAGAACTCGACCCTAAAGCATCTCGAAAGGGGCCATAAAAGGCAGAAGCATATTTGGCGGAATAGGCCAAAATCCTCATATTTTTATATCCCTTTTGATCAAGGGCCTTTCGAATGGCGCCTATGCGTCCATCCATCATATCAGAAGGGGCTAATACATCCACACCAGCTTCCGCTTGAACAAGGGCCATTTCAACCAGCACCTCCACAGACTCATCATTGACAACCTGTCCCTTCAGCAAAACACCGTCATGGCCATGGCTTGTATAGGGATCAAGGGCCACATCAGCAATAAGACCCAAGTCAGGGAAGGTCTCCTTAATCAAGCGACTGGCACGACAGATTAAATTATTGGGATTGAGCGCTTCTTTGCCTTCCTCGCATCTTAATGCTGGGTTAGTATAGGGAAAAAGTGCAATCGCCTTGATGCCTGAATCCCTCACCCTTTGGCAAAAAGGAATCAGCTCATCAAGTGAATGGCGGAAGACCCCTGGCATGGCTGCAATGTCTCGTGGTGCGTCTTTCTCACGAATAAAAACAGGCAAAATAAGGTCGTTGACGGAAAGCTGATTTTCCGCAACTAAATCGCGACACCAGCTATCCTGCCGATTGCGGCGTAAACGGCAGTGTGGATATTCAGCAACAAGTAATGTCATAGCAAGTCTCCCTTTTAATCATCACCCATTTTCAAAGCAGCCAGAAAAGCAGATTGAGGAATTTCAACGTTCCCCACCTGGCGCATACGTTTTTTCCCCGCCTTTTGCTTTTCTAAAAGCTTTCTTTTTCGTGTCACATCACCCCCGTAACACTTGGCAGTGACATCCTTACGAAGGGCAGAGATGGTCTCGCGGGCAATCACTTTACCTCCTATGGCGGCTTGGATGGCTATTTTAAAAAGTTGTCGGGGAATAAGATCCTTGAGGCGCTCACACAAAGCCCGTCCACGCGCTTCTGCATGACTGCGATGCACAATGGTGGAGAGGGCATCCACGGGCTCGCCATTGACAAGAATGGATAATTTGACCAGATTGCCTTCTTCATAGCCATCTATTTGATAATCAAAGCTAGCATAACCGCGGCTCACGGACTTTAAGCGATCATAAAAATCAAAGACAACCTCATTGAGTGGAAGACGATAAACCACCATGGCTCGGTTTCCCACATAGGTGAGGTCTAATTGAACACCACGCCGTTCCGTGCACAAGGTAAGAACAGAACCCAAATACTCATCGGGTACAAGGATGGTAGCCTTAATCCAGGGCTCTTCCATTTTAGCGATTTTGACCACATCAGGCATATCAGCAGGATTGTGTAGCTCAAGGGCTTGGCCACTGGTCATTTGCAACTTATAAACAACACTAGGAGCCGTTGTGACCAAATCAAGATTAAATTCACGCTCCAAGCGTTCTTGAACAATTTCAAGATGAAGCAAGCCTAAAAAGCCGCAGCGAAAGCCAAAGCCCAAAGCTGCAGAACTTTCAGGTTCAAACATAAAGCTCGCATCATTCAAGCGAAGTTTTGCAAGACTTTCTCTTAAGTGCTCAAATTCGGCGGAATCTGCCGGAAATAAACCACAAAAAACAACAGGTACGCTGGGCTTAAAACCTGGGAGAGGGGCTTTTGCAGGACGTTTTTCTTCTGTAAGGGTATCCCCCACATTACAATCGCTGACGGCCTTAATGCCGGCGGTAAAAAAGCCAATTTCACCAGGAACAAGCGCGGAGAGGGTTTCTCGCTTTGGGGTAAAAACACCAACTTGGTCAACAGGATACGCAGACCCTGTGGACATCATCTTGATCTTTAATCCTGGCTTTAAAACGCCGTCAACGATCCGTACAAGGATGACAACACCTAAGTAGGGGTCATACCAACTGTCCACCAAAAGGGCCTTCAGGGGCGCATCCCTGTCGCCTTGAGGAGGGGGCAGCCTGTGAACAAGGGCTTCCAAGACATCCGGAACGCCTACCCCTGTTTTTGCCGACACAAGAAGCGCCTGACTAGCATCGAGCCCAATAACATCCTCGATTTGTGTTTTTACCCTTTCAGGATCGGCAGCAGGAAGGTCAATTTTATTGAGAACAGGAATGATTTCATGATTGTTCTCAATGGCTTGGTAGACGTTGGCTAATGTTTGAGCTTCCACGCCTTGGCTTGCGTCCACCACCAAAAGCGATCCTTCACACGCCGCAAGGGAACGACTGACCTCATAGGCAAAGTCCACATGACCAGGCGTATCCATAAGGTTCAGTTGATAGGTTTCTCCGTTCTTAGCTTTATAGGTCAGGCGCACGGTTTGTGCTTTAATAGTAATGCCGCGCTCCCTTTCGAGGTCCATGCTATCCAGGACTTGTTCTTTGAGCTCTCGCTCAGAAAGACCTCCACAGAGCTGGATGAGTCGGTCGGCAAGGGTAGACTTTCCATGGTCAATATGAGCAATGATGGAGAAGTTGCGAATATGACTTAAATCCGTCATTGACGCAAAACTCCGCCCACCTCTTTTGCAACGGACGAGATGATTTTATCTGAAATCGCTTGGATTTCCTTTTCGGTTAAAGTGCGGTCTTTGGATTGGAAACGCACGCGGAGAGCTATTGATTTTTTCTCATGCTCCATCTCAAACACGTCAAAAATTGTAAGAGAATAGAGAAGAGAAGTATCAGCTTTGAATACAGCCTTGATAAGGCTTTCTGCCGAAACGGATGCCCCCACAACAAAGGCAAAATCACGATCTACAGGTTGATAAGGAGAAAGCTCAAGCTTTGGCTTTGCTGTTGTTTTTTTCTTGAGAAAAGGAAGTCGATCAATAAAAATTTCAAAGGCAACAACGGGACCCTTAAGGTCAAACGCTTTAAGGACGCGGGGGTGCAATTCTCCAAAGTAACCCATAACTTGTGGCCCGAACTTGAGGGTTGCAGAACGTCCTGGATGGTACCAATTGGGGCCTTTTGGATCGACTTGAGGGCAAAGATGAATAAGGTCAAAAAGAGCAAAAGCATCTGCCTTCGCGTCATAGATGTCCACAGGACGCTTCATTTCACACCAACTCTTTTCAAAGAATCCCGCACGTAGGCCCGCAGCAACAAGGTCTTGGCCGTCAGGCGTTGTATTGAAATACTGGGGACCAACTTCAAAAAGGGTTATGGTCTCGTGAGCTCTATTTTGGTTTTGGAGCGCTGCCTTGAGTAAATTGGGTAAAAGGCTGGGGCGCATGCCATTAAGCTCTTGGCTAATGGGATTATTCAAAAGAAGGGTTTCGGGAATTCCTCCAAAAAGAGAGGCCTCCCTCTCCGACATAAAGGACCAGGTAATTGTTTCTATGAGCCCTTGACCCGCAAGACAATCTCTAATGGCAAAGCGCCTTTCTTGACGAGAATCTAAAGGCTTTTTCTCAGGTCTTTCTCCATAAGGAACGGATGGAATTTTATTATAGCCCACCATACGTAAGACTTCTTCTATAAGGTCAGCTTCTTGGGCAATATCCGATCGCCAAGAGGGGGGGATAAGGCCATATCCGTTATCCGCTTCAAGGAGTTTAAAGCCTAGGGCTGTAAAGATTTTTTCAACCTCCAAGGAGTCAACATAAAGCCCTCCGAGACTTTCTAAATGTGGGGAGAGGAAGGGGACCTCAATCTCTTCAAAGGGGGGCGTTCCTTCTTCGACGATCTTGCTAGCCGTGCCACCACAGAGGTCAAGGATCATTTTTGTGGCGGCTTCAAGGCCGGGGAGAGTTGAGAGGGGGTCAACCCAACGTTCAAAACGATGACGAGAATCGCTGAAGATGTTGAGAACTCTCCCTGTAATTGATGTGCGAATTGGATCGAAAAAGGCAGCCTCTAAAAAAACATTTTTTGTGGTGTCATCGCAGGCCGTGCTTTCCCCTCCCATTATACCAGCGAGGGAAATAATGCCCGAGTCATCGGTAATGACTGTCATGTCCTCAGAAAGCGTATAGGTTTTTCCATCAAGGGCTTTAAAGGTCTCTCCCTCCTTTGAAGTGCGAACCATTAGCTTTCCCTTGATTTTATCCGCATCGAACACATGAAGAGGTCGACACCTGTCGTAAATAAAGAAATTTGTGATATCCACGAGGGCTGAAATGGGCCGGAGGCCAATGGAACGAAGCTTCTCTTGAAGCCATTTGGGGCTCGGCCCATTTTTAACACCTTGAATCACACGTCCGGTAAAGTGAGGACAGGCCTCAAGGTCAACGGAGAGGGGGAGGGGGCATGGAAAAGTTCCCGGGACTTTTTCTGTTTTTAAAGGTTTGAGCTTTCCAATTCCTGATGCGGCAAGATCACGGGCGACCCCATGAATGCCCAAACAATCTCCACGATTGGGGGTTACTTCAATTTCAATTAAGGGATCATCAAGGCCAAGCCATTGAGCATAGGATTGGCCAACGGGAGCCTTAGAATCGACTTCAATGATACCTTCAGACGTTTCTTCTAAAAGAAGCTCTTCGCCTGAGCACATCATGCCATAGCTTTCCACATCACGGACTTTGCCTACCTTTAAAACTTGTTGTGTTGAGGGAATGATTTGCCCGGGGCGTGCAAGAACGGCCTTCAAGCCCTTGCGAGCATTCTTAGCCCCACAAACGACTTGAATGAGTTCTTCACCCGTTTGAACTTGACAGACTTGTAAGCGATCGGCATTGGGGTGCTTTTTGGCCTCAATAATTTCACAGATGGTAAAGGGAGTAAGCACTTCCCCTAGGTTTTTAATTTTATCAACAAGAAGGCCAATGTTTGTGAGCTTTTCTGAAATCTCATCAAGGGTTGCGCTGGTCTCGAGGTGTTCCTTAAGCCATGAGAGGGTAAATCGCATTGCTCTACTCCCGTGCCTCTGGGGCAAAACCATAGTGGTTGAGCCATCTTAAGTCTGAGTCAAAAAAGAGGCGTAAATCCTCGATGCCATATTTGAGCATGGCAATTCGGTCAAGGCCCATGCCAAAGGCAAAACCTTGGTATGTAGTGGGGTCTATATCGCAATTACGAAGCACATTGGGGTGCACCATCCCGCATCCTAAAATCTCAAGCCAGCTCTCTCCTTTCCATGAAATATCCACCTCAGCTGAGGGTTCGGTGAAGGGAAAATACCCAGGACGAAATCTTAACTTAAGGGAAGGGTTCTCAAAGAAAAGTCGACAAAACTCTTCCAAGCATCCTTTTAGATGGCCCATGTGGGTGTGTTTATCAACTACAAGACCCTCGATTTGGTGAAACATGGGCGCGTGGGTGGCATCGTAATCAGAGCGATAGGCGCGGCCTGGGGCAATGATCCTTATAGGCGGAGGGTTTTTTTGCATGGTGCGAATTTGCACAGGGGACGTATGTGTGCGCAATACAAGGGGCTGACCGTTGCTAGAAGGTAGATAAAATGTGTCTTGTTCTTGGCGCGCTGGATGTTCTCGGGGTATATTTAATGCCGTAAAGTTATAGAAATCTTCTTCAATATCGGGCCCTTCTGCGACCACAAAGCCCATTTGACCAAAGATGTGGATGGCTTGATCGAGAACATGGCTTAAGGGATGAATCTTGCCCCGTGGCCGCGCGTGTGGCGGGAGGGTGACATCCAAAGATTCTGAGGCTAATTGGTCTTTTAAGCATCCTTCTTCGAGTATTTCTTTGCGCGCCTCAAGCGCGGTTGTTAGCACGTCTTTTAGGGCATTAAGCTCGGCTCCCCATGTGCGCCGCTCTTCAGGGGTTTTTTGCCCGAGTTCCTTCATGAGAAGGGTGAGTTCTCCCTTTTTTCCAAATGCCCTTACGCGCAAGTCCTCAAGCCCTTGAAGGGTGTCCACCTCCTCTAATTCCTTCAAAAAAGTACGCTTTATCTGTTCCACGCGATTCATGGAAAATCCTTGGGTTTCAAAAATATGATTTTCTTATAGCATAACTGCTGCCTCAAAGGCCAAAAGAAAACGTATACTCCCTTCCGTCATTACAACCACGAGCGTAGCGAGTGGGAAGCAATCCAAGTCTATATAAATAATGGTTTTTTGGATCGCCACGCCCCCTACGGGGGCTCGCGATGACGATCGTAGGCAGGTGCACAGTATATAACCTCTTCCGTCAATTGCGACCACGAGTGTAGCGAGTGGGAAGCAATCCAAGGCTTTACAATTTTCTTGATGTAATTAATTAAAAATTGCGAAGAGCGAGGCAAGCAGATACACTATGATGTGTTAATATAAACTAAAGGGAGTATCATATGAAAAAACTTGTATTTTGCTTATTTGTTGGATCGTTAATTTTGGTGCCACGCCTTCTTATAGCGGACGCTTGTGAGGATTGTCTAAACAAATGTAATAACAATAGCTATTGTAATGCTACAGACAACAAGTCTAAACGAGAGTGTAACAGGTGTAAAAATGCGTGTTGCCCTCCGGGGCCGTGCTTATGCCCTCCTGGTGAGAAGGAAAGCCTGCAACAAGAGTAATCAGCTGAGTCAATTTGCCCTCAAGTAATATTAAGGCTGGATCCCGCGATCAAGTCGCGGGACGTCAATTTTTTTAAGTTTCCTAAAATTTTTCGAAAATTCAATCTTTTTTTAACGGAAAATTAACGAGATGCTTGCTAAATTTTAAGAATTAAAGCTTAATAAAAAAAGAATTTTATAAGAATTTGAACAACTTAAGGGGGAGATAATCCATGAGAATACTACTGGTCGAAGACGATTCATCAACAGCAAAGACCGTGGAATTAACCTTAAGAGCGGAAGGATTTGTTGTCGATACGACAGATCTTGGGGAGGATGGTTTAGAGATTGGAAAACTTTATGATTATGACTTAATTATTCTTGACCTTATGCTTCCAGATATGGATGGCTATGAGGTTTTAAGACGCTTCAGAGCCGCCAACATTGCAACGCCTATTCTTATCCTTTCTGGGCTGAGCGAAATTTCCGATAAGGTAAAAGGCCTTGGCTTTGGAGCGGATGATTATCTCACAAAACCTTTCAATAAGAATGAGCTTAGCGCACGCGTTCAAGCGATCATTCGTCGCTCAAAGGGGCATGCGGAATCTATTATTCGAACTGGTCGGTTAATGGTGAATTTACAAGCTCGCACTGTTGAAATTGATGGGCGGCCCATTCGATTGACGGGCAAAGAATATGCTATTCTTGAGCTTTTGTCTTTACGGAAGGGAGCAACCCTCACTAAAGAAATGTTTCTCAACCATCTTTATGGCGGCATTGATGAACCAGAGCTAAAAATTATTGATGTCTTTGTGTGTAAGCTTCGGAAGAAGCTTTGTGATGCACTTGGTGGAGATAATTATATCGAAACAGTGTGGGGTCGTGGGTATGTTTTAAGAGATTCAAGTGAGTCACAAATCCACCCTGCTCCTTCTTTAGAAAAAGTGGGGACTTGAGTCGACATATACGTGACGCTCCGCAGATCTGCCGCGGGGTCTAAGAAATATAGGCCCCGAGATAGCTCCTGACATTGCGATCGAGCTCATCATCCAAATTATTCATGATTTTTTCCATCATGTTAATCCAGACCTTGCGGCGTTGGCCCAGTGTAAGGTTTTCAGGAACGCTTCGAGAGCCTTGGGCGCGGGCATAGGCAAATCCTTTAGCATTGCCAAAATCATCAAAAATTTCAATTTTGACAGACATTTTAGCTTCGTACTCTTCCGATTGCTCAACCGTAAACATGCGTCGAAAACCGCCGGTTTTCTTAAGAGGCTTTTCGATGACAGAAGCGTCTTCAATTGTGACAACCACATGACCTGATTTTCCAACGGGCAAGAGCCGGTCTTGAACCCATTGTTGGATCATAGCTGTAGGGGGTACAGGAAACTCATTTTCAACGTGAGGGGGCGTTGAGGAGCTTTGATATTGTTTGACAACTTCCACACGGCCCACATTCAAATGCAAAGGCTTGTTTTGCAAATAAGCAAGTCCAACAGGCTCTGGCAATTGGACAGAGGAACATGAAGAGAGCAAAAGAGAGAGGCAGATAAGAGGAAAAGTGCGCATAAGACTGACTCCTTAATGGACCATCATAAGGTCCTTTCTTTGAAATATATACTGATGATTACTAAATTCGCACATAATTTTCAACGTCCTTCTTGAAGAGAAAACAAGGAGGACTGAAACATCAGTGTTTTGCAAGAATTCCGTTGAATAAAGTTTGCTTTCTTTAATAAATGTGGTATTATAAAAGATAATAAAGCAAGCGTCAAATAAAAGGTGTGAATGGCGTTAACGAATTTTTAAACATAACCATGGAATAATGGATTTTACATAATAAAAACAAGAACATTTTATTGATATGGAGGAAAACATGACGATTTTAAAACAATTTTTGAGAGAGGACGATGGCGTGACGGCGCTTGAATACGGTATGATTGCCGCGCTTATTGCTGCCATTATCGTTGCGTCTGTACAAACTTTGGGAACAAAAATTGATGCTGCATTTCAAAACGTTGCTACCAAGATCTAGGAACAACATCAACTTGAAATGGCAAGGGATTGATACGTGTAAAGAATTAATAAAAGAATTGTGAGGAAGATTCTATGAATTTTCCTTGCTTTTCTTAACTAAGGGAAGAACAAGATGTTTAAATTTATTCTTGTGTCCTTGCTGAAGAAAGATGTTGGAGTGACGGCTTTGGAATATGTGCTTATAGCTACTTTAATTTCGGCACTCATTGTTGTTTCGGTTGAATTGTTGGGTATTAAGGTAGGCACTCTGTACCAGCTTGTCGCAACGGCGTTTTAAGTTGAATCAAGTGGTCCTAGGAGAATTTTGTTGTCGGTTGAAGAGGACAAGAAAAATAGGAATTAATTTTGAGTTATACAAAAATTCAATGGGGAACGGTCTTTTCTTTTTTTTTATTAGACTTTATTTGGATTTATTTTTCTTCATTGTTTTTTATATATGATAAAGAGCTGTCGCTTTATGTGGTTATTGGGTTGTTTGTTTTTTTCTTTCCCTATTTATTTTATAAGTTATTTCGTCCGGATCCACGGATTGTCTCTCTTTTAGAATCACTTGTATTTATACTAATTTTTGTTCAATTAATGATAGTTTTCTCCTTTCTTGTGGCAACCCTAAATTATCCGCTGGTTGATTCAAGTCTGGCTTTAACAGATTCCTACTTTAGGATAAATACTGCTGAAATAGTTTCTTGGTTTCGAGCTCATAAGAAATGGCTTAATTTTGTCACTTATTTTTATAATAGTTTTTTATATCAATTTCCATTTGTTATTTTTTATTTTAGCTCTAGAGGAGATGTGGTTACACTTCAAAGATTCATTATGCAATTTATGATGGCTTTATCCCTAACAATTATATTAAGTGGGGTTTTGCCAGCTCTAGGGGCATATGTCTGGTATGGATATACTCCAAGTATAGAACTAGGAAATGCTCTAGATCAGTTGGTTGAATTGCGTGAAGGTATTTTAAATATCTCTAAGCGTAATGGGATCGTTACATTTCCATCTTTTCATGCGATAATGGCTTTAATATTTATTTATACTTTTCGCAGTCAACGACTCTATATTTTTATTCCTATCCTGATATTAAACGTTTTGCTTATTGGGTCATGTCTTCCCATAGGAGAGCATTACTTTGCTGATCTCTTAGGTGCAATTCCTGTATTCCTCTTAACGATTTGGATAGACAGCATTATTTATTCCTCCCTCGTTCAAAAGCCAATAATGTTTAAATCTAAAACTGCGAGTTAATTTAACTAATGTGTTGGTTTGTTTTCATTAATAAATGTGGTATTATAAAAAATAGCAAAGCAAGCGTCAAATTGGAGGGAAACATGCCCTTTTTAAAACAATTCTTAAGAGCAGACGGTGGTGCGACGGCGCTTGAATACGCTATGATCGCTGCGCTTATTTCTGCCGTTATCGTTGTATCTGTCGAAACTTTGGGTATAAAAATTGGTGCTGCGTTTCAATATGTTGTTTCGATGCTCTATTCACTTTTCTTCTGAGCCATATAACCGTGTCATATAACCGTTGCCCATAAAGAGAACTCGTTCTACTCTATCCCTATGAATGAGACAATTTTAAAAAATCCATACATGACTCACCCCAAGGAGTACCTGGCTTCGCTTGACTTGGGGACAAATGCGTGCCGCCTTCTTATTGCGGAAGTCACGGCAGATGGGCTGCAAGTTGTTGATTCTTTTATTAAAATTATTCGTTTGGGAGATGAACTTGCCACGAAGGGACATATCTCTGAAGAGGCCACAAAAAGAGCCATCTCTGCCCTTAAAATTTGCAGCCAAAAAATTAACGCCTATCCCATAAGGCGCGCCCGCTATATTGCAACCGCTGCTTGTCGTCAGGCCTCAAACCGTGATGATTTTGTTCGCCAAATTTACCAGAAAACAGGTCTTCAACTTGAAGTTATCTCTCCCGCGGAAGAGGCCCGCCTTGCGATTCTAGCCTGTGCTGATCTCTTAGAAAATACCACCCGTTATGCTATTGCTTTTGATATCGGTGGGGGCAGCACAGAAGTCATGTGGCTTGAACTTCTTCCTCAAAAATATCCTGAGATTATTGACTGTATTTCCCTTCCCTTGGGCGTTGTCACCGTGGCCGAAACAACGCGTTTTACAAAGGATCCTCTTATACTCCTTCAAAAGATTCGTAAAGAAGTCGCACAAAAGCTCAAGCGCTTTTGTGACAGAGCACAAATCTACCCTCAACTTCGCAAAAATAACGTGCAACTTATTGGCACCAGCGGCACCGTCACAACGCTTTCTGCCATTTACTTAAACCTTGAGCGCTATGACAGAAAACTTGTCAGCGGCCATCTTTTAACACTGGAGATGATCACTAAAACCATCTCTTCTCTCTATGCGATGACCGTTGAAGAAAGGCTTCTACATCCCTGTATTGGCCCCATGCGCTCTGAATTGGTTTTGGGAGGCGTTGCTATTTTCCAGGGTATTTATGATATTTTTCCCATTGATCCGGTACGTGTTGCAGATCGCGGCGTTCGCGAAGGCATCCTTTTGGATTTGATGCAAACATGAAAAACAAGAAAAACTCTGGTCGCGCCTTAGCTGTTCGCCTAAAAACAGCCCGAGGAAGAAAAATCTCATCCCAACGGTGGCTCACACGCCACCTCAATGACCCTTATGTTCAAAGGGCAAAGGAGAAAGGCTATCGCTCCCGAGCAGCCTATAAACTCCAAGAGATTGATGATAAATTTAAAATTCTCAAACGCGGCACGCGGGTTGTGGATTTAGGAGCAAGTCCTGGAGGCTGGCTTCAAGTGGCCCTCGAACGTGTGGGCGCTCAAGGAAAAGTTGTGGGCATTGACTTAACACCCATAGAACCCCTCCCTGGGGTCCATTTTATTTGCGGTGATTTTACTGACCCTCTTGTTCTCAAAACACTCAAAGAGGCTTTAAATGGGCGTGTCGATGTAGTTTTAAGTGACATGGCAGCACCGAGCACGGGGCATTCCCAAACGGATCATATAAGGATCATGGCTCTTGCAGAAGAAGCCTTTCTTTTTGCCCAAGACGTGTTAGAAAAAGATGGCTCTTTCGTGATAAAAGTTTTGCGCGGCGGAACAGAAACAAACCTTTTGAACTTGATGAAAAAGCACTTTGCTAAAGTCACCCACTTTAAACCACCTGCAAGCCGGAGAGACTCTGCTGAAATATACGTCGTTGCTTTAGGATTTCGCCCATGAAGGATGCAGCTCGCCTTCAAAGCGTTATTGAAATATTGACTCTCGAGGGGTCAGAAAAAAAACCCCTGGATCAGATTTGTCATCGCTATTTTAAAACCCGGCGTTTTATTGGCTCAAAGGACCGCCAAGCTATTTCTGCCCTTGTCTATAGTATTATCCGACAGAGGGCTTCTTGTGACTGGTGGGCTCTGGAGCGAGGGGTGTCTCCCCTTTTAATGCTCCCTTATGAGGCGGCACGAGTCCGTCTTATCTCATATTTGTGGGTTTTCGACAAAATGCCGCGCAAAACCTTTGGTGTTTTATTTTCGGGAGATAAATATGCGCCGGAAAAACTTTTCGATAAGGAACAAGCCATTTTTGAAGTGCTCCCAACCCGCGAAAACATCCCCCCTTGGGTTGAAGGGGAATTCCCCGAATGGCTCTTCCCATTATTAAAACGCCGTTTTGGCTCCCAGTTAAAAGAAGAAGTCCAAGCCTTTTTGCAAATGGCCCCCTTAGATTTACGCACCAATCTTTTGAAAACGACCCGCGAAGAGGTTTTAAAGGCTTTAAGTACCGCGGGGCTAAAAGTTGAGAAAACGCCTCTCTCTCCTTGGGGATTGCGGCTTCATGGACGTGAGAATATAACGCAAACCCAAGCCTTTCAAAAGGGGCTTGTTGAGGTACAGGATGAAGGGTCTCAACTTATCGCAGGGCTCATCGCTCCAAAAGCAGGACAAACAGTCCTAGATTTATGCGCGGGTGCTGGGGGAAAAACCCTCGCATTAGCAGCCCTCTTAGACAATAAAGGACGTCTTGTTGCAACGGATACGGCCCTTTGGCGCCTGAAGAGAACGAAAGAGAGACTCAAGCGAGCTGGAGTCTTTAATGTGGAAATTCGAGAAATTTCCGGTATGACGGATAAGTGGCTCAAACGACAAAAGGAAAGGTTCGATCATGTTCTTGTTGATGCTCCTTGTTCTGGAAGTGGAACATGGCGCCGGAATCCCGATAAAAAATGGACCTTAACACCAAAGGATCTTTCCGAACTCAGTGCTCTCCAACAGGTCCTTCTTGCGGGGGCTGCCCCTCTTGTCAAGCCAGGGGGGAGCCTAGTCTATGCCACATGCTCCTTGTTTTATGAAGAGAATGAGGATGTCGTCGCAACTTTTCTCAAAGATCATCCTACTTTTAAGGTTATTCCTTGTGGGCTTAAAGGAGAGAGGTTTCTCTTCCTTTCCCCTTTTCAGCATGGAACCGACGGCTTTTTTGCTGCCAAATTCATAAAGAGTGCCCCATGAGCTCACTCACCCTCCATGGCACAACCGTTGCCCTTCATGGAAATGGTATCCTTATCCTCGGAAAGCCTGGAATGGGTAAATCCTCCCTGGCCTTAGAACTTATCGATCGGGGCGCCTGCCTTGTGGCCGATGATCAAACCTGTCTTAATCTCGAGAAGGATGTGATTTATGCCTATTGCCCACTCTCTTTAAAGGGGCTTATAGAAGTCTATGGTGTTGGACTTTGCTCCTTCCCTTCTCAGGACAGAGTTCCTCTCTCCCTTGTCATTGAAATTTGTGATCTTCAGGAAATGTCCCGATTGCCAGACCCTACTTTTGTTCGGTATCATGGGATTAAGGTTCCGGCTTTAAAGATGGCAAAACATGATCCTCTTGCCTCCTTAAAAGTTGAAATAAAACTGAATTTAACAGAGGTGAGGAAAGATTATGCTTAAGATTGCAGTAGCAGGCGCAACAGGACGAATGGGTCAGTTGACTCTTAAAGAAATTACCAACCATCCCGAGATTGAAATTGCGGGGGTTTTGACGCGTCCTAGCAATCCTCTTGTGGGAAAGGATGCAGGAATTCTCATTGGAGCTCAGCAGTTGAATCTTTTGATTACCGATTCCCCAGAAATCGCTTTTAAGGACGCTCAGGTTATTATTGATTTCAGCCTTCCCGAAGGACTTGAGGATCACCTCTCAGAAGCTCTCTCGCAAGAAAAGCCTCTTGTTGCATGTATGACGGGGTTAACCAGCAAGCACCAAGCTGCCTTGAAAGAAGCTTCTTGTCATATTCCCATTTTAGTGGCCCCCAATTTAAGTTTTGGAATTGCTCTTTTAAAGAAATTCATTCAAGTCGCATCAAAAGCGCTAGGCCCATCTTATGATATAAGCATTCTTGAAATGCACCACCGTCAAAAGGCAGATGCTCCGTCAGGGACTGCCCTTTCTCTTGCTGAAGTCCTTAAAGAAGATAAGCGTTTCCATGAGAATCACCCCCCTTATCCTTCAAAGTCCCCCCGCCCTCCGCACACCATTGAATGTGCTGTTTTAAGAGGAGGCGGTGTTGTCGGCGATCATGCCATTATCTTTGCTGGGGAAAAAGATATGATTACCCTCACCCATCGTGTTCTGGATCGCTCTCTTTATGCCCAAGGTGCTATAGAGGCTTCCCGATGGTTGTGGGGAAAGGCTCATGGTCTTTACACCATCGATGACGTTTTAGAGGTGACCTCTTGACGTCTCTTATGACATCCGGTGAGATTGACAAATTCTTTGAAAATTTGTCATCTCAAAACCCTGATCCGAAAGGAGAGCTTTATTCAACAAACCCTTTTACCCTCTTGGTTGCCGTTGTTCTTTCAGCTCGTACAACGGATAAGGGTGTCAACAAAGCAACGCAAGTGCTGTTTAAAATAGCAGATACCCCTAAAAAAATGCTTGCCTTGGGAGAAGACGGGCTTAAAAAATATATTAATACCATTGGTCTTTATAATTCTAAGGCTAAAAACATCCTTGGCCTTTGTCAAAAGCTTGTCATGGAGTTTGATGGTCAGGTTCCAAACGATCTGAAGGCTCTCGAATCCTTGCCAGGTGTGGGACGCAAAACGGCTAATGTGGTGTTGAATGCGGTCTTTCAGGAGCCCGTCATTGCGGTAGATACTCATATCTTTCGTGTATCAAACCGGACGGGCCTTGCCAAAGGCAAAACGCCACTTGAAGTCGAAAAACAGCTTATGAAACGCATCCCTCCACGCTGGCTTTTGAAAGCTCATCATTGGCTCGTTCTTCATGGACGCTATATTTGTAAAGCGCGAAAACCTCTTTGTCCCACATGCCCCGTGCGCCAAGAATGCCATTATCCCTATAAAACAAAGTCCCTTCTATGAGCCTCTCTGAATGGAGGAAAGTTCTTGCGGAGGCTTTAACCAAAGCAGGCTTCGCTGCTGAAGCTCCTCAAGAGGCAAAATGGCTTTTAGGAGCAGCCATTAGCCGTGACGGAAGCTTTGTCTCCTTAAATCCCAACTACACACCTAGTTCTTCTGAAGAAGAGAAAATTCGCGCCTGGCTTCAACGGCGCCTTAAGGGGGAGCCCCTCTCACGCCTCAAGGGCATGCGCGAATTCTGGGGTCTTCCTTTCCATTTGAATGAACACACTCTTGATCCTCGACCTGAATCAGAACTGATTATTGAGGCCGTTTTAAAGTGGGTGGGCGCGCACAAGAAGGATTCCTGGCGGATTTTAGATTGTGGCACAGGCACGGGGTGCCTTTTAATTTCCCTTCTTCATGAGTTTCAAAACGCCTCTGGTCTCGGCATAGACATCGCGAGTGGAGCCCTCTCCATGGCTCAGTACAATGCTGAGCTTAACAGTGTTTCAAAACGTGCTCAGTTTCAAAACTCAAGCTGGGGCAAAGGTCTTAAGAAAAAATTTGACATCATTGTCAGCAACCCTCCTTATATTCCTCTTCGAGATAAAGAGACTCTTGAGAGAGGGGTAAGGGAGTATGATCCCCCCCAAGCACTTTTCGGAGGGGAAGATGGCCTTGAGAGCTATGTATCTCTAGCAAAGGCAATCCCACCTCTTTTGGCGCCTAAAGGGTTGGTTGTCCTTGAAATTGGTGTGGGACAAACCCACAGCGTGTCGTCTCTTTTCCAAAAAGCAGGGTTTCATCGCCTTTTTGTATTGAAGGATCTTCAGGGAATTGAGCGCACCTTAGCTTTTGAACTTTGAGGGGGATAAATCTTAAGCCGCGGCTTCCTTTGTTCCTTTTGAGTTGTGTTGAAAAGTCAAGGGAAAGTGAATTTCTTTTAACAACTTTGTTTCCCTGAGGGAGGCCGTTACCGTCACAGAAAGAGACTGGCTTGCTGCATCATATTTATCTATTTTTACGTGAACATTAGAGATGCGGGGCTCTGCGGCTCGAATGGCAGTTTCTATCACAAGGGCCGTTTTCGGCCACTCTTGTGGATTTGAAGCGTCAAAATCGCTAAAATCTTCAAGTCCAAGAAAATCTGGCATCCCAAAAAGCGGAATCTCTTCAATATGACCATCATAAACAACTTTTCTCAAAGTGCACCGTGTATTCAACATAAGCCCAAGTTCTCGTATAATAGACTCTTGAAGGCCTTTGGCGTCAAGCAAGGCTGATTCAAAATCCTTTCCCCCTTTGGGTTGAATAATTCTATCAAATAAAGGGGGAAGAACCCCCCGCTGTATCTTATTTTTTTTCATTCTCTCATCCCTAAGCCTCTTTAATTAAACCTACCATTTTTTGAATGGCTTCTAAAGAAAAAAGGCGACTCGTGAAGAATCGCCTTTGTTTGCTTATGGACAAGCTTCTTAGGCTGGAGGAGGGGTGGGGGCTGGTCCGCCACCACCGCCGCCACCGGCGGCTTTAAGAGTTCCTTTGGTAAAGTCGACGGTTGAAACGTCTTGACCTTGAGCGTTCCCATTTTGATCAAAGAAAAAGAGCGTATCTGTCCTTGCCGTAAAGCGGAACCAAATTTTAAGTGTATCCAGCTTTTTCCCTTCCTCAGAAACGGCTGTGGTTTCGATTTTTGTAATATAGCAATCAGTATAATCAATTTCTTCTGTCACCGTATACTTACCATTAATGGTATCAGCTCGAAATACTTTAATAGGACCAATACAACTCCCCTGGAGAAACGAATTTTGAGCAAAGATCGAAGCTTGCGTTCGCAAAATCTCAATATAGACCCAACTTGCATCGATTTCTCCTGCAGAGAACAAATTATTTTCAGCAGCCGTATTGATTTCTCGAATCATTTGTTCACTAAAAGATAAAAGGCGATCGGCCTTGACAAGCTTTGAATCCACAGTGTCCCCTGCCAAGGTTCCTGTTCCTTTATCTGCAATGTTGACATAAAGGTTTGAGTTGCTTGTGCCTCTATTCGCAGCTTCTGATATTGACGTTGGTTTATCTGCCATTTTATGTTCCTTTCATTTTATTTTGTTGTTCCATCAATCCCTCATATCTCATCCTCGCGCCACAGGCTGTGGCAAGGTTGTGACCAGTCGCAAGGAAGCCGTGAGTTCTTCAAGTTGGAAGAAAGGTCTTAGAAAAACAACAGCTGTATAGCTTCCTGGATCACTAGGATCCTCAGTTACATCTATGCGCGCTTCTCTTAAGGGAAAGGAGGCCTTAACGGTTTCAGGGGCCACATCGGAAAGAAGTACATATTGCGCAATCCATGAATTCAGGAAGAGAGAAACCTCTTGGCGTGACATAAAGGACCCAATCTTGTCTCGCATCATCGCTTTGATATAATGAGCAAAGCGGGAGGCGTTAAGCATGTAGGGAAGTCTTGCTGAAATTGCCGAGTTGGCATTGGCAAAGTCATCCTCATACTCTTTAGGCAATTGGGTTGTTTGCGAGCTAAAGAAAGCCGCATAATCTGTGTCTTTGCAATAACAAAGAGCCATAAACCCGAGAGTGCTTAATTCTTTCTCACGGCGGTCCGTAATAGCCGTTTCTGTTGGGCATTTTACGGTCAAATCTCCATCTGCAGTTTTATAGGTGAACGCTGGAAGGTCGGACACAAGGCCGCCGCCCTCAACACCGCGGATTGCAGCGGTCCATTTATAAAGGGCAAAGGCATTCGTAATATTTTGCGCCATGGCATAAGCTGAATTTCCCCAGCAGAATTTTGAGTTATCAGTGCCATCCACTGCTTCCTCGTAATCAAAGCCTTCCACGGGATTCGTGGCCTCACCATAGGGCAAACGCATCAAAACACGGGGAAGCGTCAACGTGAAGTAGCGGGAGTCATCCGTCTGACGGAAACTATTCCACTTAATAGCATCCGTTCCATCAAATAGCTTGGACATATCCCTTGGATTGCTCATTTCTGTAAAGCTATCAAAGTTAAATATTTCAGGAGATGCTGCTGCAATGAATGGCGCATGAGCACAAGCCGCCACGTTTGAAATAAGGGTTGCAAGCTCTACATCTTGAGGGCCACGGCCAAATTCATAATCTCCAACAAGACAGGAGAAAGGAATTCCTCCATAGGTACCATATTGGTGTTCATAAACCTTTTTAAAGAGTTGGCTTTGGTCAAATTCAACCGCTCTTTCAAGGTCATCAAACAACTCTTGCTTTGTAATCACCCAAAGCTTGAGCTTAAGGCTTTCACTTGTCTCAGTTGCCATCACAAGCTTAAAGAGTCCCCTCCAGGAGCCTTCAAACCGTTGGAAGTCAGGGTGATGAACAATTTGATCCATCTGTAAAGAGATTGAGTTATCGATCTGACTAATGCGATTTACAATAAATGAGTAAACATCATCTCCGACACTTCCCTCAGGGGCTGCTGCAACTTGATTGACAAATTCTGCAATCATTTTTTTTGCATTGTCAAATTGAGAAGGATCACGCGCAAGTTTTCCATTTTGAATGATGGAATTTAAGAGACTGCTTCCGCCCCCTCCGCCACCTTGTCCTCCGGAACTAGCCCCGGCTTGTGAAGGGCTTCGAGTAGACGTTGGGGTTGCTTTTGCTGGTGTCTTTTTTGTCTTATCTGCCATGAGTAAACTCCCTTTTCAAATTCCTTTAATTTCCAGATCCAAGCTCTTTTTTAAGTTGGGCGAGGACATCGGGGTTATCAATGATATTTCTTAATTCTGCGTCTAGGCCATCATTGCCATCTAATTTAGAGATCAAGTCGCTTAACAAAATTCTTCGATTATAAAGATCTTTAAGCTGAGGGACTTGCATAACAATATCTGCAGGATCAAAATTATCCATGGATTGAAAGGTCAAAAGAACGTTTAAATCTGGTGCTGCCCCTCCCAAGACATTTTGAACCCTTAAAGGCAACTGAGCATTTAAGGAAGCCATCACATCATTAATGTTATCCCGGTCTATATCAATGAATTTTCTCTTCTTTAAAGGGGGTAATGGCGTTGAAGGTGTTCCTGCCAAATCAGCTAAAATTCCCATCACGAAGGGAAGTTCATACGCTTGCAGGGCGCCTCCCGTTTCAACGTCATAAGTAATTTGGACGCGTGGGGGACGAATACGATCCAGTTTGTGTTGCCAGCTTGCCATGGTAATGCTCCCTTCTTCATTATTTTTTGCGGATAAATTTTCCGCCTTCTATTCATAATTAAATATGAATGTTATTAAAAAAGCGTAAATTTTTATCATTTCTTTAAAAAATGACTCTTTAAGTCTTTAAATGAGTGGGATGAAGAATAAAGGAAGATAAATTAAATTTTATGTAATAGAGGAAATTGACCCGCGGACGCTTAATACCTGATATTTTTAAAAATGCTGTAATTTCAATGGGTTGTTGTCATTGCGAGGAGGGATGAAATCCCGACAAAGCAATCTAGAAAGTAGCTGATATCCTGGATTGCCGCGGCCCCTATGGGGCCTCTCAATGACGAACACAGAAAAGTTTCCTTGGTTTATGAACAATTTGTGTGTTAAGTCGCAGACGTAATTTTCTTGCATCAAAATTTAACCTCTGCCAAAATGTACATCCTCTCAGGATCTGTTATTTATTATAGGAGAAGAATAATGGAGAGTCTTTCATCTGTTAAAACAAAACCCTTGGCTTTACGTGACCTTATGCTTACCTTAGGAGGAGTTGCTCTTCTTTTTGCAGCCTCCCAAGTGGAAATTCCTTTAAAGCCTGTTCCCATTAATCTCCAAACAGTTGCTGTGATGTTGGTAGGTTTAACCTATACCCCTCGACGTGCTCTTGAATCTCACTTGGTTTGGTTGGGACTGGCAGCTGCAGGTTTCCCTATGCTCTCAGGCTTTTCAGGAGGACTTACATACATGGGAGGGCCTACGCTTGGTTATCTTATTGGCTTTGTTCTAGCCTCATTTTTTATGGCAACCTTGAAGCAAAAGTTTTCCTTGGGCTCATGGAAGTCGGATATGGGACTTTGTATAGTAGGCACCTTGATTCTCTATGCCTGTGGTGTTAGTTGGCTAACCTACCTCTTTGGATTTACCAATGCCCTCGCCTTTGGTGTTTTACCCTTTATTGTGCCAGGAATTATTAAGGCTGGTCTTTTGTGTACAGGTTTGAAAATCGTAAGATCTTATCGAAAAGGATGAGTCTTTCCTTTCGTCCCCATCATTTCCTCTGTACCCTTGGGTTTGAGGGGATGGGATACTCTCCAGAATTTGTTGAAAACTATACGGAGATTAATGATACTCTTCAAAACAATGAAGAGCATCCTATTCAGGTGAGCTCAGGTTCGGATTCTATATGTGCTGTATGTCCGCACCATAAGGAAGGGATGTGTGGGACAGAGGAAAAAATCCGCGCTCTTGATGAGCGTCATTGTCAGGCCTTGGAGCTCTCTCCAGGCGATGTTTTAACATGGGCTGAAGCAAAGCAACGCATCAAAGATAAGATGACGCTCGAGGCTTTTCACGTGGCGTGTCGGGGGTGTCAATGGAAGGAGTTGGGTCTTTGCGAAAAAGCCTTAAAAAATCATCGAGGAAAAAAGTGAAGAAGCAAAGGCTCAGTCCAGAAGAGCTTCGTCTTTGGCTCAACCAGTTGGGAGATGTCAAGCCCCTATCAAAGACAAAAAAACTTCCTGAGGTATCTGACGCTAGAGCCCCGCAGCCACAAGATCGTGTTGTTGAGCGTCCGATGCGGCAACCAAAGGCTAATGATATCTCTGAGCCCTTTCAACGGCGAGAGCTGCGTCGTCTTCAGATTGAGGCGGAATTAGATCTGCATGGCATGAGTTTAAATCAAGGGTATGAAGCTCTTGAACGATTTTTACACCACTGTCAAAACAACTATCTTCGTGTTGTGCTTGTGATTACGGGGAAAGGCTCTTTAAGCGATGATAATACTACAATGAGGGGCGAGCTCCCTCGTTGGCTTAAAGAAACTCCCTTAAGGCATCTTGTCACAGCTTATAGCCATCCAGCAAAGCCGAATCACGGCGGGGCAGGGGCCACTTATGTACGGGTGAGAAAGAAGAAAGTTGATCTTCGTTAAAGCTAGAGCATATCTAGTATAGCGTTTCATAAAAACCTAAACAAGTATTCCCTGTGGATTTTTTGGATCGCCACGCCCCCTACGGGGGCTCGCGATGACGATCGTAAGCAGGCGCACAGTATAATCCCTTTCGTCATTGCGACCACGAGTGTAGCGAGTGGGAAGCAATCCATTTTTTAGTATAAATTAATGTGAATGTTTTTATGAAACGCTATAGTCGACCGTTAAAAAGTCCATAACATATTAAAACCAATAGATTTTTTGGTATTTTTCTCTTTTAAAAAACGCCAGATTTTTCTATGATTTTGATTAGAATCTTGCAAAATGGAATGGAAAATATGCGCCCCAAACAACAAATTGATTTCGGTCAGCAGGACCTATTTCGTAATCGGTTGGATCAAATCATCGATTTAAATCATCCCCTCAGTCGTCTGACGAAGTTGATGGATTGGGAGCGGTTACATAAGGAATTTTCTCCCTATTATTCTGATATTGGTCGAGCAGGGCTTCCC
>MEMA01000056.1 GCA_001767835.1 Alphaproteobacteria bacterium GWC2_42_16
ACTTTTAACTTTCATACCCCCCTCATTTGCACACGAGGCACCCGTTCTCAAACTCCCAGATAGGAAAAAGGCATGAGCTCCTAGGGTTTGCTTTAAGGTCGATCCCTCTTGTGGATGGCTTTTCCTGTCCAAGGGCGCAAGCCCTGGTGTTCACGAACTTTTTCAAGGTGTTGTCCTTTTTCATTAAGCCATAGAGCATATCCTCCTGCTTTCCAAATATCATACCAGTCCAAGGTCAGACGCGCTTCAGGGCAAGCTCTTTGGCTGGGCTCCAAATGAACTAAGAGGGCCCCCTTTATGCAGGGCTGCCCTTCTTTTTCATAAGAGACAACCAAGGGAACGCCATGCGTGACGCTTTGACAAATGCCTCCATGACACAACATGCTTTTAACTTCTCTCGCTGCTAAAAACTTCTGCCATGTTTCCGCCAAACAAGAATTACGAAAATTAATTCAAATGATTCAACTGCCAGGCGTAGAAAAATTGGCTGCCTAGGAGCTTGAACTAAATCGCATAGCTTTGAATCTTTTGACCTTTTCTCACACAATCTCACATATATATGAGGTGAGAATCAAAGTTCCCGTCTTGGAAATAATCCGTGGGGTTCAGATAAGGAAGTACCCGACTTAAGGGGCGTTTTGAGGGCCTCAAAAGTACGCTCTGATTGTCCCAATTGATCCAGAATTTTTGAGGCGGATGCCGGCATTAGAGGCTGAACATAAATAGCCACATGTCGTATGACTTCTACAAGAACATAGAGGATTGTGTTCATACGAGCCAAATCTTTTGGATTTTCTGACTTTTTGAAAGACCAGGGTTTTTGGGCATCGACATAACGATTAGCTTCTCTTATTACCTCCCATATATGTTGACAATAGCCTTGAAGGGCTTGACCCTCCATATCCTCACGCAACAAATCATGAAGAGCCGCAGCTTTTGCAAGCATCTCTCGATCCTCACCTAAAAGCTCCTCTGGCTCTGGAATTTTGGCTTCTACATTTTTGTAGATAAAGGATAAAACCCTTTGAACCAGGTTTCCTAAATCATTGGCCAAATCGCTGTTGATGCGCTGAGTTATGGCCGTATCCGAATAATCACCATCTTGTCCAAAGGGAATCTCACGCATCAAAAAATACCGCACTTGGTCAAGGCCATAGGCATTAATCAGTTCAAAGGGATTCACCACATTCCCCAAGGATTTGGACATCTTTTTCCCATCACAAGTCCACCATCCATGAGCGAAAATTCGATGCGGCGGCTCGAGACCCGCTGCCATGAGAAAGGCGGGCCAATAGACAGCATGAAAGCGCAAAATATCTTTTCCAATCAGATGAATGGATTCAGGCCAAAAAATTTTGAAGTCTTCGCTTTTTATGTTGGGATAGCCAAGGGCTGTAATATAGTTTGTAAGTGCGTCAATCCAGACATACATCACATGCTCGGGATCGGAAGGAACTGCGACTCCCCAAGAAAACTTTGTACGCGAGATGGAAAGATCCCTCAACCCACTCTTAATAAAACTGATAACCTCGTTGCGGCGCCCTATGGGAGCAATGGCATCGGGATTGGCTTCATAATAATCAAGGAGCGGACGCTCCCAGGCGGAAAGCTTAAAAAAATAAGAGGCTTCCTCCATCCATTCCACAGGCGCTCCTGTAGGAGCTTTCCCTTCAACGATTTCCGACTCCTCATAATAGGCTTCATCACGAACAGCATACCATCCCTTATAGGAACTTTTGTAGATGTGCCCCGCATCTTCAAGCTTTGTCCACAAGGCTTTTGCGGCCTCATGATGGCGTTTTTCTGTGGTGCGGATGAAGATATCTTCAGAAGCATTAATTTTGCGGCACATCTCAAAGAAAAGCTTGGCTAATCGATCTGTATAGGCTTGGGGACTCTCCCCAGCAAGAGCTGCCGCTTGGGCTACTTTCTGGCCATGCTCATCCGTTCCTGTCAGAAATTTGACTTGAGCTCCTGCCAAGCGCCAATAACGCGCAAGCACATCCCCAGCTATGGTGGTGTAGACATGGCCTAGATGTGGTTCTCCATTGAGGTAATAGATCGGTGTTGTGATGTAGCGTGTTGTCATTGTGTTATGCTAGCTTCAAATGGTCCAAAACGCAATTTAAGGTTATTTTTTTATCAAGCTGAGCCCGTTTGCACTGATCTAACAAATGGGTAGCCTTATTATGAATTTCCAAGGCCTCTTCCAAGGATACTTTCTCAAAAAAAGAAGGGCGCCCCTCCGCTTTTTCCACAAGGTGGGTATGAAGGTAATTCCTCAAAAGGTCCTCAATAATCTCAAAGGCCCCCTCCTCTCCCATATGTGTCTGGATAAAGTCTGGGATAGAAGCCCCCTCCAACACCTTTGTAAGGCTGTGAAAAAGCTCTTCTCCTTTCCCTTCTATCAAACGAATCAGACGTCCTGGGCTCCCTTGCACAATATGGAAAAAGCTTGGCAAATGAAGCTTTTGAGAGGTGAGAATCGCCTTCAGATGGTCTTCTTCTAAAGGAAGGAAAGGCAGAACTTGACAGCGTGATCGTATGGTGGGAAACAAGGACCTAAGGCTGCACGTCACAAGAAAGAAAACCGTCTTTGCGGATGGCTCTTCCAAGCGCTTCAATAAAGCATTTGCCGCATTGCGATTCAACTTCTCAACGCCATCTATGAGGACAACACGCCACCCTCCCTCAAAGGTGGTTTGACTCATGAAAGAATTGAGGTTCCGAATAGGCTCAATTCCAATCTCGCCGCCTTCCCCCCCCTCGATGACTCGAAAATCCGCGTGGCTTTGAGCCTTAATACGACAATGGAGGGGATCATTTTCTGTAAAAATCGTATTGCCATCCTTACGCCCTGAAAGAATATAACGAGCCATATGATAGGCAAATGTCGCTTTCCCAACCCCAAAGGGTCCTGAAAGAATCCACCCATGGAAAAAACGATCGGAATGAAAGGCTTTTAGAAAAAAGTCTCGGGCTTCATGGTGACCAAAAAGATGTAAATTTTCACGAGGTGTTAGCATACGTAAATTGTTACAATATTATGATCATAAGAGCCATTACAAAAACAAATCTGACAGAAATTTCTCAGCCTTCAAAGAGATCAACAATTGCCCCATGTTAAATGACCTAAGGAAATGATAAGGCTCCTTTTCTCGCCTTTCATTTCCTCAAGCCATACTTGAAGAAAAATTATTTACTTGGACAATGAAATCCATATTTTTTATACTGTTCATTCAACTCAACTTTACAGAGAGAATCATAATAGTTGGGTTTAAAAAGAATTTGAAGAACGCCTGGAATCCACGGAGATTCTGGCCATAGCGGTGCAACCACATAAGTTGCCCATAGGCCGGAACTAGACACTACTAATGTGGGTGGCTGGGAAGCAAGGGATGCTGGGCTAGGGTTACCTTCTATCTTCTTTTTTTGATAAGAGTACACACCAAGATCACCCGACCACTCTCTTCCGTTTTTGTCAGTATACGACAATGTAGCTTTATCTTGCCAAGTGTAATTGGTGTACTCGCTTTTTTGTGGTCCACTCCAGGTCCACTTCATATTACTTAGTTCCTCTGCGTCCGGTGGCATAATCCACATCCACTCACCACCCCATGCGTTACTCCCTAAACTTAAAAGAGCGACTCCTATTGCGAGTTGCATAAGGTAATGTCTTTTGTGTACTTTTATTTTCATGTTAATTTTCCTTTCCTTGTTGAACATAAGCAAGCTTTTTCCGCTTAACTTTACATAACAATACCATAAATATCTTAAAATTTAGTAACCTTTCACTTCCCTGCCTGGGTCCCGCAGTTTAACAACAGATCATTATAAAAACAAATCTGATAAAAATTTCTCAGCCTTTAAGATGTTGATGTCTTCTTGTTTATGCTCGTTTCGCAAGGCCTTAACTAATTGAATAGCTGGATACCCATATCGCTCATGGAATTTTTTTAAGGCCTTTGTTGGAGTTGATTCCGAAAGTTTTGCTTCTATTATGGATTCAATGATATTTTCACGCACAAGAGCAAAATCAACTTCCAAACCATCTTTTGTCCTTAAATAATGCAACCTATAATTTTCGGCTTGTAGATCGACTTTGGCATAAACATGCTTCAGCAAACTCAAGGCCACCATATTTTCAAATATAACCCCGTCATCCCCTTGAACAAGCCCCGTGTCAAAAAAATAAATTTTGGGCTCTTTTAAAAGGCTCCGCGCAATATTCTTTGAATAAGGCTGTATCGCAAAAACGATAAATAAAGCCTCAAGAATTTGAATGTATTTTTTAATAGTTGTCGGTGACACAGCCACATCTTCAGCTAAAGATTGATAGGAAATTGGAGAGCCAACCCTGCTCTTTAATAAATTAAAAACAAGCTGCATCGCTCGCGCATTATGAATTTTATCAACTTCAAAAATATCCGTACTGAGCATGCTATTGATATATTGAAGCCTCCAACGATTAGCTTCTACGTCATTTTCTGCTAGATACGCCTCCGGAAACCCTCCCCTTTCTAAAAGCTTATGAATATCTAAGGGCTGATTCACCTGCTTAAGTTCAGCCAAAGAAATAGGAAGTAAGCGATGGCGAAAATAGCGTCCCGCAAGAGAGTCGCCGAGCCTATCAAAAATATCAAGCCTTGCACTTCCCATCACAAGAAGGCGCATAGAATGAGGCTTTGTATCATTGACTCCTTTAAGATAGTTCTTCCAGCCCTGCATTTTATGGAGCTCATCTAAAATGAGAAGGTCTGTTGTCTCAAGCCAAGCCTGCTCCAACATAATCTTTCTATCCATAGGCTGATCATAATTAAGATAAACAGGAGTATGGAAATCTTGAGCAATGTCTTTTGCAAGCCACGTTTTCCCGCACTGCCGTGGCCCAACAAGAAGGACAATTTTTTTCTCTAAATCCTTTAGGATATTCTTTTTCTGTGCCCGGTTCATGTGACTATTCTACACGCAAATGGGGAAAAGTCGAGACTATTCTCTAATGGAATGAGGAATGGTCAAAATTTAGCTCTCTACTCACTCCTTAGAAGAGGAACAATAACGACTTCGAGGGTAGTTCAGATCCACTAACGGCCAATAAATCCTGATACCATCATCACCTGGTCCTACTCTGATATAAGGCCAATCTAAATTCTTTATATTGAGTTGTGCTAGATGACAGAATCTATTGTTCGGATTCTGCAATAGTGTGTATAGCTTTTTTCCTAATCCATAGTGAGGGCGGTTAAAATCGAGCTTATTTTTCGTTCGTTTAACTATATCAAAAAGAACAGGTTCAAGAACTTTTTTGTTTCCATAAGATAAGAGAAAAACATCTGAGTAATGTTCATAAACAAATTCATCCATTGTATCAGTAGTTAATTCCTGTTGTATAGACACACTACATCCTAATGAAAGGGCTGGATAAATCAGGCCATCATATAAGGACTGTAAAAGCTGATCAGACCTTCTTAGGACTTGAAAGCTATTTTCATATTGAAGGATATATCCAGTATCATGTGTATACTTTCCCTTTAACAAGAGCATTCCAAATTCCGATAACTCCTTGTCATGCTTCTCCACAAGAAGGCCACAATCAATAGGCGTTATATCAAAATCACTACAAACAAAATCCCTTGTGTCACGCTCCTCTTTAAGAACATGATAAGCAACAACTGCCCGAGCTAAATCAACCCTAAAATACAGGGGTCTTGCTGAGTCAAAAGCCACGGCATGGCTCTTAACGAGATCTATGTCTCTAATATTACGCATTGTTATCCCTGACCGATTTACTATCTTTCTACTATTGTCTACTGCTTGCTGTGATGTCAGGGTTTCATCGTACCATAAAACCATTTCAGCCTCTGGATTCGCTAAACGAAAACCTATCATGCCGCGAAGACAATCTACTGCTTTCTCTTTAGGAAAAATCGAGGAATTGGCCTTTTTATTGTCATCATTTTCATTTATCCACAGAAAATTGATTGTAAAGTTTTGCCGTAGAGGAGTGATTGAAACTGGAGGCTCTTCCATTCCAAAAGCCTCATTGTTAGCTACAAAGCCACCTATTGAGAAAAGGGTTAAGCAAAAAATAACTTGAAAAATATATTTAATATTCATATCTAATATCCTAAAATAATATTAAATATTACGTAGGATATTTTTTTGACTTTTGCAACAGTACTTTTGGATTTAATCAAATTCTGTCTTTAAAACGCTTCATTACTTCATCAAAAATAAGTTGTGAAATCCGATCAATATCCAACAAGGCATTGATCGGTATACATCTTTGTGGGTTCTTTTTTAAAATCTCGTCATATCCCTTTTGAACGCGTTGATGAAAGAGGATATCGTTACGCTCAAAACGATCGGTGTGTGTCTTTCGATCTGCTACTCGTTGAAGGCCGATTTCTGCATTGATTTGAAAAACAAAAGTTAGGTCTGGCTCTAAATCCCCTATTGTAAAGCGATTTAACTCTTTAATTGGTTTTTCTCCCAATTCATGTCCAAAGCCCTGGTAAGCTAAGGTTGAGTCTGCATAACGATCACATAGAACCCATGTATTTCCTTCTAATGCGGGAAGAATTTTTTTTTGAATTAAATCAGCTCGCGCCGCACTTAATAAAAGAGCTTCGCTTGTGGGGCTCCAACGCTCTTGCTCTCCCTCAAATAGAAGACTGCGAATTTCTTCGGCTCCCTTTGTTCCCCCGGGCTCACGATATTGAACAACATCGATATCCATTTGCAAAAGACGCTCAAACAAAATGTGAATTTGTGTTGATTTTCCTGAGCCTTCCCCTCCTTCAAAGGTTATAAAAGGCGCTTTATGCAACTTCATGAACTATGTTTACCCCAGAGAAGATAATAGAAAGAATTTCTAATCCTCTGAAAAAAGCCAGCTTGAGGGACATCCTTGGCAACGCAAAGAGGAAAGCTTTTGACTCCTTTGTCGGGAACCGTCACTTCAATCGTCCCCACTTTATCTCCGGCCTTAAGAGGCGCCGAGAGAGGAGAATCATAGGAAATTTTTACTTGCAACTCCTTTTGCTTACTCCGAGGCATGGTAAAAATAATGTCCTGATTAGAAACCAAAGAGACTTTCTTTTCAGCGCCACTCCACACATCTGCGACGTCAACCACATCACCCTTTCCATAAACCTTATAATTTTTAAAGAAATTAAATCCCCAATTTAAAAGAGCCGTTGCCTCTTGATCACGATCCTTGGATTTTGGCAAGCCATTAACAACCAAAATAATGCGCCGATCTCCTTGTTTTGCTGTGGCAACAATTCCATAACCGCCTGCATCCGTATGACCCGTTTTCATGCCATCCGCCCCCATATCTTTATAAAGAAGGGTATTGCGGTTGCCTTGTTTGATATTGTTATAGGTATAGTCTTTTAAAGCATAATACTTGGCATATTCTTTAGGAAAATCACGAATTGTTCTTTCAGCAATAATCGCTAAATCTCGTGCCGTTGTCAGGTGCCCCTCATCAGGCAAGCCTGTAGTATTTAAAAAGGTTGAATTCACAGCTCCCATTTCATGGGCTTTGCGGGTCATTTCTTCTGCGAAGGCCGCTTCTGTTCCGCCTAGACCTTCAGCAAGAACAACGCAAGCATCATTTCCTGATTGAACGATAACCCCTTTAAGCAAGTCTTCAACTGGCACTTGGGTGTCCACCTGAACAAACATGCGAGACCCCTCCTTTTGCCAGGCTTCCTTACTTACATAAAGCTTATCATCAAGCTTAGTATCGCCGCTCTTTAGGCGCTCAAAAACAAGATGAACTGTCATAATCTTTGACATGGATGAGGGAACCATTTTCTGATCTGCATTTTTTTCAAGAAGAATTTCGCCTGTATTAAAATCTTTCATAAAGACTTGTGGTGCTTGTGTTTCTATAGCAAACACTGCCCCTGTAACTGTTAGAAATGAAAGGATAAAATATTTCAACATGTTGTCCTCTTTTATTGAATCACAATTCTTGCCATACCATGCCCAGCATTGATCACTTGATCAAGTATTTGATTGGCCTCTGCCATACTTGAAAAAGGCCCGACTCTGACAGCATACGGCTTTATCCCCTTATTGTGAATAGATTTTGCTTCCGATTTTGTTAAATCGCTCAAAGTTTTTAGCAAATCTTTCGTCTCTTCTTCCTGTCTATAGGCCCCAATGTCAACGTAAAGACCACGTGAAGGCAAAGGTGGCTCCGAGGTTTCATATGATGCTTTTATCACAACAGGCGCCTCTTCCTCTTTTTCAAAAAGGTCGTCGGGAAGGCGAGGATAAAGAAGGGCATTCATAGGAGGTAAGGGCGATTGCAAAAGGGCAGGAGGGGGGTTGTTTTGAGCCAGCATAACTTGCGGATGCTCAAGGTTATTTAAAGCCAGGCTTTCTGGAACAAGGGTTCGTACCCGCACTTTGGCCGTTCCCTTTTTCTCAAACCCTAGGAGTTGAGCTGTTCTCCGCGACACATCAAGAATGCGCCCTTCAATAAAAGGCCCTCGATCGTTTACTTTAAGTTGAATTTGTCGGCCAGTTTCAAGATTCGTCACTTCCGCTATACAAGGCAACGGGAGAGTCTTATGGGCCGCTGATACCTCATTCATATCAAAGCGTTCCCCGGTTGCCGTAGGCCTACCATGGAAGATATCCCCTCCTCCATAGTAAGAAGCAACACCTACCTCATCATACTCATAATGAGACTGAGGATAATACCACACCCCCTTAATTTGATAGGGGCGACTTGTTGCCTTTACCGGAGCGCATGTTTGTCCTAGAACGCATTCATCGCGATACGTAGGCGTTGTAGCACAACCGCCTAGGGCTAAACTTAATCCGCAAAGAGCAAAGACCTGGTATTTGATGAGCTCCACGAGCACTCCTTCTTTTTCTCTATGAAAAATAATAGAGTCCACCTAATTTCGCAAGAAGGAAGCGCGGGATTTTTCATCCTGGAATTCTAGAATGTCGCCAGGTTGACAATTCAAAGCTTCGCAAATATTCCCTAAGGTTGAAAAACGAACAGCTTTTGCTTTTCCGGTTTTTAATATGGACAGATTTTGAACTGTGATCCCAACTATTTCCGCTAAGTCCTGGAGCTTCATTTTCCGTTTTGCCAACATCACATCAAGATTAACAATAATTCCCATTTTTACCCTCCACTCAGATGATCAATTTTTGTTCTTCTTGAAGCTTGTACCCTTCCACCATGATCCATGAAATAACAATCACTAAAATACCACAGAAAAGGGCTTCAATATTGGGAGACCCAAAAGTGATGCTAATAATGCGGTGACCTGGCGGGTTAGAAAGAGTAACTGCAAGCACCATTAAGGCATGACTTAAAGGTTCTGCAATGAAAGCATCCAGGAAAAAAATCCATCCTAAATATCTATAATGACGAGCATTGTACGCATTAAAAATTTCTCCCTTTTGATAGTTTCGAAAGACAGCCTTTAAAACAAAAAGACCTGCGAGAAGCGGCAATAATCCTATGAGAATAGCCATAAAAGAGGTGAATTTTGAAAGATGTGTCCACTTAATTGTTGAAATGTTAATTGTACCTTCAGGTGTTTCCACCGGAGAGAAAAGAAGACCTTCTGCAATGAGGCTTTTAATAGGCTCAACATCCATAAACAACCATATGCTTAATGAAAAAAGCGGCAAGACAATAAGCAAAAAATTAAAAATGGCTAAAAGGTAAGAACTGACTTTTTGAATCCGAGACATAAATGACCTCATAGGTTAGATTAACGTATGAAGAAAATATCACAGAAAATTTTTTAGTCAATCATTTTTTATCGTTTATCATTAAAATTCGAGGCTATGCAGTTGGGTCCCTTAGCTACTATGTCTTGAAATAAAAGCTTCAAAGCTTTGTTCAGCTTATGGGGAGTTTTTTTATTGTTTTTCAGAAAACCTGTTCTCTACTTAGGGCTTGAGAAAAAATAAGCCAATAACTCCCAGCATAGCTGGGAGTTTGAATAGGAACCGCTCGAAGCGGTTAGTGTTAACTACTGCCTGTTAAAC